>JAIYDD010000166.1 GCA_027487675.1 Acetobacteraceae bacterium | reverse complement strand
CGGCGGCGGCGCCCGCCACCCCCGCGCCGGCCCCCGTCGCCAGCGCGCCGCCCGCCGCCGCGCCGCCCGCCCGCCCGGCCACCGGCCGCGTGCAGGTGCAACTCGGCGCCCTGCCGACCGAGGACGCCGCCCGCGCCGAATGGGACCGCCTGTCCCGCCGCGCGCCCGAGCTCTTCGCCGGCCGCAGCCCGCAGATCACCCGCTTCGAACGCGGCGAGGGGCAGACGCCGATGTTCCGCCTGCGCACCGGCGGCCTGCCGGACCAGGACGCCGCGCAGGAATTCTGCACCCAGATCCGCGCCCGCGGCGGCGCCTGCATGCCGGTGCGGAGCTGAACGGGGTGGCCGGCACCAAGGCCGCCATCCTCGGCATCGCCGGCCCGGCCCTCGCGGCGGAGGAGGCGGCGCTGTTCCGCCGCCACCGCCCGGCCGGCGCCATCCTGTTCCGCCGCAACGTCGAAAGCCCCGCGCAGCTGGCCGCGCTGACCGCCGCGCTGCGCGAGGAACTGGGCGCGGAAGCCCCCATCCTGGTGGACCAGGAAGGCGGCCGCGTCGCCCGGCTGCGGCCGCCGCACTGGCCCGAATTCCCCCCGGCCGCGCTGTTCGAAGCGGGCCCCGACCCGGCCGCGGAAGCCAATGCCGCGCTGCTCGGCATGGGCTGCGCCGCCGCCGGCCTCGACGTGGTCTGCGCCCCGGTCCTGGACCTGCGGCTGCCCGGTGCGCATGGCGTGATCGGCGACCGTGCCTTCTCCGCCGACCCGGCCGAGGTCGCGCGGCTCGGCGTCGCCTGGATCCGCGGGTTGCAGTCGGCGGGGTGCATCCCCGTGATCAAGCACATCCCCGGCCATGGCCGCGCGCTGGTGGACAGCCACGATGCGCTGCCGCGCGTCGCCGCCACCGCCGCCGCGCTCGCCGCCGACATCGCCCCCTTCCGCGCGGCGGCCGGCCTCGGCGCCTGGGCGATGACGGCGCATATCCTCTACGCCGTTTGGGACGCGGTCCGGCCGGCGACCCTTTCGCCGGCCGTCATCGAGGGCGTGATCCGCGGCGAGGTCGGCTTCGACGGCGTCCTGGTCTCCGACGACCTGGCCATGGGCGCCATGGCGGGCCTGTCCAACGACCTCGCCGGCGCCGCGATCGGCGCGGGCTGCGACCTGGTGCTGCATTGCACCGGCGTGCTGGCCGAGGGCGCCGCGCTGCTCGAAGCCTGCCCGCCCCTGTCGGACGCCGCCCGCCGCCGCATGGCAGGCGCGCGCGCCGCCCGCGACGCGGCGCGCCGGCCGCTCGATCCCGCCGCGCTGGTTGCCACGCGCGACCGCCTGCTGGCGCCGCAAGCCGCGGTCGCGTGACCGGCGCCCTGGCCGGCGAGATCGCGGCGCTCGCCATCGCCGCCATCCTCGCCATCACCCTGCACGAGGCGGCGCATGGCTATGCGGCGCGCGCGCTCGGCGACGACACCGCCTGGCGGCTCGGCCGGGTCAGCCTGAACCCGATCCGCCACGTGGACCCGGTGGGGACCATCCTGGTCCCCGGCATCCTGCTGGCGGGGCAGTTGCTGACCATCGGCCAGGTGCAGGCGATGTTCGGCTGGGCGAAGCCGGTGCCGGTGGACATCTGGCGGCTGCGCGACCCGCGCTGGGGGATGGTGCTGGTCGCGGCGGCGGGCCCGGCCATCAACTTCGCCCTTGCCCTGGGCTTCGGGCTCGCGGCCCATCTGGTGGAAGGGTTGGGCGAGGCCCTGCCGGACCCGGCGAGCGACTGGCTGCTGCGGCTCGTCGCGCTGTCCATGCTGTTCAACGTCTTCTTCGCGGTGTTCAACCTGATGCCGATCCCCCCGCTGGATGGCGGCCGCATCCTGGTGGGCGTGCTGCCCGCCGCCCCGGCGCGGGCGCTGGCGCGGCTGGAGCCGGCGGGGCTGTTCATCGTGCTCGGGCTGATCTTCGTGCTGCCCTGGGCGGTGCCGGGCGCCGACCCGATCGGCTGGCTGCTGCGCAACATCGCCCTGCCGCTGCTGCGGCTGATGTTCACCCTGTCCGGCCATGGGGGGATCGGATGACGGAGCCCGCGCCAACCACCCCGGTCCTCCACCTGCGGCTGGATGGCTATGAGGGCCCGCTCGACCTGCTGCTGGACCTGGCGCGGGCGCAGAAGGTGGACCTGGAGAGGCTCTCCATCCTGGCGCTGGTCGACCAGTATCTCGCGGTGATCGAGCAGGCGCGCGGCCTGCGGCTCGAGATCCAGGCGGAATGGCTGGTCATGGCCGCCTGGCTCGCCTGGCTGAAATCCCGCCTGCTGCTGCCGAAGGAGGAGACGGCCGAGGAAGACGCGGAGGCGCTGGCCGGCCGCCTCGCTGACCGCCTGGCCGAGCTGGAACGGATGCGCGCCGGCGCCGCCTGGCTCGCCGCCCGCCCGCAGCTGCACCGCGACGTCTTCCCCCGCGGCGCGCCGGAGGCGCTGCGCGTCGAGGACCGCTCCGGCCTGCGCACCGACCTCTCCGACCTCTGCCAGGCCTATGTCGCCGCCCGCCGCCGGGCGCTGGCGCGCCGGCCCTACCGCCCGAAGCCCCGCCTGCTGTGGACGGTGGGGGAGGCGATGGCGCGCCTCTCTCGCGTGCTGGGCGAACTGCCCTCCTGGGCCGTGCTGCAGCGCTTCCTGCCGGACCCTGACGCGGCGGCGGGGCTTGACGCGGTGGAGCGGCGGGCCGCTCTTGCCGCCACGCTGATCGCGGGGCTGGAGATGGCCCGCGGCGGCGCGGTGGAGCTGCGCCAGGACCGGGCCTTCGGGCCCATCCTGCTGCGCCGCGCCGAGGCCGCGAAGGAGACGGGGGATGTGCGCGCCGCCTGACCAGGCGCCGGAGCCGGAAGGGCAGGGGCAGGCGGTGTCCGGGCCGCCCGAGGGCGAGCCGGGCACCGGCCTGGCCGCCGCGCCGCCGCGGGAGGCCGCCGGACCCGTCCCGGCTGACGCCGCCGCACCCGTCCCGGCCGACGCCGCGCCGCCGGCCGCCCCGGTCTCGCCCGAGGCGCTGCGCATCGCCGAGGCCCTGCTGTTCGCCTCCGACCGCCCGGTGCAGCCCGCCCGCCTGCAATCCGTGCTGCCGGAGGGGCAGGAGGCGCGCGCCGTGCTCGCCGCGCTGGCCGGGGCGCTGGACGGCCGCGGCGTGGTACTGGCCGAGGTCGCCGGCGGCTTCGCGCTGCGCACCGCCCCCGATCTCGCACCTGCCCTGACGCGGGTGGTCGAGGTGCCGCGCCGCCTGCCGCGGGCGGCGATGGAGGCGCTGGCGGTGATCGCCTGGCACCAGCCCGTCACCCGCGCCGAGATCGAGGAGATCCGCGGCGCCAGCCTGTCCCAGGCCACGCTCGAATCGCTGCTGGAGAACGGCCTGGTCGCGCCGAAGGGCCACAAGGAGGTGCCGGGCCGCCCGACGCTGTGGGGCACCACGCCGCGCTTCCTGGAACAGTTCGGCCTGGCCTCGCTGAAGGAGCTGCCGCGGCGCGAGGAGCTGGTCAGCGCCGAGGCCGCGAGCCCGGTGCTGTCCGCGCCCCCCGAGCCGGCGGAGCCGCGGCCCGGCGGTCCGCCGGATGCCGCACCTTGACGGCGCGCCGCCAGCCGCCTGCGGCCGGGCACCGGCCGCCCAGGGCGCCCCGCGCCCAGCCCGCCAGCCACGCCGATGCACGGCGACTGGTGCGTCCCCCGCCATCGGGTGACCTGCGGCCAGCGCAGCCGGCCAAGGCCGCGCATGCGGCCCGCGCTTGGACCGACATCGCCGCAGGGCGCGCCAGTGCCCGGCGCGAAGCCAAGGCCGCGGATGCGGCCTGCGCCCGGACCGACATCGCCGCAGGGCGCGCCAGTGCCCGGCGCGAAGCCAAGGCCGCGGATGCGGCCGCCCGGCGTCTGAGGGCAGGAAAACATTGAGCATCGCCTTCGCCGGCATCCGCCATGCCTACCCCGAGCGGGGCGAGGTGCTCCGCGGCCTCGACCTCGAAGTGGGCGCGGGCGAGATCGTCTGCCTGCTCGGCCCCTCCGGCTGCGGCAAGACCACGCTGCTGCGCCTGGCTTCCGGCCTGGAGCCCGTGCAGGCCGGCCGCATCGCCCTCGGCGGCCAGCTGATCGCCGAGCCGGGGCGGGACCTGCCGCCCGAGCAGCGCGGCGTCGGCTTCGTCTTCCAGGACTACGCGCTGTTCCCCCACCTGACGGTGGAGGAGAACGTGGCCTTCGGCCTGCGCTTCGTCCCGCGCGGCCAGCGCAAATGGCGCATCATGGACGCGCTGGCCCGCGTCGGGCTGGAAGGCTTCGCCAGTTCCTGGCCGCACATGCTCTCGGGCGGGCAGCAGCAGCGGGTGGCGCTGGCCCGTGCGCTGGCGCCGCGGCCGAAGGTGCTGCTGCTGGACGAGGCCTTCGCCAGCCTCGATGCGCGCCTGCGCGAACAGGTGCGGGACGACACGCTGCACGTGCTCCAGCAGGCCGGCATCGCCACGCTGATCGTCACCCACGACGCGGAGGAGGCGATGTTCATGGCCGACCGCATCGCGCTGATGAATGCCGGCCGGATCGAGCAGCTCGGCACCCCGGCCGAGCTGTATCTCTCGCCGGCCACCCGCTTCGTCGCGACCTTCCTGGGCGAGGTGAACCGCCTGCCGGCCCGGTTGCGCGGCGGGCGGGCGGAGACGCCGATCGGCACGGTCGATCCCGGCAACCGCCTGCCCGCCGGCGGCCTGCCGGCCGAGGAGGGCGCGGCGGTCGAGGTGCTGCTGCGGCCGGAAGGGCTGCGCGTGCTGGAAGCGCCTTCCTCCAACCTGCCCGATGGCGGCCCCGATGGCGGCAACGATGGCGGCCCTGGCGGCGGGACCTTGGCGGAGGTGGAGGCCTGCCGGCTGCTCGGCGCCACCACGCTGGTGCACCTGGCGGTCCCGGACGGGCAGGGCGGGCTGCTGCACCTGCATGCCCGCCTGCCGCCCGGCGTCTGGCTCAGCCGCGGGGAGCGGGTTTCCGTCGCGATCGATCCGCAGCGGGCCTTCGTCTTCCCGCCCGAGGCTTCCTAGATAGAGGCGGTCGGCCGATTGGCGGGGGGCGGCGTTCCTGCTAACGGGTTCGCTCCGCCGGATGGCCCTGGGCCCGGGGCGCGGGAAGGGGATTGATGCTCGGTCTCGACTGGACGGAACTGGCGCTGATCCTGGTGGTCGCGGTGGTCATCATCGGCCCCAAGGACCTGCCGGAGGCTGTGCGTGGCGTGGCGCGCTTCATCCAGAAGCTGCGCGGCATGGCCGGGCAGTTCCAGACCCAGGTGGATGAGGTGGTCCGCGAGGCGAAGCTGGACGACGTGCGCAACCAGATCAACGAGATCCGCAGCTTCGACTTCCGCAGCGTGGTCGAGAAGGAAGTCGACAAGGACGGCACGCTGCGCAAGACCTTCACCGAGGACCCGATCGGGAACCCGCTGAAGGACGCCTTCGCCCCGCCGCCCCCGCCCGGCTCGGGCGCCATCGTCACCCCGCCGCCCGAGCCCGCCCCCGGCCTCGCCGCCGCGCCCGCCGCCCCGGCGCATGCCGCGCCCGCCTTCGTGCCGCCGACCGTGGCCGCGGACCTGCCGCCCGCCCCGGCCTTCGTGCCGCCGCCCCCCGCCGCCGCCCCGGCGCCGCCGTCCGGCCCGACCGCCGGCATCGCCTGACACCCGGATCCCACGCCCGTGCCGCGCGACGACAACGACACGATCGACGACAAGCCCATGCCGTTGATCGAGCACCTGATGGAGCTGCGCACGCGGCTTCTCTGGTCGATCGGCGCCTTCATCATCGCCTTCGCGGTCTGCTACTACTTCTCACGCCAGATCTACGGCTTCCTCGCCGCGCCGCTGGCCGACATCCTGCAGGCGCAGGCCGGCGGCGCCGACCGGCGGATGATCTTCACCGCGCTCTACGAGGCCTTCTTCACCTACCTGAAGGTGGCCTTCTTCGGCGCCACCTTCTTCTCCTTCCCGATGTGGGCGACGCAGCTCTGGCTGTTCATCGCGCCGGGCCTCTACAAATCCGAGAAGAAGGCGATCTACCCCTTCCTGATCGCCTCGCCCTTCCTGTTCGTGATGGGCGCGGCGCTGGCCTACTACTTCATCTTCCCGCTGGCCTGGTCGTTCTTCATCAGCTTCGAGACGCCGGGCGATGCCGGCACGGTGCCGATCCAGCTGGAGGCGAAGGTCAGCGAATACCTGTCGCTGGTCATGCACATGATCCTGGCCTTCGGCATCGCCTTCCAGCTGCCGGTGCTGCTGACGCTGCTGGTGCGCGTGGGCATCGTGGACGTGGAAACGCTGAAGCGCGGCCGGCGCTATGCGATCGTCATCATGTTCGTCGTCGCCGCGATCATCACGCCGCCTGACGTGATCAGCCAGATCGGCCTCGCCGTGCCGCTGATCCTGCTCTACGAGCTGTCGATCTTCGCCGCGCGCTGGACGGCACCGAAGAAGCCGGACCAGACGACGTGACGGCCGTCGGCGTCCCGCCCCATGGATTTGCCGAGGCCCAGGCGCCGGTCGGCGGGCCGCCTGCCGACGACGACGAGATGTTCGACATGGTGAACCTCTCGACGCGCCGCACCGGGCTGCCGGGCACCATCTTCGTCTCGACGCGGCGCGCCTCGCACGGGCCGCGCATCAAGTGGTTCCCCGGCAAGCCCGAATGGGAGGGGCCCTGCCTGGTGGTGACGCTGGAGGATCCGCCGCGCGCCATCAACCAGGGCCTGCCCGCCCGCGTGGCGCGCGACGGCGAAGCGGTGGCGCTGCCCTGGGCCGCACGCAATCGCGATGCGCTGCTGCGCTTCTGGCATGACGGGCTGACCTGGGATTCGGACGAGGTGCAGGGCTTCATCGAGCGCCTCGCTCGCTCCTCGTAACGCGCCACGCCGCCCTCGTTCGGGTTCACGACCATGCACGACATCCGCGCCCTCCGCGCCGATCCGGCCGCCTTCGATGCAGCGCTCGCGCGGAGAGGTTTGCCCCAGGTCGCCTCCGAACTGCTCGATCTCGATCTCGCGCGACGCAACGCTATTTCAGCTGTCGAAGCCGCCCGCGCCGCAAAGAAGCAAAAGGGTCGCGAGATTGCGGCTGCCAAGGCTGCCGGCCAGCACGAGAAGGCCGAGTTCTTGATCGCTGCCGTCGATGCGCAAGAGCGTGTTGGCGTTGAAGAGCTGAATGCCGTTGAGGAAGCCTTGCAGAAGCGGCTCGCAACGCTGCCCAACATCCTCGACGGGGACGTCCCCGACGGCGCCGACGAGCAGGCCAATGTCGTCCAGCACGTGCACGGCATGCCGCGTGACTTCGCGTTCGCCCCGCGCCAGCATTTCGAGATCGGCGAGGCGCTCGGCCTGATGGATTTCGCCGGCGCCGCCAAGCTCGCCGGCGCGCGCTTCACCATCCTGCGCGGCGCACTCGCCCGGCTGGAACGCGCGCTCGGCCAGTGGATGCTGACCCTGCACACGGAGGACCACGGCTACACCGAGCAGACCGTGCCCTACCTGGTCAACGACGCGACCATGTACGGCACCGGCCAGCTGCCCAAGTTCGGCGAGGATCTGTTCCGCACCACCGATGGCCGCTGGCTGATCCCGACCGCCGAGGTGCCGCTGACCAACAGCGTCGCGCGCGAGATCCTCGACGAGAAGGCGCTGCCGATTCGCCTGGCCGCACTCACCCCCTGCTTCCGCTCCGAGGCCGGCAGCGCCGGGCGCGACACCCGCGGCATGCTGCGCCAGCACCAGTTCATGAAGGTCGAGCTGGTCTCCGTCACCACGCCCGCCGACAGCGCCGCCGAGCACGAACGCATGACGCGCTGCGCCGAGCGCGTGCTGACGGAACTCGGCCTGGCCTGGCGGCGCGTGCTGCTCTCGGCCGGCGACACCGGCTTCGGCGCGACGAAGACCTACGACCTGGAGGTCTGGCTGCCCGGCCAGCAGGCGTGGCGCGAGATCTCCTCCTGCTCCAATTGCGGCGCCTTCCAGGCGCGCCGCATGGACGCCCGCTTCCGCCCCGCCGGGGCCAAGGGCACGGAGTTCGTGCACACGCTGAACGGCAGCGGCGTCGCCGTCGGCCGCGCGCTGATCGCGGTGCTGGAGACCTTCCAGGCCGCGGACGGGTCGGTGGAGATCCCGCCCATCCTGCGGCCCTGGATGGGCGGGCTGGCGCGGATCGCGCCGCCCGCCTGACGCCCGCGCCCCGGCCCTCAGGCCGGGATGCGCACCCCGAGCCGCCCGGCCATGTCCTGCACGAACTGCCAGGCGACGCGCCCCGAGCGGCCGCCGCGCGTGACGGACCATTCGACCGCGGCCTTGCGCAATTCCTCCGGCGTCGCGGGCAGGCCGAAGCTGGCGGCATAGCCCTCGATCATCGCGAAGAAGGTGTCCTGGTCGCAATTGTGGAAGCCGATCCACAGGCCGAAGCGGTCGGAGAGCGACACCTTCTCCTCCACCGCTTCCTGCCCATGGATGGCGCCGCGGCTCTCGTTCTCGATCATGTCGCGCGGCATCAGGTGGCGGCGGTTCGACGTCGCGTAGAACAGGACATTGGCCGGGCGGCCCTCGATGCCGCCATCGAGGACGGACTTCAACGCCTTGTAGTCGGCATCCTCGCGCTCGAAGGACAGGTCGTCGCAGAACACCAGGCAACGCCGGCTCTCCCGCCGCAGCAGGTTCAGCAATTCCGGCAGGGTGCGGATGTCCTCGCGGTGGATCTCGATCAGCGCCAGCGCGCCGGGGGTTTCGTCGTTCGCCGCGGCATGCGCGGCCTTGACCAGCGACGACTTGCCCATGCCCCTGGCACCCCACAGCATCGCGTTGTTGGCCGGCAGGCCGCGCGCGAAGCGCAAAGTGTTCTCCAGCAGGATCGCCTTCTGCCGCTCCACCCCGCGCAGCAGCACGATGTCCACCGCCGAGACCTTGGCCACCGGCGCCAGGCGCGGCACCGGCAGCGGATGCCAGACGAAGGCATCGGCCGCGCCGAGGTCGGGCGAAGGCGGCGCGGCGGGCGAAAGCCGCTCCAGCGCATCGGCGATGCGGGTCAGGACGGGCAGCAGGTCATGGGTCACGGAACGGAGCCTCGGCGGGGCGTATTGACGGAAAGGGGGCGGAAGCTAGGTTGCGCCTCCGAACCCCGCAATCCCACCTTCAGAGACGGACGCCGGACCGCCCATGTGGATCTCCCCCGCCTACGCCCAGGACGCCGCAGGCGGCACCGGGGCGGTACTGATGCAGCTGCTGCCGCTGATCCTGATCTTCGCCGTGTTCTACTTCCTGCTGATCCGCCCGCAGCAGAAGAAGATGAAGGAACACCGCACCATGCTGCAGGCGCTGAAGCGCAACGACCGCATCGTGACCGCCGGCGGCATCCTGGGCACCATCACCCGCGTGCGCGACGACAGCGACGAGATCGAGGTCGAGATCGCGCCCAACACCCGCGTCACCGTGGTGCGCGGCACGATCAGCAGCGTGATCAAGCCGCCCGAAGCGGCGAACGACGCGAAGCCGGCGGACGCCGCCAAGGGCTGAGGTCGTTCCTGGGGAGGGCTCTGCCCTCCCCAGACCCCACCCGCCAGGGGCGTGCCGCCCCTGGACCCGTCATCAGTTGGTCGTCGTCTGAGGAGGAGGCCGGTTTCGCCCGCACCTCAGGCCCGCCCGTGGGGCCCCCTCCTCAGACGACGACAAAACTCACGGCTGGGGTCCGGGGACCGCCACGGTCCCCGGCAGGGTGGGTTCGGGAGGGGCAGCGCCCCTCCCGAGGCACTACCCTCAGGCGCTCTGCCCGGTCTGCAGGCCGCCCTTGTCGAGCAGGCCGGCGACCACTTCCCAGTCCACCAGCTTGT
The DNA here is from genome assembly GCA_027487675.1 of Acetobacteraceae bacterium. Taxonomy (GTDB): domain Bacteria; phylum Pseudomonadota; class Alphaproteobacteria; order Acetobacterales; family Acetobacteraceae; genus Falsiroseomonas. The sequence goes on along the minus strand of JAIYDD010000166.1, from coordinate 4,259 downwards.
CCAGGAAGTTCTGCAGGTAGTTCGGGCGGACGTTGCGGAAGTCCAGGTAGTAGGCGTGCTCCCACACGTCGCAGCCCAGGATCGGCGTGCCTTCGCCGGTGGAAACCGGGTTGGCGCCGTTCGGCGTCTTGGTCACCGCCAGCTTGCCGTCCGACTTCACGATCAGCCACGCCCAGCCGGAGCCGAACTGCGTCACGCCGGCCTGCTTGAAGGCGTCCTTGAACTGCGCCAGGCCGCCGAAGTCGCTGTCGATCTTCGCGGCCAGCGACGCCGGCAGCTTGTCGCCGCCGCCGTCCGGCGACATCACCTGCCAGAACAGCACGTGGTTCCAGTGCTGGCCGGCCTGGTTCAGCACGGGCAGCCCGTCGGCGCCGGCCTGGCCGGCCTCGGCGACGATCTGCTCCAGCGTCTTGCCGGCCAGGCCCTTCGATTCGATCAGGCCGTTCAGCGCGGTGACGTAGGCGTTGTGGTGCTTGCCGTGATGGAGCTCGAGCGTCTCCTGGCACATGCCCTGCGCCGCGAGGGCGCTGGTGGAATAGGGCAGCGGAGGCAGGCTGAAGGGCATGTCGGTCTCCCGTTGGCAGGTTTTCGCCGGCGGCTGACCTAGGCGTGGCGGTTGGGGGCGTCAACCACGCTTGCCGCGCCGTCACGGGCGGGTCATGTGCCGGCGATGCACGATGCCGAGGCCGTTTCGCTCGCCGGGTCCTGCCGCGCGCATGACCCGGATCGTTTCCTGTGTGCGCTGTTCGCCCCGGCGCCGCGGCGGGACGCGCTGTTCGCGCTGATCGCCTTCAATCACGAACTCGCCCGTGCCCGCGAAGCCGCGACCAACCCCGTCGCCGCGCTGATCCGCCTGCAATGGTGGCGCGAGGTGGTGGAGGGTGCGGCCGCCGGCGCCCCGCCGCGCCGGCACGAGACCGCAGCGCCGCTGCATGCCGCGATCGCGGCGGGCGCGCTGGACCCGGCGGACCTGCTGGCCATGGTGGATGCGCGGGAGGCGGAGGCGACGGAGGAGGCGATGCCCTCGGAAGGCGCCTTCCAGGCCTGGCTGCGCGGGACCTCGGGCGGCTGGTCGGTCGCCGCCGGCCGGCTGCTCGGCGCGCCCGCCGCCGCGCTGCCTGCCCTGCAGCAGGCCGGCGCGCTCTATGGCCTGGCCGGCGCGCTGCGCAGCGTCGGCGCCCATGCCCGCCAGGGCCGCTGCCTGCTGCCCGTGGATGCCCTCGCCAGCGCCGGCACCGTGCCCGAGGCGGTGGTGCGGGAGCCCGCCGCCGCCGCCCCGGCGGTGCGCGCCCTGGCCGCGGCGGCCCGGTCGCGCATCGCCCCCGCGCGCGCGGCGCTGCGCGGCCTGCCGCGTGGCGCGGTGGCGGCCGCCCTGCCGCTGCTGCTGGCGGCGCGCGACCTGCCGCGCCTGGCGGCCGGCGCCGAGGTGCCGGCGCCGCGCCATCTCGGCGACCGGCTGGCGGTGGCCTGGGCCGGCCTGCGGGGGCGGGCGTGACGGCGCGGCAGGCGGGAGGGAGTGGCCACCCGGCTGTTCCGCCGCACCCCGGCGGAGGTTACACCCGCACCTGACCGGCCGCCGGGGTTTCCGGCGGCCTCACGCCGAACGCCCGGCCGGGCCGCCAGGTCGCCCGCCTGCGGCCCCCGCCTCGAAAGGAGGCCGCATGCGCGTGCCGCCGCTGGCCCTGCTCGCCGCCCTGGCCCTCGCCGCGCCGCTCGGCGCCGAGCCGCTGATGGAGGATCCCGCCGGCATCCTCGGCGTCGCCCCGACCGGGCCGGAGGAGGTGGCGCTGACGCTGACCGGCACCTTCGAGCGCGCCCGGGACGGCCGCGCCCGCAACGGCCGCGGCGGGGAGGCGGAGCTGGAGATCGGCCTGGCCCCCGGCCTCGACCTGCGGCTCAGCCAGGCGGCGCTGCGCGGCCAGGCCGGCCCGCGTGGCGACGAGGCGCGCTGGCCCGCCTGGGAAGGCGCCTCGCGCATCGGGCTCCGCTGGCAGCTGGCCGAGCAGGATGGCTGGCGCCCCGATCTCGGCCTGGCGGGCGGCTTCGGCACCGAATACGGCCTCGGCCGCCCGTCGGAGGTCCTCCAGGCCACGGCGCTGGCTGGCTGGCGGCTGCGCGACGGCCCGGCCCCCACCGCGCTGACCCTGAACCTGGGCTGGGAGACGCGGCTGGACCCCGAACCCGGCGAACGCCCCGGCCGCTACCAGGGCGCCATCGGCCTCGGCCAGAGCGTCGCGCCCGACACGATGCTGGGCCTGGCCTGGGTGCGGGAGCAGCAGGAGAGGGGGGAGCGCGACCTGAACCTGGTGCTGGGCTCGGTGCGCCACCGCCCGGCGGAGGGCGTGATCCTCGGCGCCTTCGCCGGCGGCGGCGTCGGGCGCGATTCGCCGTCCTGGGTGGCCGGCGTCTCGCTGAAGCTGGTCTTCGGCGGGGAGTAGGTCCCGGGGTCAGGCGCGCTTGCGGCGACGCACCGGCTCCGCCGGCGCCGCGGCCGCGCCGTCGCGCGCCAGGATCGGCGCCAGGAACCGCCCGGTGTGGCTTTCCGCGACCTGCGCCACCTGTTCGGGCGTGCCGGCCGCCACGATCCGCCCGCCGCCCTCGCCGCCCTCGGGCCCCAGGTCCAGCACCCAGTCGGCGGTCTTGATGACTTCCAGGTTGTGCTCGATCACCACCACCGTGTTGCCCGCCTTCACCAGCTGGTGCAGCACTTCCAGCAGCTTGCGCACATCCTCGAAATGCAGGCCGGTCGTCGGCTCGTCCAGGATGTAGAGCGTGCGGCCGGTGGCCCGCCGCGACAGTTCCTTCGACAGCTTGATGCGCTGCGCCTCGCCGCCCGAGAGCGTCGTGGCCTGCTGGCCGAGATGGATGTAGCCGAGGCCCACGTCGCGCAGCACCACCAGCTTGTCGCGGATGGCGGGCACGGCGGAGAAGAACTCCACGCCCTCGTCCACCGTCATGTCGAGCACGTCGGCGATCGACTTGCCCTTGAACTTCACCTCCAGCGTCTCGCGGTTGTAGCGCTTGCCCTTGCAGGTGTCGCAGGTGACGTAGACATCCGGCAGGAAGTGCATCTCGATCTTCAGCACGCCGTCGCCCTGGCAGGCCTCGCAGCGGCCGCCCTTGACGTTGAAGCTGAAGCGGCCGGGCGCGTAGCCGCGCGCGCGCGCATCGGGCAACTCGGCGAACCAGTCGCGGATCGGCGCGAACAACCCCGTATAGGTCGCGGGGTTGGAGCGCGGCGTGCGGCCGATCGGCGACTGGTCGATGTCGATGATCTTGTCGAGGTGTTCGAGGCCCTCGATGCGGTCATGCGGCGCGGGGACTTCCGCGCTGCCCATCAGGCGGCGGGAGGCGGCCTTGAACAGCGTCTCGATCACCAGCGTGGACTTGCCGCCGCCGGAGACGCCGGCAATGCAGCAGAAGGTGCCGAGCGGAATCTCCGCGCTGACATCCTTCAGGTTGTTCCCGCGCGCGCCGACGACGCGGATGACGCGCTTCGCATCGAAGGGGCGGCGCGCTTCCGGCATCGGGATCCGTCGCGTGCCCGACAGGTATTGCCCGGTGATGCTGGCGGGGTTCGCCGCGACCTCGGCCGGCGTGCCCTGCGCGATCACCTGGCCGCCGCCCTTGCCGGCGGCGGGGCCGATGTCGATCAGATGGTCGGCGCTGCGGATCGCGTCCTCGTCGTGTTCCACGACCAGCACCGTGTTGCCGATGTCGCGCAGCCGCCGCAGCGTGCCGAGCAGGCGTTCGTTGTCGCGCTGGTGCAGGCCGATGGAGGGCTCGTCCAGCACATACAGCACGCCCGTCAGCCCGCTGCCGATCTGCGACGCCAGCCGTATGCGCTGCGATTCGCCGCCCGACAGCGTGGCGGAGGAGCGCGCCAGCGACAGGTAGTCGAGGCCGACATCGACGAGGAACTGCAGCCTTTCCTCGATCTCGCGCAGGATGCGGCGCGCGATCTCCTGCCGTTGCGGGGTCAGGGTGGGCATCACGCCGGCGAACCAGTCGCGCGCCTTGCGGATGGAGAGGTCGTTGACCGCGCCGATATGGCTGCCGGCGACGCGCACGGAGAGCGATTCGGGCTTCAGGCGATGGCCGTTGCAGGCGGGGCAGGGGCGGGCGGCCTGGTAGCGCGACAGGTCTTCGCGGACCCAGGGGTTGTCGGTCTCGCGGATGCGGCGCTCGAGGTTCGGGATCACGCCCTCGAAGGGCTTCTTCACGTCATAGGCGCGCAGCCCATCCTTGTATTTCAGCGT
>JAIYDD010000211.1 GCA_027487675.1 Acetobacteraceae bacterium | reverse complement strand
CGCGTCCGGCCCCCACGCCCCCCGCGCCGACCCCGCCCGCGCCGCCGGCGGCGCAGGCCCCGCCGCGCCCGGCCGAGCCCGCCCTGCCGCTGCCCCCGCCCCCCGCGCCGCCGCCGCCCCAGCCGGCGCAGGTGCAGACCCAGGGCAGCGGCCAGACGCCGCCGGTGGCGCGGCCGCAGGAGAACAGCCGGAGCGTCGAGAACACCCTCGAGCGCCTGCGCCAGCAGCAGGCCGCCAACCAGCCGCCCACCGCGCGCCCGCAGCCCCAGCAGGCCCGCCCCGCCCAGGGCGGCGGCTCGCCCACCGGCGCGGCGGAACTCACCCAGGGCGAGATCCGCGGCCTCGCGGAGCAGGTCGCCGAATGCTGGACGGTCGATGGCGGGACGCTGAACCTCTCCGAGATCGTGGTGGAGCTGCGCGTGCAGCTCGACCCCCAGGGCAATGTCCGCAACGTCCAGCCGGGCGAGCGCGGCGTGCCGACCGACCCACGCGCTCGTGCCGTCTACGAATCGGCGCGCCGCGCGTTGCTCTCCCCGCAGTGCAACCCGCTGCGCGTGCCGGCCGACAAGCTCCAGACGGTCATGGCCTCCACCTTCCGCTTCAACCCCAGGGGTCTCGTGCGATGACGCTCCGCTCCCCGGTCGTGCTGACCCGCCGCCACGCGCTGTTCGGCGCCGGCGCGGCGATGGTCGCCCCCGGCATCTTCACCTGGCCGCTGCCGGCGGCCGCGCAGGCGCCGCAGGGCGCGGTGATCGACATCACCCGCGCGCGGACGGACCCGATCCCGATCGCGGTGCCCGATCTCGCCGGCACCACGGCGGAGGCGCAGCGGCTGGGCCGCGACATCGCGCGGGTCATCCAGACCAACCTTCGCAATTCCGGCCTGTTCCGCCCGATCGAGCGGCAGGCCTTCATCCAGACGCCGGAACTCGCCGCCGAGCGCCCGCGCTTCCAGGACTGGCGCGTCATCGGCGCGCAGGCGCTGACGACGGGGCGCGTGGAAGCCCAGCCCGACCGGCTGCGCGTCGAATTCCGGCTGTGGGACGTGCTGCCCGAGCAGCAATTGCAGGGCACCGCCTTCACCGCGCCGGCCGCGCAATGGCGCCGCATCGCGCACCTGATCTCGGACGTGATCTACGAACGCCTGCTGGGCGAGAAGGGCTATTTCGACACCCAGATCGTCTACATCGCGGAGTCCGGGCCGCGCGACCGCCGCACAAGGCGCCTCGCGCTGATGGACCAGGACGGCGAGAACCACCGCTTCCTGACCGATGGCGGCTTCCAGGCGCTGACGCCGCGCTTCCACCCCAATGCCCGCCAGATCGCCTTCATGAGCTACAACCGCAACGAGCCGCGGGTGCACCTGTTCAACCTGGACACCGGCCAGCAATCGGTGCTGGGCGCCTTCTCGGGGATGACCTTCAGCCCGCGCTTCTCGCCCGATGGCCGCGCGGTGATCCTCTCCGCCTCCCGCGGCGGGGACGCCAACGTGTTCGTGGTGGACCTCGCGACAAGGCGGGAGAGGCAGCTGACCTCCGGCGGGTCGCTCGACGTCTCGCCCTGCTTCTCGCCGGACGGGCAGCAGATCGTGTTCAACTCGGACCGCGGCGGCGACCAGCAACTCTACGTGATGAACGCCGATGGCTCCAACGTCCGGCGCATTTCCTTCGGCAGCGGCCGCTACGCGACGCCGGTCTGGTCGCCGCGCGGCGACCTGATCGCCTTCACCCGCATGTCGGGCGGGCAGTTCGCGATCGGGGTGATGCGCCCGGACGGGTCGGGGGAGCGCATCCTGTCGGAAGGCTGGTCGATGGAGGCGCCGACCTTCGCCCCCAATGGCCGCGTGCTGGCCTTCTACCGGGAGACGCCGTCGCGGGATTCGCGCGGCAGCGGCTATTCCTCGCGCCTCGCGCAGATCGACATCGCGGGCTTCAACGAGCGGCAGATGGTCACGCCGACCGATGCCTCGGACCCGAACTGGAGCCCGCTGCTGAGCTAGGCATCCGTGCGTGACATGCGTTGCCCGCATGCCGGGGGCGCTTCGGCATGCGTGAGCCGTGTGTCGAAGTGACCCGCCGGCAGGATTTGCCGTTCCGCATGAAAATCAGCACGCACGCAATATTGACCTGCCCGGAACCTGCGGGTAACGCCCCGCGCCATACCCGAGGTGGAAGAAGGATTCCCGACGGCATGAAGACCCGGATGATCGGCGCCCTCGCTGCGCTCGCCCTGCTCGGCGCCTGCTCCACGGCGACCGACCAGAATGCCTCCGCCGGCGCCGGCGCCGCGACGACCGCCACCGGCCCGCGCCCCGGCAGCCAGGAGGACCTGGTGGCCAATGTCGGCGACCGCGTGTTCTTCGCCTTCGACAGCAGCGCCGTCCGCGCCGACCAGCGCCCGACGCTGGAGCGCCAGGCGGCGTGGATGGGCCGCTTCCCGCAGGTGCAGGTGACCGTCGAGGGCCACGCCGACGAGCGCGGCACCCGCGAGTACAACCTGGCGCTCGGCCAGCGCCGCGCCAACGCGGCGCGCGACGTGCTGGTCGCCGGTGGCGTCGCCGCCGCGCGGATCAACACCATCTCCTACGGCAAGGACCGCCCGGCCGCCCTCGGCTCGAACGAGGAGTCCTGGGCCCAGAACCGCCGCGCGGTGACGGTCGTCCGCTGACGCATCGCGTCCGCGGCCCGGGGATGCCCGCCGTGGCGGCCTGACGCCGCCACGGCAGCGCCTCCGGGCCCTGCCCGGTGGGCCGCGGCGGGCCAAGGGCGCGCCGCGCCCCGCATGTTGACGACGGGGCCCGTGCCGGACCACATCCGGCGCGGGCCCCGATCGCTTTTCAGAGGGGAGCGGTCCGGCCGCCGGGGGCGCTTCGGCGCTCCGCTTCGGGGGACCTTTGCCATGCGCCTGCTGCGCGCCGCCTGCCTCGTCATGACGCTTGCCCTGCCCCTCGTCGCACTGCCCGGCCCTGCCCTGGCGCAGGTCGAGACGCGGGAGGGGATCGCGCTGCAGAACCAGATCCTGCAGCTTCGCCAGGAACTGGAGGCGCTGCGCCGCGGCGGCGCGCTGGCCGCGCCGCAGCCGCCGGCCGGCGGCTCGCTGCTCGGGGCGCCGGCCGCGCCCCGGCCCGCCGCGCCGCCAGGCGCGGCGCCGCAGGCCGAGATCGTGCAGACCCTGCTCGACCGCGTCTCCCGCCTGGAGGAGGAGCTGCGCCAGGTGCGCGGCCGCGCCGAGCAGGCCGAATTCCGCGAGCGCCAGCTGCGCGAGCGCGTGGAGAAGCTGGAAGGCGACATCGATTTCCGCCTCCAGCAGCTGGAGAGCCAGCGCCAGGGCGCGGCCCCGGCCCCGGCCCAGCGCCCCGCCGCCGCCGCGCCCGCCACCCCGGCGGCGGCCGCGCCGGCCGCCGCCGGCCCGCGCCCGCCGCAGCGCGCCCTGGCCGAGGGCCAGGCGGCGCTCGCCCGCGGCCAGTTCCCCGCCGCCGAGGCCGCGGCGCGGGAGGTGATCGCCAGCCGCGACCCGGCGCGCCAGGCCGATGCGCAGATCCTGCTCGGCGATGCGCTGCTCGGCCGCCGGGACTTCGCCGGCGCCGCGGTCGCCTATGACGATGCGCGTCGCCGCGCCCCGCAGGGCAGCCGCGCGCCGGAGGCGACGGTGGGCATCGCCAACGCCTTCATCGGCCTCAACAACAACCGCGACGCCTGTGAATTGCTGAACGGGCTGCGCAGCAGCGCGCCCAACCTCGCCGGGCCAGTGGCCGAGCGCGCCGCCGAGGCCCGCCGCCGCGCCCAGTGCCGCTGACCGTCCCGTCCTGCCGCCGGACGCGGCGCTGAGCCCGCGCGACGGCGCGCGGCACCCCATGCCAGCCGGCCCCACCGCGCAGTCCCCGTCGGCCTCCGCCGCCGATCCGGATGCGACCTCCCCTTTCCTGATCCGGGCCTCCGCCGCATTCGCGGCGCTGATGCTGCCGCTCGGGCCCTTCGGCCCGGCGCCGCGGCTGGCCGCCGGCGTCTCGGGCGGGCCGCACAGCCTGGCGCTGGCGCTGCTCGCCGATGGCTGGGCGCGGGCGCGTGGCGGGCGGCTGCTCGCGCTGGTCTGCGACCATGGGCTGCGGGCGGAAAGCGCGGCGGAGGCCGCCGGGGTCGCCGCCCGGCTTGCCGCACGCGGCATCGCGGCGCGGGTGCTGGCGCTCGGCGTCGCGCCGGGGGCGGGCGTGCAGGCGCGTGCGCGCGCGGCGCGGCTCTCGGCATTGCTGGCCGCCGCCGGCGCCGAGGGGGCGCCCTGGCTGCTGCTCGGCCAGCACCGCGGCGACCAGGCGGAGACGGTGCTGGGGCGGGCGCTGGCCGGAAGCGGCGCGCCGGGGCTTGCCGGCATGGCGGCGGCGCGGGCGGCGCCGGCCGCGCTGGTGCTGCGCCCGCTGCTCGGCATGCCGCCGGCCTGGCTGGAGGCGGTGGTGGCCGCGGCGGGCCTCGCGCCGCTGCGCGATCCCTCCAACGCCGATCCGCGCTTCGAACGGGTGCGGCTGCGCGCCGCGCTCGCCGATCCGGCGGGGGAGGGAGGGGCGACCGCCGCGCTGGCCGAGGCCGCCGCCCGTTTCGCCGCGCGCCGCGCCCGGCTGGGCGACGCGGTGGCCGCGCGGTTGGCCGGGGCGGTCGCGTTGCGCCCGGAGGGCTATGCGCGCCTCGACCTGCCGGCGCTCGGCGGCGACGCGGTTGCGGTGGCGGCGCTGGCGGCGCTGCTGCGCGCGCTGGGCGGGGCGGAGTTCGCGCCGGGCGGCGCCGCCGTCGCCGCGCTGCTGGCGCGCGGGCAGGGCACGCTGGGGGGCGCGGTGCTGCGCGCCCCCGGCCTGCTGCTGCGGGAAGCGGCGGCGATCGGCCCGCCCGTCCCCGCGGAGCGCGGCGCGACGTGGGACGGCCGGTTCCGGCTGGTTGGCCCGGGCGATCCGGCGGCGGCGATCGGCGCGCTCGGCGCGGAGGCGGCCGCGCTGCCCCGCCCGGCCTGGCTGCCCGCCGCGGTCGCCCGCACCCTGCCGGCGATCCGCCGCGACGGGGCGCTGCTGGCGGTGCCGCCGCTCGGCTGGCCCTGCCCTGCGGCGGCGGCGCGATACCAGATGATGTTTGCGCCGCGGGCCGGTCCGGTCGCATGATGCGGGGCGCGTGCCTGCGGGCCGGCGGGGGGCCGGGCCGGTGCCGGCGGGCGGCGCGTGCAGGTTGCCGGATGGAAGCCCGGCGCAGGCACCCTACATACGCTTCGCGCGTCCCTGGCGGGTCGCGAGAGATGGGAACCACAAGGTGAACAATTTCGGCCGAAACCTTGCGCTCTGGGTCATCGTGGCCCTGCTGCTGGTGGCGCTGTTCAACCTGTTCCAGCCCTCCTCCGGGCCGGGGCGGACCGCCCAGCAGGTCGCCTATTCGGACTTCCTGAACGAGGTGAATGCGGGCCATGTCCGCGACGTCACCATCCAGGGCCGGCAGGTGACGGGCCAGCTTTCCGACGGGCGCAGCTTCCAGACCTTCACGCCCGAGGATCCGTCGCTGGTCTCCAGACTGACCGAGCGCGGCGTGCGCGTGGTGGCGCGGCCCGAGGAAAGCGACGTCAACCCGCTGTTCCAGATCCTGATCTCCTGGTTCCCGATGCTGCTGCTGATCGGCGTCTGGATCTTCTTCATGCGCCAGATGCAGGGCGGCGGCGGGCGCGCCATGGGCTTCGGGAAGTCCCGCGCCAAGCTGCTGACCGAGAAGCAGGGCCGCGTAACCTTCGACGACGTGGCGGGCATCGAGGAAGCCAAGTCGGAACTGGAAGAGATCGTCGAGTTCCTGCGCGACCCCCAGAAGTTCCAGCGCCTGGGCGGCAAGATCCCGAAGGGCGTGCTGCTGGTGGGTCCGCCGGGCACCGGCAAGACGCTGCTGGCGCGCTCCATCGCCGGCGAGGCGAACGTGCCCTTCTTCACCATCTCCGGCTCCGACTTCGTCGAGATGTTCGTGGGCGTCGGCGCCAGCCGCGTGCGCGACATGTTCGAGCAGGGCAAGAAGAACGCGCCCTGCATCATCTTCAT
>JAIYDD010000109.1 GCA_027487675.1 Acetobacteraceae bacterium | reverse complement strand
TTGAACCGGGGACCTACTGATTACGAATCAGTTGCTCTACCGCTGAGCTATGTCGGCATACAGGGCGGCCGGGCGTATAGCGGTTGCCGGCGCCGGGGGCAACCTTGTCGCGCCGCGCCGCAGGCGGGCGGCGCCGCTTCACGCTGGCATCCCCCCGAAACTCGGCTAGCATCCACCCCGCATGCTCCGACGGCTCGCGCTCCTGCTGCCCGGTCTCGCGGCGGCAGGGCTGGCCGCCTGGGCCTGGCTTGCGCTGCCGCCGCGGCTCGGGCTCGCCATCGCCACCACCGGCCCGGCGCTTGAGGCGGTCTACGCCACCGGCGCGGTCGAGCCGGTGCATTGGGCGCGTATCGGCCCCGCCACCCGCGCCCGCCTGGTCGCCGTGCTGGTCGAGGAAGGCCAGCGCGTCGCCGAGGGCCAGATCCTCGCCCGGCTGGATGACCGCCAATCCCGCGCGCTGGCCGAGGAAGCCGAGGCCCGCGCCCGCTTCGCCGCCGAGGATCTCGCGCGCACCCGCACGCTTGTGGCCCGCGACATCGCCGCCCGCGCCACGCTGGAACGCGCCGAGCGCGACGCCCGCGCCGCCCGCGCCGCCGCCGATGCCCTGGTGCAGCGGCTGGAGGACTATGTGGTGCGCGCCCCCACCTCCGGCCTGGTGCTGCGCCGCGACGCGGAGGTCGGCGAGGTGGTGGACACGCCGGCCAGCCTGTTCTGGATCGGCGAGCCGCGGCCGCTGCGCGTCACGGCGGAGGTGGACGAGGAGGACATCGCCCGCATCCGCCTCGGCCAGCGCGCCCTGCTGCGGGCCGATGCCTTCCCCGGCCAGGTGCTGCCGGCCGAGGTCACGCAGGTGACGCCGAAGGGCGACACGGCGCGCAAGGCCTATCGCGTGCGCCTCTCGCTGCCCGCCGACACGCCGCTGATGGTCGGCATGACGGTCGAGGCCAACATCGTGCTGCGCGAGGACGCGACGGCCGTGCTGGTGCCGCCCGGCGCCGTGACCATGGCGGAAGCCGTGCCCGGCACGCCGCGCCGCGCCACCATCTGGGTGGCGGAGAAGGAGACGGCGCGGCGGCGGGAGGTGGAGCTCGGCGTGCTCGGCGCCCGCGCGATCGAGGTGCGCGGCGGGCTCGCGGCCGGGGAGGCGGTGCTGCTCGACGCGCCGGCGGGGCTGCGGCACGGCCAGCCGATCCGGCTCCGGCCATGAGCCTGATCCTGGATCTCGCGCGCGGGATGCTGCGGCGGCGCCGGCGGCAGACGCTGGTCTCGGTCAGCGGCGTCGCGCTCGGCGTCGCCTTCTTCATCGCCATCGCGGCGCTGATGCGCGGCTTCCAGACCTATTTCGTCACCCAGATCATCGACGTTGCGCCGCATGTGACCGTGAAGGACGAGGCGCGCCACCCGCCGCCGCAGCCCGCGGAACTCGCGATGCCGGCCGGCGCGGTCCCCATGGCGGCCATCGAGGTGCAGGGCGTGAAGCCGCGCGACCGCATCCGCGGCATCCGCGCCGCCGGCGAGAAGCTGGCGGTGCTGGAAGCGATGGAAGGCGTCGCCGCCGCGCCCGTGCTGCAGGGCCAGGCGCTGCTGCGCTACGGCGCGCGCGACGTCTCGGCCGTGATCATCGGCATCGATCCGGCGCGGCACATGCGCGTGTCCAACATCGCGAAGGACATCACTGCGGGGCGCCTGGAAGACCTGCGCAGCACGGCGAACGGGCTGGTGATCGGGGAGGCGCTGGCCCTGAAGCTCGGCGTGCGGCTGGGCGACACGATCGGCGCCGTCTCGCCTTCCGGCGTCGTGCTGTCGATGAAGATCGTGGGCCTGTTCCGCACCGGCATCCAGGCAGTGGACCAGGGGCAGGGCTTCGCGCTGCTGAAGGTGAACCAGGTGCTGCAGGACCGGCCGAACGTGGTGAACCAGATCCTGCTGCGGCTGGCCGACGTGACGCAGGCCGAGCCGCTGGCGCGGCGGATCGAAGCGCGCTTCGGCGACCGCACCGAAAGCTGGGAGGAGCAGAACGCCAACATCCTGACCGTCTTCGTGATCCAGAACGCGATCATGTATTCGGTCACCGGCGCGATCCTGCTGGTCGCGGCCTTCGGCATCTACAACATCATCTCGACCGTGGTGTTCGAGAAGATCCGCGACATCGCCATCCTGAAGTCGCTGGGCTTCACGGAAGGCGACATCCAGCGCCTGTTCCTGATCCAGGGGATGATCGCGGGCCTGCTCGGCGCCATCGCCGGCTGCCTGCTGGGCGCCGTGATGATCGAGCTGCTGGCCGAGGTGCGCTTCGGCACCCAGACGCCGGCGGGCCAGGACCGCTTCATCCTGGACCGCGACTGGCGCGTCTATGTGGTGGCCGCGGTCTTCGCGGTGCTGGCGGCGGGCATCGCGGCGGTGATCCCGGCGCGCCGGGCCAGCCGGCTCGATCCGGTGCAGGTGGTGCGCGGGGCGGCATGACGCCCCTGCTGGAAGCGATCGGCGTCACGCGCACCCTGCCGGAGGGTGCGACGCTGGTGCGCGACGTCTCGCTGCGCTTCGCGGCGGGGGAATTCGTGGCGGTGACGGGCCCGTCGGGGTCGGGCAAGTCGTCGCTGCTCTACCTGCTCGGGCTGCTCGACCGGCCGAGTGCCGGGCATGTGCTGCTGGAAGGCCAGGACACGGCGTCGCTGCCGGCGCCGCGGATGGCGGCGCTGCGGCTGGCGCGCCTGGGCTTCGTGTTCCAGTTCCATTTCCTGCTGCCGGAGTTCAGCGCGCTCGACAATGTGCTGATCCCGATCCGGCGGCTGGGGAGGCTGCGGGATGCGGCGGCGCGGGACCATGCGATGGCGCTGCTCGATGCGCTGGGCCTGGCGGGGGCGGCGGGGAAGCTGCCGGAACAGCTTTCGGGCGGGATGCGCCAGCGGGTGGCGATCGCGCGGGCGCTGGCCAATGACCCGGCGCTGCTGCTGGCGGACGAGCCGACGGGCAACCTGGACACCGCGAATGCCGCCGCCGTCTTCGACGTCTTCGCCCGGCTGACCGCGGAGGAGGGCCGCACGGTGATCGTGGTGACCCACGACCCCGACCTGGCGAAGCGCGCGACGCGCCGCGTGCATCTGGTCGATGGCCGCGTGGTCTCGGACGCGGCAGCCTGATGACGGGGTCCGGGGGGCGGCGCGCCCCCCGGCCGGGGTGCAGGGGGCGGAGCCCCCTGCAAAACCAGGCTCCGTGCAGGGGGCGGAGCCCCCTGCAAAGCCAGGCTTCGTGCAGGGGGCAGCGCCCCCTGCGTTTCAGGGCGCGGTGCGGGAGGCTCCGCCCCCCGCCGCAGTCTCAGCCCGTCTGCTGGATGGCGGAGAGCTGCCAGGTCGTGCCCATGCCGCGGCGGACGAAGGTCCACATCTCCGTCACCGTCTGGCGCTCGGTCGGGTGGCCTTCCACCACGCGGCCGGTCGCGTCGGTGGTGACGTCCACCAGTGAGAAGCGCATGGCGACGGTGGCGAAGTCCTGCCCGTCCTCGTTCCAGGCTTCCGACAGGTCGCCGCCCTCAAGGCGCACGTCCTGGGTGGCGTTGGTCCAGCCGCGGGCGCGCAGGTCCGACAGGTCCTGGGCGAAGTAGTTGGTCATCTCCGGCGTGGAGATGCGGCGCAGCGCCTCCAGGTCCTGGCGCGACCAGGCGGCGTTCACCTCGACCAGGGCGCGTTCGAAGGCCTGGTAGTCCTCGCCGGTCACCTCGATCGGGCGCGTCGCGGGCACGGCATTGCTGCCCATGGCGCCGCCCATCGGGCCGACGCCGATGCGGGGGCTGCCCTGCATGTCGCGCGCCATGCCGGGGGACATGGCGGCGGCGGGCCCGGAGGCCATCGCCGGGCGGCGGCCGCGGATCAGGCGCATCACCAGGAAGACCAGGCCGGCGATCAGCGCCACCTGCAGCAGCAGGCCGATGAAGCTGGCGAAGCCCGCCATGCCGCCGAACAGGCCGGCGCCCGAGAGCAGGCCGAACAGGCCGGCGCCGAGCAGGCCGCCCATCAGCCCCGCCATCAGCGGGTTGCGGCTGAAGAAGCCGCCGGCCGGGGCGGTGGTGCCGGGGCGCGCCGGGGTGGGCGCGGCCGCGCCGGGCTGGGTCTGCGCCGGCCGCGTGGTCTCGGTCCGGTCGAACTGGCGGGTGGTGCCCGGCGCGGTGGTGGTCGGCGGCGGCGCCGAATAGGTGCGGCTGCCGCGGTTGCCGGAGGAGGATCCGCCGCCCGGACGCGCTTCGGCGATCGCCGGCGCGAAGGCCAGCGCCAGGGTGGCGAAGCCGGCGAGCAGGAAGGCGGTCGGTCGGCGGGTGGTCAGGCGGCGTGCCATGGAGGCGGTTTCTCCCGGTGTCTGGATGTCTTGGACGCAATATAGGCGATGATGGCCGGCATTGCGATGCCCGGCTGCGCTTGGCACGCTGCCCGCTTCCAGGATGGAGGACGGCCGATGGCGCGCAGGGTGGCATGGGGGCTGGCGATGGCGGCCGGCCTGCTGGCGGCGGGCTCGGCCGCGGCCCAGCCGCAGCCCGAGCGGCGGGTGCTGCGCATGGCGACGAGCGTCGACGCCGCGACGCTCGACCCGCACGCCACCAACGCCCTGTTCACCTTCCTGGTGGTGCATCAGGTCTATGAAGGGCTGACCTGGCGCGGCGACGACCTGAAGGTGCATCCGGGCCTCGCCACCCGCTGGGAACAGGTGGAGCCGACCCGCTGGCGCTTCCACCTGCGCGACGGCGTGCGCTTCGCCGGCGGCGAGGCCTTCGAATCCGACGACGTGGTGTTCAGCCTGCAGCGCGCGCTGGCGCCCACCTCCAACTACGGGATCTTCGTGGACACGGTGGCGGCGGTGGAGGCGCGGGACCGGCTGACGGTCGATGTCGTCACCCGCGTGCCCGACCCGGTGATCCCGGACAAGATGACGCGCGTGATGATCATGGACCGCGGCTGGTCGGAGGCGAACCGCGCAACCCTGCCGCAGAATTTCGCGCAGCGGGAGGAGACCTTCACCGTCCGCAACGCCAACGGCACCGGGCCCTTCGTGATCCGGACGCGGGAGGCGGAAAGCCGCACGGTGATGGTCCGCAACCCGACCTGGTGGGGGAATGCGAACGGCACCGCGCGCGGCAACGTGACCGAATACCACCACGTCACGCTGACCTCGGACGCGACGCGCGTCGCCGCGCTGCTCTCGGGCGAGGTGGATTTCGTCCATGTCGTGCCGCTGCAGGACGTGGCGCGCATCCAGCGCGACGCGCGGCTGCGCGTGCTGGAAGGCCAGGAGAACCGCACCGTCTGGATCGGCCTGCGCCAGGATGTGGAGGAGCTGGCCGGCAGCGACGTGCGCGGCCGCAACCCGTTCAAGGATCTCCGCGTGCGCCAGGCGATCGCGCATGCCATGGACCTCGATGCGCTGCGCCGCGCCACGCTGCGCGGCCAGGGCGTGCCGACGGGCAGCATGTGGACCGAATTCGTCAATGGCTGGTCGCGGGAGACGGACCGCCGCACCCCCTACGACCCCGCCCGCGCCCGCGCCCTGCTGGCCGAGGCCGGCTACCCCAACGGCTTCGCCGTGCCGATGGACTGCCCCGTCGGCACCTATGACGAGGCCTGCCAGGCGGTGGCCGCGATGCTCGCGCGCGTCGGCATCCGCGCGCAGCTGACCATCCATCCGAACGCGGTGTTCAGCCAGCGCGTGCGGCGGCAGGAGCCGATGATGTACATGCTGTCCTGGGGCGTGCCGACCTTCGATGCCAGCTACACGCTGCGCGCCGTCATGGCGTCGCGCAGCGTCGGCGGCGCGGCGACCTGGAACGCCGGCGGCTATTCCAACCCGGCCTTCGACGCGATGCTGCCGCGCATCGACGAGGAACAGGACGCCGACCGCCGCCGCGCCCTGATCCGGGAGGCGCATGCGATGCACAACGCCGATCTGGGGCACGTCCCGCTCTACCACATGATGATCCCCTGGGCGCACCGCGCGGGGGTGCAGGTGCAGCACCGGGCGGACAACCAGTTCCAGGTGCGGGAGATCCGGGTGGATTGAGGGGGCGCGCGCGGGGGCGGCGAAGCACCGCCGCCCCCGCTAGCGTCGCGCTACCCGCGCGAAAGCTCCTGCTCCACCAGCTGCGCGAAAAAACTCGCGCCGATCGGCAGCAGCTCGTCGTTGAAGTCGTAGCCCACCGTGTGCACCTGCGCCGCGCCCTTCGCACCCGCCGCCTGGCCCAGCTTGATGTAGGCGCCGGGCCGTTCCAGCAGCATGAAGGAAAAATCCTCGCCGCCCATCACCGGCGGCTTGTCGCGATGCACGCGCCCGGTGCCCAGCACCGTCCCGGCCGCACGCGCGGCGCGGCGCGCCTGCTCGGCGTGGTTGACGGTGGGCGGGTAGCCGCGGCGATAGGTGAACTCCGCCACCGCGTCATGCGCCGCGGCCGTCGCCTCCGCCACGCGCCGCATCGCGGCTTCCACCAGGTCCTGCACGCTGGGCGTCAGGGTGCGCACCGTGCCGACCAGCTGCGCCTCGTCCGGGATCACGTTCTCGGCGGTGCCGGAATGGAACTGCGTGGTGGAGATCACCGCGCTCTCCAGCGGATCGACGCGGCGGGCGACGATGGTCTGGAACCCCATCACGATCTGCGCGCCGACCACGATCGGGTCGATGCCGCCATGCGGCCGCGCGGCGTGCCCGCCCTGGCCGCGGATGGTGACGAAGAACCGGTCGGAGGCCGCCATCATCACGTCGTCGCGGATATCGGCCTCGCCGAGCGGCAGGGTCGGGTCGTTGTGCAGCCCGTAGACCGTGTCGCAGGGGAAGCGGGTGAACAGCCCTTCCTCCACCATGATGCGCCCGCCGGCGCCGCCTTCCTCGCCGGGCTGGAAGATGAAGACGACCGTGCCGTCGAAATTCCTCGTCTCCGCCAGGTATTTGGCCGCGCCGAGCAGCATGGAGGTGTGGCCGTCATGCCCGCAGGCATGCATCACGCCGGGCGTGGTCGAGGCATAGGGAAGGCCGGTCGCCTCCGGCATCGGCAGCGCGTCCATGTCGGCGCGCAGCCCGATGGCGCGGCCGCCGCTGCCGGCGCGCAGCACGCCGACCACGCCGGTCGTCGCGATGCCCGTGTGCACCTCGATCCCCCAGGAGGCCAGCAGCGTCGCGACCTGCGCGGCGGTGCGGCGTTCCTCGAAGCGCAGCTCGGGGTGGGCGTGGAAGTCGCGGCGCCAGCCCTGCATCTCGGGCTGCATGTCGGCGAGGCGGTTGATCACGGGCATGGCGGCGGCTCCTGGCGAGGTGCGTCCCGCCACCCTGGGTAGCACAGGCGGCGCGCCGGGGCAGCGGCCGGCCGGTCTGCCGATGTGCCGTGCCGCCGATCCGATGGCGGCCGGCATGCGTCCCGCCGGCCGGGGCCGCGGATGCGGCGCAGCCGGGCCGGGCGCCGGCGCCCGCGGGCGTGAAGGCGCCGGCACCCGCGCACGCCACAAGGCGCCACGGCGAACGCAACGCGCCGCGCGATGCCTTCCGCCCGATGCCTTCCGCCCGATGCCTTCCGCCCGATGCCTTCCGCGCCATGCCTTCCGCGCCGCCGCCGGCCGGCCTCAGCGCCGCGCCTGCACCAGGTCCCAGGCGTCGAAGACGTAGTCCTGCGCCGCCCGCGCCGCGGCATGGCAGGCCAGGCAGCCGGTCACCGGCACGTCGCGCCGCCGCCCCTCGCCGTCGAACAGCGCATACTCCCACTCGCCGTTGCGCAGGCCGGGCGGATGCGCGGCGCCGCCGCCCGGCAGCTTCCACTGCGCGGAGATCGCGATCCAGCCGGGCTCCGGCACCAGCCGGCCGCCGGGGCCGCGGCGCAGCGCGCCGGCCGCATCCACCGCCGCGCGGGCATCGGCCATCACCAGGACGGTGCCGTGCGGCAGCGGCTCGCCCGGGCGGGCGCGGGCCAGCGCCTCGGGGTTCACATGCAGGTGGCGAACGATGCGGCGTTCCGCGTCGTCGCGCGTGGCGAAGCGCAGCATGGCGCCTTCCCAGCCCGGGGCCAGGCTGATGGGCGGCCCCGGGTCCTGCCGCGGCGGCTCGGCGCCCAGCCCGGCCTGGGTCAGGGCCACCACGGCGCCGAGCGCCAGCAGCACCGCGAAGGCGAAGAGCCCGAGCCCGACGAGGATGTCGCGGAGGATCCGCATGGCGTGGTCAGACCGTGGGAAGGACGTTGCGGTGGCCGGGGCGCGGACCGAAGGCCCGCGGCGTGGATATGCGGCCTTGCCGGCCCCCGATCCAGGGCCTTCCGGCCGGGCGCCGGCGCGGCCGGGCGGCGGCGCGCCCGGCGCCGCCCGGGCGCGTCATCCCCCCTGCGCCGCGTCCGCCGCGCGGCGCAGCGCCGG
>JAIYDD010000128.1 GCA_027487675.1 Acetobacteraceae bacterium | reverse complement strand
GTTCTTGTAGATGATCTCGTCGCCGTCGATCTCCGCGTTCACCGCGGGGTATTCCTTCAGCGCGGCGACGCAGGCCTTCACGAAGAAGCTCATGAAGCCCAGCTTCACGCCGTGGCGCTTCTCGAAGACGTCCTTGTATTCGTTGCGCAGCGCCATCACCGCGCCCATGTCCACCTCGTTGAAGGTGGTCAGCATGGCCGCCGTGTTCTGCGCTTCCTTCAGGCGCCGCGCGATGGTCTGGCGGAGCCGCGTCATCTTCACGCGCTCCTCCCCGCCTTCCAGAGCGCGCGCGGCCTTCGGCGCGGCGGCGGCAGGGGCGGGCGCGGCGGCGGGCTTGGCGAGGAAGGCCAGCACGTCGCCCTTGGTGACGCGTCCGTCCTTGCCCGATCCCGCGCCGACCTGCTCGGCGGTCACCTTGGCTTCCGCCATCAGCTTCTCGGCCGCCGGGCCGTTCGGCAGGCCGCCCGGGCGGGCGACGGGGCCCGGCGCGGCGGGCGGCGTGGCGACGGCCGCGGGCTGCGCCACCGGGGCCGGCGCCGGGGCGGGGGCCGCCGGCTTCGGCGCGATTGCGGCGCCGCCGGCGGCGATGGTGCCGAGCACCGCGCCCGGGCCCACTTCCGTCCCGTCGGCGGCGGCGATCGCCTCCAGCACGCCGGCGGAGGGCGCGTTGACCTCCACCGTCACCTTGTCCGTCTCGAGCTCGACCAGCGGCTCATCGGCGGCCACGGCCTCGCCGGCCTTCTTCAGCCAGCGCGCCACGGTGGCGCTCGACACGCTTTCCCCGAGCGGGGGGACCACGATCTCCGTCATCTTCGTCCTGCCTTCTCCCGGTGATGCGTCGGCTCAGGCCAGCCCGAGCGCTTCGCGCACCAGGGTCTCCTGCTGCTGCTGGTGGACGCGCGCGAGGCCGGTGGCCGGGCTCGCCGCTTCCGCGCGGCCGACATAGCGCGGCCGCTTCGCCTTGATGTCGATCTCCGCCAGCACCTTCTCGATGCGGCGGTCCATGTAGGTCCAGGCGCCCATGTTCTCCGGCTCCTCCTGGCACCACACCACGTCCGCGTTGCGATAGGGCGCGAGCGCGGCGCCCAGGCTCTTCGCCGGGAAGGGATAGAGCTGCTCCACGCGCACCAGCGCCACGTCGGAGACGCCCCCCGTCTTCGCAACGTTATCGCGGCGTTCCTGCAGCAGGTCGTAGTAGACCTTGCCGGTGCACAGCACGACGCGCTTCACCTGGTCTTCCGGCTTGATCGCGTCGATCTCCGGGATGACGTAGCGGAAGCCGCTGCCCGGGCCGAAATCGGACAGGCTGCTGGTCGCCAGCTTGTGGCGCAGCAGCGACTTCGGC
This sequence comes from Acetobacteraceae bacterium, assembly GCA_027487675.1. GTDB lineage: Bacteria > Pseudomonadota > Alphaproteobacteria > Acetobacterales > Acetobacteraceae > Falsiroseomonas. The sequence continues at coordinate 1,556 of JAIYDD010000128.1, read as the reverse complement.
GTCATCAGCACCAGCGGCTTGCGGTAGTTCGCCTTCAGCTGGCGGCGCAGCGCGTGGAAGTAGTTGGCCGGCGTGGTCAGGTTGCCGATGCGCATGTTGCGCTCCGCGCAGAGCTGCAGCCAGCGCTCCGGCCGCGCCGAGGAATGCTCCGGCCCCTGGCCCTCGTAGCCGTGCGGCAGCAGCATCACGAGGCCCGACATCCGCAGCCACTTGGTCTCCGCGCTGGCGATGAACTGGTCGATGATGACCTGCGCGCCGTTCACGAAATCGCCGAACTGGCCTTCCCACAGCACCAGCGTGCGCGGATCAGCGAGCGAGTAGCCGTATTCGAAGCCCAGCACGCCGAATTCGCTGAGCAGGGAGTTGAACGCCTCGAACTTCGGCTGGCCGGCGCGGATGTTGTTCAGCGGGATGTATTCGGCCTGGCTCTTCTGGTCGATCAGGTAGGCGTGGCGGTGGCTGAAGGTGCCGCGCTGCACGTCCTCGCCCGAAAGCCGCACGCGATGGCCTTCCAGCAGCAGCGTGCCGAAGGCCAGCGCCTCGCCGGTCGCCCAGTCGAGGCCCTCGCCGGTCTCGATCGCCTGCTTCTTCGCCTCGAGCTGCCGCGCGATCTTCGGGTTGATCGCGAACTCGCCTGGCACCCGCACCAGCGCCGCGCCCACTTCGCGCAGCGTGTCGAGGCCGACGGCGGTCTCGTGCAGCCGCTCCACCTCCTCGCCGGTCGTCACCGCCTTCAGGCCGGACCAATGGCCTTCCAGCCAATCCGCCTTGTTCGGCTTGAAGGACGCCGCGGCCTGGAAGGCGTCCTCGAGCGTCGCGTTGAAGGTATCCCACACCGCCTTCGATTCGGCCGCCGGCACGCTGCCCTCGACCGCCAGCTTCTCGGCGTAGAGCGTGCGCGTCGTGCGCATCTCCTTGATCCGGCCGTACATGATCGGCTGGGTGAAGGCCGGCTCGTCCGTCTCGTTGTGGCCGTGGCGGCGGTAGCAGACGATGTCCAGCACGAAGTCCGCGCCGAACTCCATGCGGAACTCGGCGGCCATCTTCGCGCAGAACACCACGGCTTCCGGGTCGTCGCCGTTCACGTGCAGGATCGGCACCTGGATGCTCTTCGCGACGTCGGTGCAGTAGAGGCCCGAATAGGCGTGCGCCGGCACGGTGGTGAAGCCGATCTGGTTGTTGGTCACGATGTGGATGGTGCCGCCGGTGCGGTAGCCGATCAGCTGCGACATCGCGAGCGTCTCGTACACCACGCCCTGGCCCGCGAAGGCCGCGTCGCCATGCAGCGTGATGCCCATGACGCTGCGGCGGCCCTTGGTGTCGCCCGCCATGTCCTGCCGCGCGCGCACCTTGCCGACGACGACGGGATCGACCGCTTCCAGGTGCGACGGGTTCGGCTGCAGCGACAGGTGCACCATCCGCCCCGCGATCTCGATGTCGGTCGAGGTGCCGAGGTGATACTTCACGTCGCCCGAGCCCTGCACGTCCTCGGGATGCGCCGAGGTGCCCTTGAACTCGCTGAACACCGCGGAGAAGGGCTTCTTCACCACGTTCAC
>JAIYDD010000159.1 GCA_027487675.1 Acetobacteraceae bacterium | reverse complement strand
CGCCCGAGCCGTTGGCTACCCCATCCCTCCACCCCAACAAGCGCCCGAGTTCCCGCGCCGATCGGGAGGCTGCCGCGGCACCTGCGCCCACCCGCTCACTTGCGATCAATCGCGGGTCCGGCGAAGCGCGGGCAGGACACGCACGCCCGCACCTGCCTAGATCATCCTTGACAGCCGCTCCTCTCAACCAAAAGCTCCCGTGGCTGCAGCGATCCATACGTGGTGCTTCGGTAGGGTTCGGTCATGCGTCGCCTCCGATCTTGAAGCGGCGCTCCTGACCGTGTTGCCCTGATCGGGATGGAAGCCGGGAAGAGGCTGAGCGTATGTCGTCAGTGTCGAGGTCAATGGCCGGTCGCGCTTCCTCGCACGCAGCAGCGGCCGGAGCCTTATCGACGGTCGTCTACAGCAGCCGGGCCGTGGCGCCGCTTTCGGAGCCGGATCTGCGGCACCTGATGCAGACGGCGCAGGCGCGCAACGCTCGCGAAGGCATCACCGGTGTCGTGCTCTACGACGACAGCCGCTTCTTTCAGTGGCTGGAGGGCCCGGAAGACGGCGTCGAGCGGGTGATGGGCTCGATCCGGAACGACCGCCGGCACACCGATCTCGAAGTGCTGAGCCACCACGCATCGCCCGCGCGCCGTTTCGACGGATGGGACATGAAGCTCGCGGCGCGGGGCATCGATCCTGCCCTCTGGCAGGGCGACGTGCTGGAGCCGCCGCGGGAAATCATCAACGACCTGCGCCAGCGGCCAGCCGCAGCCCCGAACCTGCTGGCGAAGCTCATCCCGCTGTCGGGCGCCACGGGCGACAGCCCGCTGGTTAAGTCGCTGGCAGGCAAGTCGCTGGGCTCCGCCACCGCGTCGATCCTGAAGGACGTGCTGCTGACGACAGTCATTCCGCTGCTGCTGCATCGACGCGGATGGTCGGCAGCCGACGCGCAGCACGTGCTGGAGAACCCTCGCGCCCCGGAACTTGCAGAGCTCCTGGTGGCGTCCGACCAGGCAGCATCGCTGGACCTGATACGGGAGTTGCGCGGCGAATACGTCGAGGCCCGGCATCTCTTTGCGCCGCTGTTCGAGCCCGGCGCCCGATCGCTCGGCGATTTGTGGGGGGACGATTTCTGTAGCGAGTTCGAGGTGACACTCGGCCTTTGCCGCATGCAGACCGCGATCCGGCTTCTCGGCGCGGATACGCCGCGGGCAGTGTTGAGCGGCGTGGAGCCGCGGGTCCTCATCGCGCCCGTCCCGGGCGAGCAGCATCAGCTCGTGGCGGCGCTCGATTCCGAATGGCTCTGGAGCGAGGGATGGTCGCCGCAGGCCGAATTCCCTGCCGATGACCGCGCCCTCGCTGATTTGCTGTCTGCGAGCTGGGTCGACGTCCTGGACCTGTCGCTGAGCGCAGCTTTCCACCGCGAAGACCGGCTGCCGCGCCTGACCCGGACCATCGCCCAGGCACGCCGGGCCTCGCTGAACCCCGCTCTTGTGGTGGTCGTCGGCGGACGGGCTTTTGTCGAGGGCGGAGCTGTCGGTCCCGACGTCGGTGCGGACATCGCCAGCCGCACGTCGCTTGACGTTGACCGGCTCATGGCGCAGGGCATGAGGACCGCCGGGGACGCCCGATCCAGGCCGGCTGGAAGCCGTCGTCGCTGAACACATGTCACGCGCTGCGGCCGGTGGCCTGAGCGAGCTTTCTGTGCCCCGCCGACCACCCCGCCGGAGGTTCGGTCAACCAGCGCCGCACGATCGCCAGCGCCCCGAGGTCGATCCCGATGGAGGCGACCACGGCAACCGCGCTTCCTTCGGAAGATCCACGGAGGCGGGGCAACTTCAGATTGGCTTGTGCCTCCCGCTCACGCTCGCAAGCTTCGAGCGCTGGCAAGAGAGGGCGCTGTATCGACTCTGCGAGTGACAGCGCTTGCCAAGGACATCGGTGTCGCGCCGAGGATTGTTGTGGGACGGATGCGACAAGAGAAGTGGCTTTCCTGCACGCACCTCAGCGGGTTCAAGGTACCGTATACCTGGGCGAAAGACCGTTCGGCCGCCTTATGCGCCCAACCGCCCCGTCCCAGTATTCGCTGTCGTCGATACGTTCCTGTGGACCCCTAGCGAGCCCGCGGCTTGGATTTGCCGGTGCCCTCCCGCTTCGCGGCAGAAGCATGGAGCGTATCCAGCGGACCGGAATCGAGGTGCTTGAGAATACGCCTCAATGCCGCGATGTTGTTCTTGTCTTTGGCGCTCCCGAGAGCGTCCTGCAGCACCGCGCGGATGTCGTCGGCTCCGACCCGCTCCATCTCCCAAGTCGGATACAGACGCGCGCGCTTTTCCACACTCCGGTCCAGCGTGACGATGTCGTAATGGCGCGGATCGCCATGAAGGCTTGCGATCAGGTGTTCCACCTGGGCGGGCGGCCCCTCGACCCACTGGAAGAAGACGCCGCTGCCGAAAACCAGCACTCCGGTGATTTCGCGGGCGACGTTGCGGCGTTGCGACAACTCGATAAGGCGGTCGACCTCAGCGTCGTCGACGCCTTCGGCGGCACGACTGCAGTAGACGAAAGTATCAAGAATGGTCTCGGCATGCGGCGAGTCAGCGTCGCGTGGAAAGCCGAATTCGTCGAACATAGGTCAGCTCGCTTTCTCTATGCCCGGCAGGCCGCGCCATCCGGCAAGTGAGCGTAAGCCTAGCGCATCTCCCCACTTTGGATAAGGAAGGATTGGAGGCCCATCCCGGTCCCGGCTTCGCGCGACCGACGGCTTCGGCGCAATTGGCGAGTGAACGCCCAACTCTCCAAAGCTCTAGCCGAGAGACCGCCTGTACCGCGTCGCACCCCATCCGCCAGTTTCGCTCTGGTTCGCTTGGAAACGCAGCTTTTCGCTCGGTCTCGCTCGCGCCCCGCGCTCAGCGCTCGCGCAGCATAGGGAGAGCCTGCGAGAGTCTCTCGGCATGCCAGCGGACACCACGGTCGGTGCATCGCCTCCGGGGCGCCGAAGTGGCGAGGTTGCGGGCCTGCGCGCCACCACAGGTGGGCTCGATCACAACAGGCCCGCGCCTTTCCTCTACTGCCGCTCGATACCTGCAAGCGTCACGATCTCGCCGAACCTGACGATGTCCCGCGCCACCGTCGCGCGCATCGCCTCCGGCGAGCCCGGCGCCGGCAGAAGCCCGGCCGCGAGCAGCCGCTCCGCCACCGCGGGCTGCGCCACCGCCGCAGCCATCGCCGCGTTCAGCCGCGCCACCACATCGGGCGGCGTGCCGCCGGGGGCGGCGAGCCCGAAGAAGTTCGGCAGCAGCAGGTCGGGCGCGAGCCCCGCCTCCGCCAGCGTCGGCACCTCCGGCATCAGCGGAAGGCGCGCGGGCGCGCCCACCGTCAGCGCGCGCAGACGCCCGGCCCGCGCCAGGTCCAGCACGCTCGGCGGTGTCGCGATCGTCACCGCGACCTCGTTCGCCAGCACCGCCTGCACCGCCGGCGCCGCGCCGCGATAGGGCACATGCGTCATGCGGATGCCGAGCGCGCGCGAGAAGCCCTCGATATTCAGATGCGGCATGCTGCCGATCCCGAAACTGCCATAGGCGAGTTCCCGCTGCCGGGCCAGCGCGATGAAGGCCGCGAGGTCGGCGGCGCCGAGCGCCGGATTGACCACCAGCACATAGGGTCCGGTGGTAGCAATGCCGACATGGGCAAAGCCCTCCTGCGGGTCGTAGGGCAGGGTCCGCGCCAGCACGGGGTTGATGCCGAACACCTCGCGCGGCGCCAGCAGCAGCGTGGTCCCGTCCGGCGCGGCGCGGGCGACCGCCTCGGCGCCGATGATCCCATTGGCCCCCGGGCGGTTCTCGACGACCACGGGCGCACCCATCGCCTCGCCCATCGCGTGGCCGATGACGCGCGCGGTCAAGTCCACCGCCCCGCCTGGCGGGAAGGGCACGATGATGCGCAGCGGTCGCGGCTGCGCGCTGGCCGGAACGGCGAGGCAGGGCAGGGCGGCCAGGATCAGGCGGCGGGTCGTCAGCATGTCTCGTCTCCTGGTCAGAGGGATGGCTTCGCGGCCCGGGCGGCGCGGCTGCACCATTGTTCCCAGGCGCGATCGGTGGCGAAGGGCTGCAGGTTGAAGGCCTCGGCCGCGGCGGCCTCGCCCGGGGTCAGCGTCCGCACCGCGCCCAGCGAATGGGCGCGCAGCAGCGTCTCGGCATTGCGCATGCCGTAGATCGCGCGGAAGACGGTCTCGCGCAGGCTGCGCCCGGCCACGGTCACGCCATGGCCGCGCATCAGCACCGTCCAGTGCGGCCCCAGCGCGCGGGCCAGCGAAAGCCCCTGCGCCTCGGTCGCGATCAGCAGGTCGGTGTCGCCGAACTCGTCCTGGCTGTCCCAGACCGGCACCGTCGCGCCCATCGTCGCACCGAGGTGGAACACCGGCACCAGCAGCATCTCGGCCACGCAGAAGGGCAGCATCGCCGGCGCATGGTGATGGCAGACCGACATCACGTCGGGGCGCAGGCGATAGATCGCGGCATGGATCATGCGCTCGGCGAAGATCCGCGCATCGGTCGGCCGCACCGGGCGCGCCTCGATGTCGAATTCCAGGATGTCGTCGCGCTGCACGAGTTCGGCGGCGCGCACGCGGGGCATGAAGAAGCGGCCCGCATCCCCGGGGTGGCGGATCGAGACATGGCCGAAGCTGTCGATCACGCCTTCGGCGGCAAGGACATGGCCGGCGACGACCAGGTCGTCGATCGGGGCGTCGGGCGCGTCGGGCAAGGTCGTCTCCTTCGCTGTGCCCGCATCTCAGCGCCGGCCGACGGGCGCTGTCCAAGACGATCGCGGTCGGGCTGCGCAGCGAAAAAGCGTGCGCCGGGGCGCCGCGCGCGTCAGTCCGGTGCCGCGCCGTCCAGCCGATGGCCAAGCGGTCCCATCGCCTCGGCGAGCAGGCCGAGGGCGTCCCGCAGGATGGCGGTGAGCGCCGCCTCAGCGCGCAGCCGTCCGCGCGGGCCCTGCACCGCCAGGTGAAGCGTGCGCCGCAGCACCGGCGCCACCACCGGCCGCACGCCAAGCCGCCCGGCCCGCACCGCGTCCAGCACCGTGCCATAGGGCAGGATGCCGGCCGCCTCGCCACGCTCGATCAGGCTCCGGATGCCGGCGATGGAGCGCATCTCATGCGTGACCGTGAGCGGCAGCGGCACCTCCGCCGCGCGACGCGCCACCAGGTCGCGCACGCTGTCGCCGGGCTCCGGCATCGCGAGCCCTTGCGCCAGCGCCGCGGCAAGCGTGACCGGCGTGCCGTCCTCCGGGCCGGGCCGCGCGACGAGCACAAGGTCCTCCTGGTAAAGCGCAAGCCGGCGCAGGCCGGGCCGGGCCGGCACCTCATAGGCCAGCGCCATGTCGAGTTCCGCCGCCTGCAGGGCGGCGACCAGGCGATGGCTCATCTCCTCGGTGATGCGGAGCGTGACGCCGGGCAGGCGCGCGCGCCCCTGCAGCGCGATCTCGGGCCCGATGATCTGCATCAGGCTCGGCGTGATGCCGAGGCGGATCGTCTCGGCGACCCCACCGGCGAGTGCCGCGACGTCGCGGCCGGTCCGCTCGACCAGGGCCAGGATGTCGCGCGCGCGATCGAACAGCAGGGCACCCGCGGCCGTGGGCTCGATGCCGCGGGAGTGACGCACGAGCAGGGGCGAACCAAGCTCCTGCTCTAGGAGCCCGTCCGAGTAATCATGACCGTAACAAAAAACGATATGATATTGCTCTCGGGTGGGATATTGTGCCCCGAAAAGAAGTGCCGCCGGCACTCGTGCGAATCAATAGTGCGTG
>JAIYDD010000193.1 GCA_027487675.1 Acetobacteraceae bacterium | reverse complement strand
GCGAGTGCGACAGCCTCGCGGCTGTTGTCGTTCGCACTTAGGATGTAGCCCGATAACGGCGGTACAATGCCGGGCAAAAGCGTCCCCTTTACCACGCGCGTCGAAGCTGTTTCGCCCCCGAGCCCCCCGCCCCGACAAGGGCGGGTGAGGATTGGTGGAGGCGCCGGGCACTGCCCCCGGGTCCGCAACGCTTATTCCGGGCCGTGTTTATCGCCATAGCCGGCAAGCCGGCACGCCACATATAGGCCGGTGCGGCGCAGGAATCGAGGGGTATGCCGCGACGCCCCGCGCGGGCTATGCAGGCGCCCCTTCACATCCCACCGACTCGGGGCAGGCATGGCGCTCACCGCGGAGCAGCAGCAGGAGATCGAGGCCGCGCGCGCCGCGGAAGGCCGCACGCGCCGCCCGACCGTGCCGGCGCTCGAAGCCCTGCTGTTCCAGGCCATCCCGGTGCTGGACCACGGCTTCGTGCGCGTCGTCGACTACATGGGCGACGATGCGGCGATCGTGCAGGCGGCGCGCGTTTCCTACGGGCGCGGCACGCGGGCGGCGAACGAGGATCGCGGCCTGATCCGCTACCTGATGCGGCACTGGCACTCCACGCCCTTCGAGATGTGCGAGATCAAGTTTCACGTGAAGCTGCCGATCTTCGTGGCGCGCCAGTGGATCCGCCACCGCACCGCGAACGTGAACGAATACAGCGCGCGCTATTCGGTGCTCGACCGCGAATTCTACCTGCCCGCGCCGGACAAGCTGGCCGCGCAATCCGCCGTCAACCGCCAGGGCCGCGGCGCGGTGCTGGAAGGCGAGGAGGCGGCGCGCGTGATGGCGCTGCTGCGCGACGATGCCGCGCGCAACTACGACCACTACCTCGAGATGCTGAACGAGGACGACCAGGGCCGCGTGCTGGACGAAGGCCGCCAGGGCCTGGCGCGGGAACTCGCGCGCATGAACCTGACGCTGAACGCCTACACGCAATGGTACTGGAAGACGGACCTCCACAACCTGTTCCACTTCCTGCGCCTGCGTGCCGACGCCCATGCCCAGTACGAGATCCGCGTCTATGCCGAGGCGATGCTGGGCACGGTGGAAGCCTGGGTGCCGCTGGCGGCCGAGGCCTTCCGCGACTATCGGCTGGGCGCGGTCACGCTGTCCGCGCAGATGCTCGACATCGTGCGGCGGATGCTGGCGGGCGAGGCGGTGACGCAGGAAAGCTCCGGCCTGTCCAAGCGCGAATGGCGCGAATTGCAGGAGATCGTGGGCCGTGCCGGCTAGCGGCGCCGCGTCTGGCAAGCGCGCGGGGGCACGGCCGCGCGCCAAGGCGGGCGCGCCGGGCGGCCGCTTCGGGCGATGGTGGAAGGTCGTGCTGCTGGTCGCCCTCGTCACCATCGGCCTGCCGCTTGGCGTCGCGATCTTCGGGGAGATCGTGGCGCTGCTCGGCGGCGCGGCGCTGTTCGGCTTCCTGCTCGGCCGCTGGACGGCGCGATGAGCGCAGGTTCCGCGCGGACGGAGGCGCTGATCGGCTTCCTGGCGCTCGCCGACCGGCTGAAGCATGTCGAGCGCCGCGGCGAGACGCGCCGCCCCGACGGCACGGCCCGGCGGGAGAACAGCGCCGAGCATGGCTGGAACGTCGCGCTGGTCGCGCTGCTGCTGCACGGCGAGGTCGCCGACCCGCCCGACCTCGGCCATGTGCTCGCGATGATCGCCGTGCACGATTTGGTCGAGATCAAGGCCGGCGACACCTTCGCCTATGACGCCGAGCACCTGCTGACCCAGGCGGAGCGGGAACGCGCGGCCGCCGACGTGGTGTTCGCCGCGCTGCCGCCCGACCTCGGCGCGAAGCTGCGCGCGCTGTGGGAGGAATTCGAGGCCGGCGAGACGCGCGAGGCCCGCTTCGCCATCGCCTGCGACCGCGCGCAGGGGTTCAGCCAGGGCGTGATCGGCACCGGGCATTGGCGCGAAGCCGGCGTGACGGAGGCCGGCACGCGCGGCCGGATGCAGCCGGCGCGCGCCGTCGATCCTGCCTTCGCCGCGCTGGTCGATGCGCTCTACGACCGCGCCCGGGCGGGGGGGATGTTCGCGCCGGGGGGCGAGGCGGCATGAGCGTGCTGGTCTTCGGCTCGGCCAATGCCGACCTGGTCTTCGCCGTGACGGACTTGCCGGCGCCAGGCGTCACCGTGATGGGGCAGGGCGTGCGCGCGCTGCCCGGCGGCAAGGGCGCGAACCAGGCGGTGGCGGCGGCGCGGGACGGCGCTTCGGTGGCCTTCGTGGGCTGCATCGGGCGCGATGCCTTCGCCGCCGTCGCGACCGCGGCGCTGCGGGATGCGGGCGTGGATCTGGCGCGGCTCGCCGAGGTGGAGGCGCCGACCGGTTGCGCCTCGATCTGCGTGGACGCGGCGGGGCGCAACCAGATCGCGGTCGCGCCGGGCGCGAACCTGTCGGCGCGCGCCGCGCAGGTGGAGGACGCGGCGCTGCATCCGGGCGTGACGCTGCTGCTGCAGATGGAAGTGCCGCCGGCCGAGGTCGCGGCGCTGGTCCATCGTGCGAAGGATCGCGGCGCAAGGGTGGTGCTGAACCTGGCGCCGCCGGGGGAGCTGGACCTCGCGGCGCTGCGGCGCCTGGACCTGCTGGTGGTGAACGAGCACGAGGCGGCGGTGCTGGCGGCGCGGCTGGGCTGCGCGCCGGACGCCGCGGCGCTGCGGGGGGCGCTGGCCGATGGCGCGGGCGGGCCCGATTTGGCGGTGACGCTGGGCGAGGCGGGCGCGTCGGCCGCCACCGCCGCCGGCACGCTGCGCGTGGCGGCCTTCGGCGTGACGCCGGTCGACACCACGGGCGCGGGGGATTGCTGGTGTGGCGTGCTCTGCGCCGCGCTCGACCGCGGCGCGACGCTGGAGGCGGCGATGCGCCGTGCGGCCGCCGCCGCCGCGATCGCCTGCACGCGCCCGGGCGCTGCCTCCGCCATGCCGATGGCGGCGGAGACGGAGGCGATGCTCGGGCCCGGCAGCGCGGTGGCCTGACCGCGCCGCCCCCCCCTCCGCCGCCATGCGGGGGAGGGTCCGGGAGGGGGGGCCTCGGCGCTGCCGCGCTCGCCTATTCGATGACGATCCGCGGCCCGGCCTGCGCCCCCGCCCGCTCCGCCAGCTTGGCGCGCAGCCGCGCCGCGATGCGCTGGTAGGACTTCGCCTCCTCGGTCTCCGGCCGGGCGGCCACGATCGGCGTGCCGGCATCGGCGAGCTCGCGGATCGCGAGCTTCAGCGGCAGCTCGCCGAGGAATTCCACGCCCAGCCGCTCGGCCTCGGCCTTCGCGCCGCCATGGCCGAACAGCTCCTCCCGGTGGCCGCAATTCGGGCAGCAGTAGAAGGACATGTTCTCGACGATGCCGAGCACGGGCACGCCGACACGCTCGAACATCTTCACGCCCCGCCGCGCATCGATCAGCGCCACGTCCTGCGGGGTGGAGACGATGACGGCACCGGCCAGCGGCACGCGCTGCGACATGGTCAGCTGCGCATCGCCGGTGCCCGGCGGCATGTCCACGATCATGATGTCGAGCGCCCCCCACTCGACCTGGCCCATCAGCTGCTCGAGCGCGCCCATCACCATCGGGCCGCGCCAGATCATCGGCGTCTCCTCCTCGACCAGGAAGCCGATCGACATCGCCTTCAGCCCCCAGCGCTGGAGGGGAATGATCCGCCCCTGCTCGGCGCGCGGGCGTTCGCGGGTGCCGAGCATCTGCGGCAGCGAGGGGCCGTAGATGTCGGCGTCCAGCAGGCCGACGCGCAGCCCCTGGGAAGCCAGCGCGACGGCGAGGTTCACCGCGGTGGTGGACTTGCCGACGCCGCCCTTGCCCGAGGCGACGGCGACGATGGCGCCGACCTCGGGCAGCAGCATCGGGCCCTGGCCGGGCGCGGCCTTGCCGCCGGGGCCGGGCGCGGCCTTCCCGGCGGCGGGCGCGGGGGCGGCAGGCTTCGGCGGCTCTGCCCGGTGGGCGGTCAGCACGACGGTGGCCGAGAGCACGCCGGGCACCGCGGCGGCGGCGGCCTCGGCCGCGGCGCGCAGCGGTTCGCTGTCGCGGGCACGCTCGCGCGGGACCTGGATCGCGAATTGCACCATGCCGTCGCGCACCGCCAGGCCGTCCACCATGCCGGCCTCGACCACGTCCCGCCCGCTGGCCGGGTCGCGCACCTGCCGCAGCGCCGCCCGCACCCTCTGTTCCAGCGTCTCGCCCATCGCTTGAAAGTCCCCCGCTTCGCCCTGATATCGGCCGGGCCACGCCTGCGCCGGTGCGCCCCTTGCGCGCCGGCGCGCGGCCCGGAAGCATGATCGCTGCCGGGGACCGCCCGCCGGCGTCACGTGCCCGGCGGCACGCATATGGACCGCCGGCGCGGCGGCTGCATCCCTCCGGCAGGACGTGCCGGCCGGGCAGGGCGGCCAGAGGCGGCATTGGGACGAGGAGAAGAGCGAGTCGATGGCCTGGAACAACAGCGGCGGGCCCAGCCCCTGGGGCAACCCCAGGCCGGGTGGCCCCTGGGGGGCGCCGCCTCCTCCCTCCGGCGGGCCCGGCGGGGGTGGCGGGCGCGGGCCTGACATCGACGACGTGATCCGGCAGGCGCAGGACGCGGTGCGCCGCTTCCTGCCGCGCGGCACCGGGGGCAAGGGCATTGCGCTGGTCGGGCTGGTGCTGGTGGCGGTCTGGGCGGCGTCCGGCTTCTACCGCGTG
>JAIYDD010000265.1 GCA_027487675.1 Acetobacteraceae bacterium | reverse complement strand
GTTCCGGCGCTCCACCACGCTCTGCACATGCGCGAGCGCCTTGAGCAGCACGGCCCGGTCGACAGTGAACTTCATGGCACCCGCTTTCCCGACGTTCTGGCACGGCCCCCGGGGCGACCGGGGCCCGCCCCTCGGACCCCGACCCCCACCGACCCCGCTTGCGGCGGGCCGAGCACATTACCAAGCGGTTTTCGCAAGTTGAAGGCGCAGGACGGCTGGAACCCGCCATCCGGCGCCAGGAGACGCGGTCAGAGCGGCGGCATCGGCGCCCCGGTCTCGGTCCGCATGGCCATCGGCGCGATGCGGTTCCACCCCCGGTCGTATTGCGGCGGCGTGCGCACCGCGTCCACCCGCCCGAGCGCCACCGCCGCCCGCGCCGGCCAGTAGGGGTCGCGCAGCACGGCGCGGGCGAGCAGAACCAGGTCCGCCCGTCCCTCGGCCACGATGTCCTGGGCCTGCTGCGGCTCGGTGATCAGGCCGACGGCGGCAACAGCCACGCCTGCGCCGTGCCGCACCGCCTCCGCCCCCGGCACCTGATAGCCGGGGCCGATCGGGATGCGCTGGCGGTCCGGGTCCACCCCGCCCGAGGAGATGTCGAACAGGTCGACGCCGAGCGGCGCGGCGCGGCGGGCAAGTTCCACCGTCTGCTCCGTCGTCCAGCCGCCTTCCACCCAGTCGGTGTGGGAGACACGGAGGCCGAGGGGCATCGTCTCCGGCACCGCCGCGCGGACGGCGCGCACCACCTCCAGGGTCAGCCGGGTCCGGCCCTCGAAATCGCCGCCCCAGCGGTCGGTGCGCCGGTTGGACAGCGGCGAGAGGAACTGGTGCAGCAGGTAGCCATGCGCGCCATGCAGCTCGATAAGGCGGTATCCCGCCTGCACGGCGCGCCGCGCGGTGGCGGCGAAGGCAGCGGGGATCGCCTCGATCTGCGCCTCGGTCATCGGCCGCGGCGCGGCGAAGCGGCCCATCGGGATGTCCGACGCCGAGGCGATCTCCCACCCCGGCTCGGCCGCGCCATCGAACCAGGCCGGCAGGCGGCTTCCCTTGCGGCCGGCATGGCCGAGCTGGATGGCAGGGACCGTGCCCGCATGCGACATGGCGGCGGCCAGCCGCGCATGGCCGGCGATCTGCCCATCCTCCCACAGGCCAAGGTCACCGGGGGTGATGCGCCCCTCCGGCGTCACGGCAGTGGCTTCCACCATCACCATCCCGGCACCGCCGATGGCGCGCTGCAGCAGGTGCGCCAGGTGCCAGTCGGTGGGCTTGCCGTCCTCGCCCGCGCAATACTGGCACATCGGCGAAACGCCGATCCGGTTCGCCAGCGTGACGCCGCGCAGCGTGATCGGCGTGAACAGGTCCGTCATCGGCGCATCTCTCCTTCATCTCCCCAGGGCGGCAGGCGGCCCAGGCGGCTTTCCATCACCAACAGGATCGGCGGGCGCCCTGGCAGGGCGGCCAGCAGCCGCCCGTCGGGGCCCGCCGGGAAGCGGGTGATCGCGACCGCATCCAGGACGTTTCCGCCGACGGCGTCCACCCACCCCGGGGCGGTGGAGACGACGATGTCGCAATGCATGGGCCGGATGGTGCCCGCTTCCGCGAGCCGCGCCGTCCAGTGCGGCAGCGGAGGCCGGCCGCGATCCAGGCAGACCAGGTCGCCCGGCGATGGCGGCCGGTCCTGGGGCGCGTGTGGCCGGAAGGGGGCCAGGGTGGGAAAGCGCGCCGCATCGGCCAGCAGCGCATCGAGATACAGCGCGTGGGTGGCGCTCGGCGGAAATTCCCGCCCGTCCACGCCGGCGGTCCGGAACACCCAGGAGACGAAGGCGGCCGACCAGGCGGGCTCGGCGAACAGCGCGGGTCCCGGACTTCGCTGCCCGGCCAGCGCGGCGCGGTAGCGGCGGCGATTGTCGGGTATCGCCCCGTGGTCCTGTTCGACCGCGCGCCAATACGCCACCACGCGCGGAAAGTTGGCCGGATCCGCTTCCGGCGCTGCCGCCGCGCCCGCGCTCCAGGCCTCACGCACCAGGCCGCCCCAGTCGCGCCACTCGGCAAGCGCCACGCGCAGGACGCGCTCCGCCGCGGCGGGAGGATAGGACAGGGGTGGGTCCTCGGCCGGCGCCGGCATTGCGCAACCGCCCAGCAGGCAGCCAAGCGCGACCAGCACATGGCATCCCCGCGGCCGGCCTGTCACGCCGGCAGCCGACCGGCAGCGGCGACACCGGCGCCGAGCGTCCGGGTCTCCGGGGCCAGCAGCGCCAGGGTCGCTCCGGCCTGGGCCGCCGGCGAGACAGCGCCGACGGATGGCGCCGGCAGGACCTCGAGCCGCCCGTCCCGTGCCCGGATCAGCGGGCGCAGCATCGCGATGGCCGACCGGTACAGCTCCCTCGCCGCCGCGAGCGCCTCTGGCGGCAGGTCAAGGCGACCCGCGCCCGTCGCGAGCACCACCGCGGATGCCGTGCGGGCCAGCTGCGCCAGCGCCTCGGCATGGTCGAGCGGCGGCACGGCGAGGCCGTTGGCCAGCACCACGCCCTCAGCCCCGCTACGGACGGACAGCTGGGAAAGGCCCCGTGCGATGGCCGATCCCAGTCCGGGACGCAGGTGGGCGTCGGCCGCATGCGCCAGGGCCCGCAGCGCGAGCGCCTGTGCGATCGGGCCCGCCGCCAGCCCGTCAGGCTCCCGGAACAGGCCGGAGGCATCCTGGCGAGCCAGCAGCCGCGCCTCGGCGGCCATGGGCATGTCCGGCGCCACGCCGCCGGCGCGGCACCAGGCCTGCGCGGCCAGGACGGCCTCGGTAAGGTCGGCGAGGCTCGCCGGCGCGGCCAGCATCGGCGGCAGCGCTTCCGACAGCCAGCCGGCCAGCGCCTCGCGCCGCGCCGGCGCCAGGGGCACCGTCCAGGCGCCGGACGCGTCGAACATCACGGCGAGCGCCGCGGCGTGCAGCGCGGCGCCGGGCAGCGGCGCCGGATCGAGATCAAGCCCCGGCATCGGTTCGGCCATGGCGCGGGCGGCGGCCTCCGCGCCCGTGCCGTCCAGCAGCAGCCGCGTCTCCTCGGCCACCAGGCTGCCTCCCGGCCCGAGGCCGCGTGGGCCATGGCGCAGCAGCACCCAGTGCAGCCGCCCCGGGCGCTCGGCCACCGCCTTCGCCGACATCACCCCGGCCGGCGCGGCCGGCCGGAGATGGATGGCGGGCAACGCCGCCGGCCAGCCCGCCGCGCCCAGCCCGAGATGCGACACCGCGGCCCCAAGGTCCACGAGGCCCGGCACGACCGGCGGCTCGACATCGCGCCAGTGGCCGTCGGAGCGGAGCCGCAGCGCCGCCATGGCGAGACCATCGCTGTCCAGCCCGTCCAGCGCGGTTGTCACCCTTGCGCCGGCCAGGCGCGTGGCCGCGGTCAGCGTCGCGGTCAGGCGCAGCAGCGGGCTGTCGGCCGCGACCTCATAGGCGTAGCGGACCCGCCCGGCCTTCACCTCCGCCGCCCGCAGCCAGCCGCCAGGGGCGCGCAGCGCGCTCTCGTGCCACAGCACGATGCGGCCGGGATGCCGCTCGATGCCGAAGGCGTTGATGGCATCCTCGACATCGAGGCAGGCGCGATGCCGGCCGATCCGGAATTCGACGAGATTGCCGGTGTGCCGGACCGGCGCCGAGGCGCCGCCGCCCGGCCGCCGCAGCTGCTGGCGAACCATCCCGGCCGAGAGATCCCCGCTGAAGCGGTGAAAGGGGGTCAGCAGTTCGAAATCGCGCGGATCGTCGCGCCGCAGCTCGAGCACGGCGCTGGCCGCATGCCGGCAGGTGACCGGGACGCGCCCCATGCCGAGCAGGAAGTCCAGCAGCGCATCCGAAGGCTCCGGCATGGCGTCGCGGATGCCGGGCTGCAGCAGCAGCTCCGCCGCGCGGGCATTCGCCCGGAACTCGAACAGATGGGCATCTTCGGCCGCCGCGAGCGCGAACACCGCCTTCCCATCCAGCACGAATTCGCGCCCTAAGCCGTTGGCCAAGGTGGCGAGAAGCCTGTCGCGATCCGAGGCGGAGAGGAGGTTGCGCATCAAGGACTGCCGGGCCTGCCGGCTGCGTATAGGGCTGCACCGCATCCGGGGGGAAGCATTGGCGCGCCGGCGGACGGCCGGCGGGACGACGCACCGGCGGCGCGGGGCAGCGGATCGGGCCTCGGTGGACCGACGGGATGAAGACCGCCGCCGCGCCGGCGACAGCCGGGCCTCGGCGGGTCTAGGCTCGAGGCATGGTCGATTCATCCGGCGCGGACGGCGGCGCGAGCGAAGGCGGGCGATTGTTCTTCCGGTCGGAGGTGTTTGCCGCCCGCGACCCGACGCGACGGCGGCCGGACACCGGCCGAACCCTGCGGGAGGCCGCGCGCGACATACCCGTCCATGCGGCGTGCGACGTGCTGGTGGTGGGGGGCGGACCCGCCGGCTGGGCGGCGGCGGTTGCGTCGGCGCGGCTCGGTGCCCGGACGATGCTGCTGGAACGCCACAACCATCTGGGAGGGCTCTCGACCGGCGGCCTCGTCGTCTGGATCGACCGGATGACGGGCTGGGACGGCACGCTGCTGATCCGCGGACTTGCCGAGGAACTGCTCGCCCGCCTGCCAGCGGACGCGATGGCCGGGCCTGCGCGCGAGGCCTGGGGCAGCCGCGACGCCGCCACCGCCGCCTGGTGGGCACTGCGCACCGCTGCCTTCCACGGCATCGTCACCCATTCGCCCACCGTCTGCCCGGAGCACCTGAAGGCGGCCAGCCTGGAGATGGCGCTGGAGGCCGGGGTGGACATCGTCTTCCACGCCTGGGGCGCCGAGCCGGTGCTGGCCGAGGGTGGCGTCGCCGGCGCGATCTTCGAGAGCAAGCAGGGCCGCCGCGCCGTGCTGGCGAAGGTGACGGTGGACGCGACCGGCGACGGCGACCTCTATGCCCGCGCGGGCGCCGCCTTCGCCGACGACATCGATGCGCGCGACATCCACCACTGCCTGAACACCGCGTGGGTGTTCGGCGGCGTGGACATGCCGCGCTATCTCGGCTGGCGCGCCGAGCGGCCCGACGAGTTCGCGGAGTTCATGCGGCGTGGGAAGCAGGCCGTCGGTTTCTTCGACAAGGCCTTCGCGAGCTGGCGCGACGACGTCGCGCTGTTCATGGGACCGCGGCTGTCCGGATACTCCGCCGTCGCGGTTGACGACCTGTCGGAGGTGGAGGTGCTGTCGCACCGCCTGATGATGCGCCACCTGGAGCGGTACCGCGCCGAGGCGCCGGGGTTCGGCGGCGCCTTCCCCATGCTGTCGGCGCCGCAGCTCGGCGTGCGCCACGCGCGACGCCTGTCCGGCGTGGCGAATGTGACGCGGGATTGGTGGGACGGCCGGATCGCGCCGGACGAGATCGGCATCTCGCCGAGCCTCGCCCCCAGATTCGCGCCGGTTTCGGTACCTTACGGCGCGCTGGTGCCGGTCGAACTGGATGGGTTGTTGGCCCCCGGACGGCACCTGGCCTGCGACGCCACCAGCCACTCCTTCCTGCGCGAGATTCCGCAATGCTGGCTGACCGGGCAGGCGGCCGGCGTGGCGGCCGCGCTGGCGGCCTCGCGGGGGATCCCGCCGCGCGCCGTGGCGGTGACGGAGCTTCAGGGCGCCCTGCGTCGTCAGGGCGCGAAGCTGCGCGGCACGTGAACCTCGCGTCCTGCCGCCGACGTTCGTCGGGTCTGCCGACGCGCGGAAGAGATGAGCAGGTCACCGAAAACCAGAGCCGGTGGCACGGCCGCGCAGGCCGGAGGCGGTCCGGGTCGCAACACCAGAACGGCGTTGGTCGGTCCGTCGCCAGCCCGCTGCCGCTCGAGCCTTGTCTGGCCCGGCGATCCGCGCCCTGCGTCGCACCCCGGGGCGCATGTCCGTTTGGCCTGACCGCGCCGTGCCCGGCCCCGCTCGCGGACCCTTGCTGGAGGCCAGGCGCCCAAGCGGCGGGAACGGGCGAGGTCTCGGGCATGCCCTTGAGCTCGATCGCCGGAAGGCGGAACGCCCGGAGGCGTGAATCACGCGACAAAACAATTGGCTGGACCATGATCGGCGATTCACTTATCGCCGATCATGGTTTAGGCGCCGCCGCCGGCGGACCGGCAACGGCTTGCCGAGGCTTCATGCGTCAGTCACGCTCTTGTGAGGGACCTCAGGTTAGATTGTATTCCGTCAAGGCAGTGCCTCGACGTTTTCTCCCGGCGGTCCCGCACACGGTGTGCGGGCCAGACTTGGGCCAGCGGCAACGTCGCTGGCCCTTTTTTTCAGCGCCCGGGCCAGCCAGGCATCTCTCCGACGGCGGCGTCCAGTACGGCTTTTTCCGTCTCCGTCAACTCGCGCCAATCCCGCCCCTGCAACCCCGCCGCAAGGGCCCAGAGAAGGTTGCGCGACGGGTGCTCCCCCATGAACACCACCCGGCGGAAGGCCGCCGCGGGGCCGAGCGCCCGCAACTCGCCGATCGTGAAGATGCCGGCCCGCGCCAGCATCGCCGCGCTGGCCGGGCCGAGGCTGCGCAGCAGGTGGATGCCGGCAGCGTCGGTCGGGCCGCCGGCCTCGCTCACGCCCTGCCGGCGGCCTTGTCCGCCTCGTAGCGCGCCTTGGTCTCGGCGTTGGCCGGGTAGAGACCCGGCAACGGCAGGCCCTTGCCCACCTCCTGCATGATCCAGGCTTCCAGCCGCTCCTGCTCCACCGCCGCATCCGTCACCGCGGCGAGCATGGCCTGCGGGATCACCACCGCACCGTCCTGGTCGGCCACCACGATATCGCCCGGAACCACGGTCACGCCGCCGCAGCCGATCACCTCCTGCCAGCCGACGAAGTTCAGCGCAGAGACGGAGGCCGGCGCGACGTAGCCCTGGCAGAACACCGGGAGGCCCGTGCCGATCACCCCGGCGCCGTCGCGCACCACGCCATCCGTCACCAGACCCGCGACCCCCTTCACCTTCATCCGCGCGCAGAGGATGTCGCCGAAGATGCCTGCCGCCGTGCTGCCCATGGCGTCGGCCACGGCGACACAGCCTTCCGGCATGTCCTCGATCGCCGCGCGGGTCGAGCGGGGGGATGACCAGCTGTCCACCGTCGCCAGATCTTCCCTTGTCGGGGTGAAGCGCAGCGTGAAGGCCGGCCCGACGATTCGCGCGGCGCTGCCCGGCACGATGGGGCGGGAGCCGGCGATGTAGCAGAAGCGCACGCCCTTCTTCAGCAGCACGGTCGTCAGGGTGGCAGTCGTGACGCCCATCAGGGCGGTCTTCAGCGCGGCGTCCATGCCGGTGGCTCCAGCGAAGCGGGGAGTGTGTGAAGCGCCGCGTGCCGCCCGCCGTCAACCCAGGGGCGGGCGATCCCGCCGAAGCGCACCGCGTCCGGAATGCGCAGGCGGAGCACCAAGGATGGACGGGAAGCACCGCAGCCCCAAGGCCGGGCCGCCCCATGAACCGCCCGCGGCTCCGACCCCCGCAGCGCTGCCGGCCCAGGAAGCTCCCGCGGCGAGGACGACCGCGCCGCCGGGACGATCGGGAACCCGATCTCGGCCGGCGATGGCTTCGGCAGCGACGGCTCCCGGCAGGGCGAGCGGAGCGAACCGACGCGGCAGGGCGTCGGCCAGATCGACGTTCCCCCGCGCCCGGCCAAGGCGCCGATGCAGACCCCTGCCGGGCCGACCCGCCTGGGCGCCGCGGCCGCCGGGACCCGCCGCGTCACTCCGCGGGTTAACGCGCGGCTTTCGTGCCGCCCGGGGCCTTGCGCACAAGCCAGCGCCACACGCCGACCAGGTTCAGCACCAGCAGCACCAGGTTTGTCAGGCCAAGCTGGCTTTCCTGCTCCAGCTGCGCCGCCGCCAGCCAGCAGGCCGAGCCGAAGGCGAAGCCCACGAAGCCCCAGCCGGTGACGCGCCGCCCGAGATCGGACGCGGTCATGCTCGCGCCGAGCAGCGTGAAGGCCGTGGCGGCCCATTTCAGGGCCTCGGGCCAGGTCCAGTCCATCGCGATGCTCCGGCGGTGCCGCGCACGAACGCGATGGGGCCGGGGGCGTTCCGGGCCGGCGGTGCAGCGTCGTGCCGGCCCACGGCGCTGCTCCGGACGATGTCGCCCGGGCGCCCCGTGTCCAAGCCGGGCGGCGGGGCGGGCGCCTGGTCCGGCGCGCCGCCGCGCAGGGCGGCCGCACGCGGTGCTCAGGCCGGCTCGCCCTCCAATTCCGCCAGGATCGGGCAGTCCGGCCGCTCGTCGCCATGGCAGTGCTGGGCCAGGTGCCGCAGGCTGTCGGCGACGGCCTGCAGCGCCTGCGCCTTGCTCTCCAGCGCCTGCACATGCGCCAGCGCCATGGTCTTCACTTCGAGGCTCGCCCGGGACCGGTCGCGCCACAGCGCCAGCAGCCGCCGGATGTCCTCGAGCGGGAAGGCCAGGTCACGCGCATGGCGGATGAAGCGGAGCACCGCGACATCCTGCGGCCCGTAGCAGCGATAGCCGTTCGGCCGCCGCTCCGCGTCGATCAGCCCGATCGCCTCGTAGTGGCGGATCATCTTGGCCGAGACGCCGGAGCGTGACGCCGCTTCGCCGATCGTCATGCCGCCGCGCACCGGGCTCATCGCCGCGGCGCCTCCGGCCGCCACCGCGCGAGGAGCAGCGCGTTGGCCACCACCGAGACCGAGGAGAGCGCCATCGCCGCCCCGGCCACCGGAGGCGAGAGAAAGCCCGCCGCCGCCAGCGGCAGGCCCAGCAGGTTGTACGCGAACGCCCATCCGAGATTTCCCTTCACCTTGCC
>JAIYDD010000190.1 GCA_027487675.1 Acetobacteraceae bacterium | reverse complement strand
GAGCCCCCACCGCCCCGGCATCCGCCCCGAGGGAATCGGCCGGTTCGGCTCGTTGATCGCGTCCACATGGCGGTCGAACCAGTCGTTCACCGCCTGGCTCATCCCGCAGACCAGCGGCCCCGCCAGCACGATGCCGATCAGCGCCAGGTGCCAGTTCTGCCAGAAGGCGCCGGAGGCGACGACGCCGCAGCCGAAGGCCCACATCGGCGGAAACCAGGTGATCGGCTTCAGCAGCTCCAGCACCACCGCGGGGCGCGGCACGGCGGGCAGCGTGGGGGAGGGGAGATGCGCGGACATGCCCGGGTCAGCCTTCCGCATTGTCCTCGCCGGCCAGGTCGCCCAGGCCGTAGCGGCGCAGCTTCACGTAGAGGCTCTGCCGCGACAGGCCGAGCATCTCGGCCGCCGAGGCGCGGTTGTCGCCGGTGAGTTCGAGCGCCGCCTCGATGCAGAGCCGCTCGATCGCATCGGTCGCTTCCCGGACCAGGTCCTTCAACGGCACGCGGCCGATCAGCTCGGTCAGCTGCTCGACGGAACGCGTCGTGCCTTCGTTGTGGCGCGGCGGACGGGCGCGCGGGCCGATGTCGCGCATCGAGAAGCCGAAGCTCTGCTGCTCCCCGTGCAGCACCGCAACGGCGGAGATCTCGACATCCGTGACCCCGCCGAGGTCGCCGCGCAGCGTGCTGGCGTAGAGCCGGACGGAGCCGCGGTTGCGCAGCGTCGCCAAAAGCACCTCGAGCTCCACGCCCTGCCGGCCGAGCCAGCGCTCCAGCGGCTCGCCGCGCGCCTGCTCCTCGCTGGTCAGCTGCACCATGTCGAGGAAGGCGGCGTTGGCGGTGATGATCCGCGCCTCGGCATCGGTCACGACGAAGGCGTCGGGCACGCCGTCCACGACCTTCAGAAGGCGCTGGCGCGCGTCGGGCAGGGCGCCCTGCGCGCCGTCGGCGACGCGCAGGCGGATCAGGAACAGCACGCCGCCTTCCTGGCGGAAGGTGAGGGCCGAGGCGGTGACGCTGGTGCCGCCTTCGATCCGCGCCTGCAGGTCCTCCGCGCGGCCGGCGCTGCGCAGCGTGGCAAGCAAGGCCTGCAGCGCCTGGCGGTCCTCGGCGGCGAAGATGTCCTGCACGGCGCGGCCCGGCAGCCGCCGTGCGGTGCGGCCGAGCAGCGATTGCGCGGCCGGGTTGGCTTCCAGCACCCGCAGCGACTCGCCATCGACGATCAGCACGGGGTCGGCGGCCAGCTGGAACAGCAGGCGATAGCGCGTCTCGGCCTGGCGCAGGCGCGAATAGTCGCGCTCCATCGATTGCTGCACCTCGACCAGGCGCTGCTGCAACTGCGAGATGGGGCGGAGATCGCGGCCGAACACCACGCGGCGCCCGGCATCGCCCACCTGCGCGACGGCGCACAGGATCGGCAGGGCCGCGCCTTCGCCCGACAGGTGGTTCACGTGCCGCCAGCGCGGCGCATCCTGCTGGGCACGGGTGCCCAGCAGCGCCTCGACCTTGAGGCGGCTGTCCTTGGCGACGGTCTCGATCCAGGGGCGGCCGACCCAGCCCTCGGCGCCGCCGAGGTCGCGGGCAAGCTCGTCGCTGCCGAAGGCGACGTCCCGGATCGAGCCGCCTTCGTCAAGCACGAGCGCCAGGTCCGCCGCGGCGGTGAGCAGCGTGGCCGCCGCATCCGCATCCAGCTGTCCCACCGACGTCCTGGGCGCTTTGAACGCTTTCACGAGGCATCCCGTCCTTCATCCCAAGGGACCCCTTCCCAAGACCACCCTCCTGGCCACCAGCACATTCCAGGTCATCGCAGCCCGGCGCCCCGCCATGACGGCGGCCGCCTCATTCGTCCCGCGAAAGAAGCGCGAGAAGCGTTTCCGCCTTCAAGGTCGCCTGCTGACCATCCATGGCCGTCGCATCGGCCCCGACCAGTGCCACGAGTTCCGGCCGGTCGCTGAAGGCCTTGCCGCCGACCAGCACGCCGATCCGCGGGTTGCGTGAGGTGCGGCGCACGTCGCGGATGAGGCAGGCCAGCGCATCCAGCTTTTCCTCGCAGGCCATCGAGAAGCCGATGGTGGCGAACCATTGCTTGCGCACCAGCGCCACCACTTCCCGCGCCGAGGCTCCGGTGCCGCTCGCCACCTCCCAGCCCTGGCGGCGGAAGAACTCGCCCACCATCAGCAGGCCGAAGCTGTGCTGTTCGCCGGGCACCGGGCAGAGCAACACGCGCCGTCCATCGCCCGGGCGGCCAGGGCGCGGGCGGAAGGCATGGCTGTTGGCCAGCACCACCTGCTGCAGGCAGCAGAGGCCGACGGTGACGGTGGTGAAGTCGCAGCGGTCCGCTTCCCACATCTCGCCCAGCCGCCGCGCAACTGGGGCCAGGACATCCAGGTAGATGCGCTCGATCGGGATGCCGCGGCCCTGCAAGGCGCCGATGCTGGCCGATGCGGCTTCCAGGTCGCCGGCCATGACCAGGCAGACCATGGCCTCTATGTCCTCCGGCGCCGGCGCGGCGGCGTCCATCGGGTCCATCGCCAGGCCGTCATCGCGGCGTGACAGCAGCAGGCGCGGGATCACCTCCGATTCCAGGGTGCGCGCCAGCAGCGCCAGCCGCCGCCGCTCAACCTCACGCGCCGATCCGCCGCGCGGCGGATAGGCGGCGATGGCCGCATCGCTCGCGAGCCCAATCCCCAGGCCGCCATCGAAGGCGAAGCCGCTGGCGAAAGCGCCGGCCTGGCCCTGGGGGGCCTGTCCGTAATCGCCTGCCTGCGGTTCAGCCGACATGTGTTTCGAGGTCATCATCCGCTCCCGCCCCAACCATCATTCCCCATCCCGCCAGCTGTCAATCCCGATTTACGTCAATCGCGCTTGACACTCGTGGCGGGCGACCGATAGCCTCCCTTCAGAAAGCCGGCGTGGGGAGAAACAGGATGCGCGAAGACCCGAAGGGCTCGGCCGAACGCGCGGAATGTGACGGTTTTCCCCAGCGTCGCGCGTCGCTTTCGGCGGCGCTCGCATCGACGCGATCGGAAGCGGACGCCCTTTGACGGAGAGTTGTCAAGCGATGCTTACAACCCCTCGACTTGCTGGATTCCTCGATGCCCTGGACGGCGCCCCCTGGGGCTCCGCCGCCGGGCGAAGGCATGGCCGCCCGCAGGCGCGCCCTGTCCAGCTCTACACGCCCGAGGAGCGGCGGCGTCGCGACGCCTCCCCCTGGACGATGGTGCAGGGCGTGCTCGCGCCTGCGCAGTTTCTGGTCTTCCTCGTCAGCCTCGGCCTGGTGCTGAACTACCTGGCCACCGGCACCGGGCTCGGCTGGGCCACCGGCTCGGTCGTGCTGAAGACGCTGGTGCTTTACCTGATCATGCTCACCGGCTGCGTGTGGGAGAAGGAGGTCTTCGGCCGCTACCTCTTCGCGCCGGCCTTCTACTGGGAAGACGTGTTCAGCATGCTCGTGCTGGGGCTGCACACCGCCTATCTCGGCGTCGTGCTGGCCGGCATCGGCACGCCGGAAGCGCAGCTGCTGCTGGCACTGGCCGCCTACTTCGCTTATGTGGTGAACGCCACGCAGTTCGTGCTGAAGCTGCGCGCCGCCCGGATGCAGGAGCGCGGCGCCGACCTCGGCCGTCAGGTCGCCGCCGAATGAGCGCCGCCGCGGCCGCCCCCCCCTGCGCCGCCCCGGCCGAGAGGCCGGTGCTGCGGGAACGCGGCCAGCACGAGGTCTTCTGCGGCCTCACCGGCATCGTCTGGCTGCACCGCAAGATCCAGGACGCCTTCTTCCTGGTGGTCGGCAGCCGCACCTGCGCGCATCTGCTGCAATCCGCCGCCGGCGTGATGATCTTCGCCGAGCCGCGCTTCGCCACTGCCATCATCGATGAGCGCGACCTGGCGGGACTTGCCGACTGCAATGCCGAGCTGGATCGCGTCGTGACGCAACTCGTCGAGCGGCGGCCGGACATCAAGCTGCTGTTCCTGGTCGGCTCCTGCCCGTCCGAGGTCATCAAGCTCGACCTGTCCCGCGCCGCGCAGCGCCTGTCGCGCCAGCTGGCGCCGGCGGTGCGGGTGCTGAACTACTCGGGCAGCGGCATCGAGACCACCTTCACCCAGGGCGAGGATGCCTGCCTCGCGTCCCTGGTGCCGGAGATGCCGGCCGAGCCCGGCACCGCGCGGTCGCTGCTGGTCGTCGGCGCGCTGGCCGAGGTGGTGGAGGACCAGTTCCAGCGCCTCTTCGCCGCCCTCGGCGTCGGCCCCGTGCGCTTCCTGCCCGGCCGCCGCGCCGCCGACCTGCCGCCCGTCGGCACCGGCACCCGCTTCCTGCTCGCCCAGCCCTTCCTGGGCGACACGGCGCGGGCCTTGGAGTCGCGCGGCGCCACCCGCATCGCCGCCCCCTTCCCGCTGGGGGCGGAGGGCACGACGCGCTGGCTCGCCGCCGCCGCCGCCGTCTGGGGCACCTCGCCCGAGAAGCTGCGCGCCGCGACCGCGGGCGGGGAGGCACGCGCCCGCCAGGCGATGGCGCCGCACCGCGAGCGTCTGGCCGGGCAGAGCGTGTTCTTCTTCCCCGACAGCCAGCTCGAGATCCCGCTGGCGCGCTTCCTCTCGCGCGAGCTCGGCATGCGGCTGGTCGAGGTCGGCACGCCCTACCTGCACCGCGCCCACATGGCCGAGGAACTCGCCCTGCTGCCCGAGGGCACCTTCCTGTCGGAAGGCCAGCATGTGGACCGCCAGCTCGATCGCTGCCGCGCGGCGAAGCCGGACATGACGGTCTGCGGCCTCGGCCTCGCCAACCCGCTGGAGGCCGAGGGCATGACCACCAAGTGGTCCATCGAGCTCGTCTTCACCCCCATCCAGGGCTACGACCAGGCGGCCGATCTCGCCGGCCTGTTCGCGCGGCCGCTGGTGCGCCGCGCGCGGCTGGAGGTCTGACCGGCCATGCAGCTCGCCGTCTGGACCTATGAAGGCCCGCCCCATGTGGGCGCCATGCGCATCGCCACCGCGATGGAGGGCGTGCATTACGTGCTGCACGCGCCGCAGGGCGACACCTATGCGGACCTCCTGTTCACCATGATCGAGCGGCGCGCCAAGCGCCCGCCCGTCACCTACACCACCTTCCAGGCACGCGACCTGGGCGGCGACACGGCGGAGCTGTTCAAGGAAGCCGCCCGCGACGCCTGCGCGCGCTTCCAGCCGCAGCTTCTGCTGGTCGGCGCCTCCTGCACGGCGGAGCTGATCCAGGACGATCCGGGCGGCCTTGCCAAGACGCTCGGCCTGTCCATCCCCGTCGTGCCGCTGGAACTGCCGTCCTACCAGCGCAAGGAGAACTGGGGCGCGTCGGAGACCTTCTACCAGATCGTCCGCGCCTGCTGCACGCCGCACCTCCCGGCCCCCGGCACGCGCCGCGCGCCGCGCGCGGAGGGTGCGAAGCCGCGCTGCAACGTCCTCGGCCCCGCAGCACTCGGCTTCCGCCATCGCGACGACGTCGCGGAGGTGCGCCGCCTCGTCGAAGCGATGGGCATCGAGGTGAACGTGGTCGCGCCTCTCGGCGCCACGCCCGCCGACATCGCGCGACTCGGCGAGGCCGAGTTCAACGTGGTGCTCTACCCCGAGATCGCCGGCCAGGCCGCGTCCTGGCTGAAGCGCAGCTTCGGCCAGCCGCACACGACGGTCACGCCGATCGGCGTCGGCGCCACGCGCGATTTCTGCGCCGAGGTCGCCCAGCTCGCCGGCGTCGCGCTGCCTGCCGAGGACGATCGGCTCCGCCTGCCCTGGTACTCGCGCTCCGTGGACAGCACCTATCTCACCGGCAAGCGCGTCTTCATCTTCGGCGACGCGACGCATGCGGTGGCCGCCGCCCGAGTCGCTGCCGCCGAGCTCGGTTTCGAGGTCGTCGGCCTCGGCACCTATTCCCGCGAATTCGCCCGCGAGGTGCGGGAGGCGGCGAAGCGCCACGGCGTCGAGCCGCTGATCACTGAGGACTACCTCGAGGTCGAACGCGCCATCCAGGCCGTGCAGCCGGAACTCGTGCTCGGCACGCAGATGGAGCGCCACATCGCCAAGCGCCTCGGCATCGCCTGCGCGGTGATCTCGGCGCCCGTGCATGTGCAGGACTTCCCCGCCCGCCACTCCCCGCAGATGGGGGTGGAAGGCGCCAACGTGATCTTCGACAGCTGGGTCCACCCGCTGGTGATGGGGCTGGAGGAGCACCTGCTCTCCATGTTCCGCGAGGATTTCGAATTCCATGACGAGGCCCGCGCCTCGCACCTCGGTGCCGGTGCGCGCGTGCCTCTCGAGCTGGGCAGTGAGGTCGTGCCTCTGGCACAGCCTGTGCCCGCGCCCGCGACGGTGACTCCCCACGCCGTCGCGGGCGGCCCTGTGGCCTGGGGCAAGGATGCGGAGGAGGAGCTTCGCAAGATCCCCTTCTTCGTGCGCGGCAAGGCTCGCCGCAACACCGAGCGGTTCGCCCAGGACCGCGGCATCGCAACCATCACGGTCGAGACCCTGTATGACGCCAAGGCCCACTTCTCGCGCTGACGGCGGCGCGCCGGTGCGCGTCGTCCTGGTGACCATGGACAGCCACCTGGCCGGCGCGATGCTGGCGGCCGGGGCGAAGCTGCGGCGCGAGATCCCGGGCCTCGACCTCTCCGTGCATGCCGCCGACGAATGGGGCACGGATGCCGAGGCGCTGGCGCGCTGCGTGGAGGATATCGGCCGCGGCGACATCGTCGTCGCGACCATGCTGTTCCTCGAGGACCACATCAAGGCGGTGCAGCCGGCGCTCGAGGCGCGGCGGCCGCATTCCGATGCGATGCTCGGGATGATGTCGGCCGGCGAGATCACGCGGCTGACGCGGCTCGGCCGGCTCGACATGGCCGGCGAGGCCACCGGCATCATGGGCCTGCTGAAGCGGCTGCGCGGCGGCAAGGGCAAGGGCGGCAAGTCCTCCGGCCAGGCGCAGATGAAGGTGCTGCGGGAACTGCCGAAATTCCTGCGCTTCATCCCCGGCACGGCGCAGGACCTGCGCATCTACTTCCTGGCGCTGCAATACTGGCTGGCGGGCAGCGAGGCGAACCTGGCCAATCTCGTCCGCATGCTGGTCAACCGCTACGCCTCCGGCCCGCGGCGGGAGATCCTGGGTACGCTGAAGGTCGCGCCGCCCGAACAGTACCCCGAAGTCGGGCTGTATCACCCGCGCATGCCGCGCCGCATCGGTGACCGCGTGGACCAGCTGCCGGCCGAGGGCGGCGCCGGCACGGTCGGGTTGCTAGTGATGCGCAGCTACGTGCTGGCCGGCAACGCCGCCCATTATGATGGCGTGATCGAGGCGCTGGAGAAGCGCGGCCTGCGCGTGATCCCGGCTTTCTCCTCGGGCCTCGACCACCGGCCGGCGGTGGAGCAGTTCTTCCTCAAGGCCGGCGTGCCGGCGGTGGATGCGGTGGTCTCGCTGACCGGCTTCTCGCTCGTCGGCGGCCCCGCCTACAACGACAGCCACGCTGCGGAGGAGATGCTGGCGCGGCTCGACGTGCCCTATGTCTCCGCCCATCCGCTCGAATTCCAGACGATGAAGCAATGGGCCGCCGATGCGCGCGGGCTGCTGCCGGTGGAAGCGACCATGATGGTCGCGATCCCGGAGCTGGATGGCGGGATCTGGCCGATGACTTTCGGCGGCCGCTGCGGCGGCGCGCCGGGCGGCGGCCGCTGCGCCGATTGCCCCGGCGAGGGCTGCGGCCGCGACATGCGCCCGCATGCCGAGCGCGCCGACACGCTGGCGCAGCGCGTGGCGCGGCTGGTCGCGCTGAAGCGCGCGACGCGGAAGGACCGCAAGGTCGCCGCGGTGCTGTTCAACTTCCCGCCCAATGCGGGCAACACCGGCACGGCGGCCTATCTCTCGGTCTTCGCGTCCCTGCACAACACGCTGCGCGCGATGGCGGAGGCCGGCTACACGGTCGAGGTCCCGGCCAGCGCCGACGACCTCCGCCGCCGGATCATCGAGGGCAATGCCGCGCAATACGGCGCCATCGCCAATGTCGCCGCGCGCATCCCGGCCGACGACCACATCCGGCGCGAACGCCACCTGTCGGACATCGAGCGGCAATGGGGCCCCGCACCCGGCCGCGCGCAGTCGGACGGCGCCAACATCCATGTGCTCGGTGCGCGGTTCGGCAATGTCTTCGTCGGCATCCAGCCCGGCTTCGGCTGGGAAGGCGATCCGATGCGCCTGCTGTTCGAGCGCGGCTTCGCCCCCACCCACGCCTTCAGCGCCTTCTACCGCTGGATCCGCGAGGATTTCGGGGCGCACGCCGTGCTGCATTTCGGCACGCATGGCGCGCTGGAATTCATGCCGGGCAAGCAGGCGGGGCTGTCGGCCGAATGCTGGCCGGACCGGCTGATCGGCGACCTGCCGAACTTCTATCTCTACGCCTCCAACAACCCGTCGGAAGGCATGCTCGCCAAGCGCCGGGCCGGGGCGACGCTGATCTCCTACCTGACGCCGCCGGTCGCCAATGCCGGCCTCTACAAGGGTCTGCTGGAGCTGAAGGCGTCGCTCGATCGCTGGCGCGGGCTCGACCCCGAGACGGGTGTCGCCGCGCGCAGCAGCCTGGCGCAGCTCGTCCAGACCCAGGCCGCCGCCGTGGATCTGGCGGAGGCCGAGCCCGCCTGGACCGCCGCCCAGGCCGAGGCCCGCATCGAGAAGCTGGCCACCGCGCTGATCGAGCTGGAATACGAGCTGATCCCCTATGGCCTGCATGTCGTCGGCGGCACGCCGGATGCCGGCCAGCGCCGCACCATGCTGGACGCCGCCGGCGTGACCGACGCCGCGGAGCGCGCGCGGCTGGACGGCCTGCTGGCCACCGATGCCGAGATCCCCGCCATCCTGCACGCGCTGGATGCCGGCTACATCCGCCCCGCCCCCGGCGGCGACCTGCTGCGCACCACGGCCGTGTTGCCGACGGGCCGCAACCTGCACGGCTTCGACCCCTTCAAGATCCCGTCGGCCTTTGCCGTGAAGGACGGCGCCGCGCAGGCCGAGCGGCTGCTCGCGCGCCACGCCGCCGACGGCAAGGGCCTGCCGGAGACCATCGCGATGGTCCTCTGGGGCACCGACAATTTGAAGACCGAAGGCGGCCCGATCGCCCAGGCGCTGTGGCTGATGGGCGCGGAGCCGCGGCAGGACAGCTACGGCCGCATCGTCGGCGCGCGGCTGGTACCGCTGGAACGCCTCGGCCGCCCGCGGATCGACGTGGTGGTGACGCTGTCCGGCATCTTCCGCGACCTGCTGCCCCTGCAGACCAAGCTGCTGGCCGAGGCCGCGCTGCTGGCGGCGCAGGCGGAGGAGCCGGTCGAGCACAACTTCATCCGCAAGCACGCCCTGGCCTTCCTGGCCCAGCATGGCGGCACCATCGACGAAGCGGCGCTGCGCGTCTTCGGCAATGCCGAAGGCGCCTACGGCTCCAACGTCAACGGCATGATTGATGCCGGCGTCTGGCAGGACGAGGACGAGCTGGCCGAGGCCTATATGCGCCGCAAGGGCTTCGCGTATGGCGTGGATGGCCGCGCCGTGCGCCAGGACCGCGTGCTGAACCACGTGTTGGCGAAGGTGGAGGTCACCTGCCAGAACCTCGACAGCGTCGAGGTCGGGCTGACCACCATCGACCAGTATTTTGACACGCTCGGGGGCATCAGCCGCGCCGTCAGCCGCGCCCGCGGTGGGGCGGAGCCCACGGTCTATGTCAGCGACCAGACCCGCGGCGAGGGCAAGATCCGCACCGTCTCCGAACAGGTGGCGTTGGAGACCCGCACCCGTGCCCTGAACCCGAAATGGTTCGAGGCCCTGCTGGCGCATGGCTACGAAGGCGTCCGCCAGATCGAGGCACAGGTGACCAACACGATGGGCTGGTCGGCGACGACGGGCCAGGTGCAGCCCTGGATCTACCAGCACCTGGCACAGACCTACATGCTGGATCCCGAGATGCGCGCGCGGCTCGCCGCGCTCAATCCCACGGCGTCGGCCAAGATCGCGAACCGGCTGATCGAGGCGCATGAGCGCCGCTACTGGCAGCCGAGCGAGGACGTGCTCGAAGCCCTGCGGCGCGCAGGGGAAGAGCTCGAAGACCGGTTGGAAGGCATCACCGCGGAGATGGTGGCATGACGGTGATCATGAGGCCCCCGCCGGGGGTCGCACGCACGGGCAAGGGCGACGGGGAGGGCTCCGTCCAGGTGCACATGGACAATGCCGCGAAGCTGGATGGCGCGACGGTCTTCGCCGTCTACGGCAAGGGCGGGATCGGGAAGTCCACGACCTCCTCGAACCTCTCCGTCGCCTTCGCCAAGCTCGGCAAGCGCGTGCTCCAGATCGGCTGCGACCCGAAGCACGACAGCACCTTCACCCTGACCGGCCGGATGATCCCCACGGTGATCGACGTGCTCGACAGTGTCGGCTTCCACGCCGAGGAGCTGCGCCCCGAGGACTTCGTCTTCGAGGGCACCAACGGCGTGCTGTGCATCGAGGCCGGCGGCCCGCCCGCCGGCACCGGCTGCGGCGGCTACGTGGTCGGCCAGACGGTGAAGCTCCTGAAGGAGCACCACCTGCTCGAGGAGACGGACATCGTCATCTTCGACGTGCTCGGCGACGTGGTCTGCGGCGGGTTCGCCGCCCCCCTGCTGCACGCGGACCGCGGCATCATCGTGGCCGCCAACGACTTCGACAGCATCTTCGCGATGAACCGCATCGTCGCCGCCATCAAGGCGAAGTCGGCCAACTACGGCGTCAGGATCGGCGGCGTCATCGCCAATCGCTCCCGCGACACCGACCAGATCGAGAAGTACAACGCGCGCACCGGCATGAAGACGCTGGCGCACCTGCCGGACATGGATGCGATCCGCCGCTCGCGGCTCGCCAAGAAGACGTTGTTCGACATGCCGGCGACGCCCGACATCGTGGCCGTGCAGGACGAATACCTGCGGCTGGCCGCCAGCCTGCTGGCCGGGGTGCCGCCGCTGGATGCGACGCCGCTCAAGGACCGCGAGATCTTCGACCTGCTGGGGTTCGACTGATGCCCACCCTGACCTACGAGACGCGCCGCGGCGAGCTGCTGGCCTATTTCGACCGCACCGCGGCGCGCGCCTGGGAACGGCTCACCTCCGACGCGCCGGTCAGCGGCATCCGCGCCACGGTACGCGCGGGGCGGGACGCGATGCGCGGCACGCTGCTGTCCTGGCTGCCCGCCGACATGACCGGCCTTCGCCTGCTCGATGCCGGCTGCGGCACAGGAGCGCTGGCGATCGAGGCGGCGCGGCGCGGCGCCGATGTGCTGGCGGTGGACATCTCCCCCACCCTGATCGGCCTGGCGCATGACCGCGCGGCGGGGCTCGAGCTGCGCGGCCGCGTCGACTTCCAGGTGGGCGACATGCTCGACCATGGCTTCGGCGGCTTTGACCACGTGGTCGCGATGGACAGCCTGATCCACTACCAGCCGGAGGACGTGGCCGGCGCGTTGGCGGGGCTGGCCGCGCGCACGCTGCGCTCCATCGCCTTCACCTTTCCGCCGCGGACGCCGCTGCTGGCCGCCATGCATGGCGTCGGCCGCTTCTTCCCGCGCGGCGACCGCGCGCCTGCGATCGTCCCGGTGGGGGAGGGCAAGCTGCGTCGCCTGCTGGCCGCCGAGCCCGGCCTCAGGGATTGGCGCCCTGGCCATGACCGCCGAGTCTCCCGCGGCTTCTACACCTCGCACGCGCTGGAGCTCCGCCGGCCATGACCGGGCTCGAGCGCCGCATCATCCGCCTGTGGCAGTCGGCCGGGTCGAGCTTCCTGCCCTTCGCGGAAGCCGCCTCGGCCGAGCTGCCGATGTCGCGGCTGCTGCGGCTCTCGCTGTTCCAGATATCGGTCGGCATGTCGGCGGTGCTGCTGATCGGCACGCTGAACCGGGTGATGATCGTGGAGCTCGGCGTCTCCGCCGGCCTGGTTGCGGCCATGCTGGCGCTGCCGCTGGTCTTCGCCCCCGTGCGCGCGCTCATCGGCTTCAAGTCGGACCACTACCGCTCCTTGCTCGGCTGGCGGCGGGTGCCCTATCTCTGGCTCGGCACGATCATCCAGTTCGGCGGGCTGGCGATGATGCCCTTCGCGCTGATCGTGCTGTCGGGCGACACCTGGGCGCCGCCCTGGGTCGCCCAGCTTTCCGCCGCCATCGCCTTCCTGATGGTGGGCGCCGGGATGCACACCGTGCAGACGGTGGGTCTCGCGCTGGCCACGGACCTCGCGCCGCGGCGCGCGCAGCCCAACGTGGTGGCGCTGCTCTCGCTGATGCTGCTGGCGGGGATGGTCGTGACGGCGGTGGTGTTCGGCCTGCTGCTGGCGGATTTCTCCCAGCTCAAGCTGATCCAGGTGATCCAGGGCTGCGCCGCGGCGACGCTGGTGCTGAACCTGGTCGCGGTCTGGAAGCAGGAAGCGCGTGATCCCGGCCGCACCAAGGGGCGTGAGGACGGCGATCCGGGTTTCGTGGCCTCGCTGCGCATGCTGGCGGCGCAGGGGCCCTGGGCGCGCCGGCTGCTCGCGGCCGGCCTCGGCACCGCGGGTTTCGCGATGCAGGACGTGCTGCTGGAACCCTATGGCGGAGAGGTGCTCGGGCTCGGCGTCGGCGCGACAACGGCGCTGTCGGCGCTGCTCGCGGGCGGCCAGGCGATCGGCTTCCTGGGCGGCGCCCTGTGGCTCTCCCGCGGCGTCGATCCGCACCGGCTCGCGGCCTATGGCGGCCTGCTCGGCATCTTCGCCTTCGTCTTCGTGATCTTCGCAGGCCCGTTGCAATCGGTGCTGTTCTTCGCGGCGGGCGCGGCGATGATCGGGCTCGGCGGCGGGCTGTTCACCCATGCGACGCTGACCGCCTGCATGCGCCACGCGCCGGCCGACCAGGTCGGGCTCGCGCTCGGCACCTGGGGCGCGGTGCAGGCCACCGCGGCCGGGCTCGCCATCGCCTTCGGCGGCCTGGTGCGCGACGGGCTCGCGCTGCCCGGCATCCAGGCGCTGCTCGGCGATGCCTTCGCCGGCCCCGCCTCCGGCTACGTCGCGGTCTACACGATCGAGATCGCGCTGCTCTTCACCACCCTGGCCGTCTTCGGCCCCCTCGTCCAGGCGAGGGGACGCGCCGCGGAACGGCCATCCCACGGGTCCGGCTTCGCCGGGTCCGCCCACGTCTGACGCGTCGCGGAGGTTCGCCATGCAGGCGCCAACGAGTGCATTCCAGGACATCGCCGCCCTGTCGCTCTACGCCTTCTTCGTCTTCTTCTTCGTCCTGGTGCTGTGGCTGCACCGGGAAGGCAAGCGCGAGGGCTATCCGCTGGTCTCCGACCGCCCAGACCGGCCGCTGCGCTACCCGATCGAGGGCTTCCCGGCGACGCCCGAGCCCAAGCTCTTCAAGCTGCCGCACGGCCACGGCACGGTCGTCGCACCGGACGCGAAGAAGGCCGAGCGCGACGTGCGCGGCGTGCTGGAGCCCTATGACGCCTATCCTGGCTCCTCCTTCGTCCCGAAGGGCGATCCCATGCAGGACGGCGTGGGCATGGCCGCCTGGGCCGACCGCGCGGACACGCCGGACCTCACCTGGGACGACGCGGTGCCCAAGATCGTCCCGCTGCGCGCCGCCCCCGGCTGGGAGGTCTCGACGCCCGAGACCGACATCCGCGGCCGCGCCTTGCTCGACATGAACCGCAAGGTGGTGGGCGTGGTGGTCGACCTTTGGGTCGACAAGTCCGACGTGCTGCTGCGCTACGTCGAGGTGGAGATGAACGCGGGCTACAAGCGCGTCGTCATGCCGCTTGGCGTCGTCGCCTGGAGCGGCGCGGGCCCGGTGCGCTGCGACGTGGCGAACGAGGCGCAGATCCTCGCCGCGCCGACGCTGAAGCATCCCGACCAGATCACCCTGCTCGAGGAGGACAAGGTCAGCGCCTATTTCGGCGGCGCCGAGCTGTACTCCACTCCGAACGCGATCGAGCCGCTGGTCTGACCATGGCAAGCCGCAACGCCTTCACCGAGCACGACCTGGAGCCGGTCCCCGGCCTTCCGGCCCAGCTTCCGCCCGGCGAGAACATCCTCTGGCAGGGCCGGCCCCGCTGGACCGGGGTGGCGCTGCGGGCGATGCACCTGCGCGCGATCGGCGTCTACTTCGCGCTGCTCGCCATCTGGCGCTATCTCGCGCTGTCGCATGACGGCGCGACGACCGAGCAGGCGATCTCGGGGGCCACCCTGCTGCTGGTGCTGGGGGTCCTGCCTTTGGCGCTGCTGGGTGGCTACGCCTGGGCCTCGGCGCGGATGACGATCTTCACCGTCACCAACCGCCGCCTGGTGGTGCGCACCGGCGTCGCCCTGCCGATGACGGTGAACATCCCCTTCACGGTGATCGAGAGCGCGGGCCTGGCGATGCGCCGCGACGGCACCGGCGACATCGTGCTCACGCTGCTGCCGGGCCAGCGCGTCTCGTGGATGGTGCTGTGGCCCTACACGCGGTCCTTCCGCGTGCTGAAGCCGCAGCCCATGCTGCGCGCCATGCCGGACGCGGCCGCCGCGGCGCAGATCCTCGGCCGGGCGCTCGCCGCCTCGGCCGCCATGCCCGCACCGCGCGCGCCCCTGGCCCCCGCCCCCGCGGCGCAGGGCAAGGGCCCGGCGGAAGCGATGGCCTGACCCGTGGCGGAGGGGAGAACGCCATGAGCCAGGCCGTCCCGCAGACCGCGATGCCGAAAGCCCTGGCGCTGGGCGTCGGCATCATCATCGCCGCGACCATGGTGCTGGTCACCATGCGCCGCGACATCCCGCTCGACCCGGCCCGGGCCGGCGTGCCCGCCCTGCAGGTGCGGGAACTGCGCTTCGCCGACCGCGCCGACGGCGCGGTGGTCGCCACCGATGCCCGCGATGGACGCGGCGTCGCGGTGTTTGATCCTGGCACCTCGGGCTTCGTCCGTGGCACGCTGCGCGGGCTGTCGCGCGAGAGGAAGCGCGAGGATCTCGGGCCGGAGCGGCCGTTCCGGCTCACGGCGTGGGCCGACGGGCGCCTGACGCTCGAGGACACGGCGACGGGCCGCATCGTGGAGATGACGGCCTTCGGCCAGACCAACCAGCAGACCTTCCGGGGCCTGCTCGCATCAAAGGAGGAGTAGACGATGGACGGCCACTGGGGAGTGGGCCGGGTCATCTTCGGCCGCAACCGCACCGAGGAAGTACCCTGCACAGTGGAGATCGAGCGCACGGCGGAATACTTCCACGCCTATGCCGTGCCCGAGGGCGTGCAGCTGCGCCCGGGCGACCGGGTAATCGTGCACAATACGCCCGACCACGTGGAATTTGGCGAGAAGCGCGTGTTCGAGACGCGGGCCACCGTGATCCGCGCCAACCCGATCGAGCGGCTTTGGACGCAATGGTCGGCGATCTTCGAGCTGACGGAACTGTATCACTGCGGCTTCGAGCCGAAGGAGGCCGCATGAACGCGATCTCCCCCGCCCCGCGCAAGGACCCGACCAACGAGACCACGCGCCAGGCGCTGACCGAGACCGTCCTCAGCCCCCGCTTCTACACCACCGACTTCGCCGCGATGGACGCGATCGACGTCGAGCCGGTGCGCGCCGAGTGGGACCGGCTGATGGCGGAATTCCACGCCGACCCGAACAAGGGCCATTTCGTTCGCACCGACGAGTTCGACGCCTTCGACATCAAGTCGCTGCCGGAGGAGCTGCAGAAGGAATTCCTGGAATTCCTGGTCAGCTCCGTCACCGCCGAATTCTCCGGCTGCGTGCTCTACGCCGAGATCAAGAAGCGCGTGACCAACCCGGACATGAAGGACCTCTTCGCCGTGATGGCGCGCGATGAGAGCCGGCATGCGGGCTTCATCAACGACGTGCTGAAGGACATGGGCGTCGGGGTGGACCTCGGCTTCCTGACGCGGGCGAAGAAGTACCACTACTTCCAGCCGAAGTTCATCTTCTACGCCACCTACCTGTCCGAGAAGATCGGCTACGCCCGCTACATCACCATTTTCCGGCAGTTCGAGAAGCACCCGGAACTGCGCATCCACCCGATCTTCAAGTGGTTCGAGAAGTGGTGCAACGACGAGTTCCGTCATGGTGAGGCCTTCGCGCTGCTGATGCGCGCGAACCCGCACCTGCTCAAGGGCGTCAACGTCCACTGGGCACGCTTCTTCCAGCTCGCGGTCTTCGCGACGATGTATGTGCGTGACCATGCGCGGCCGGCCTTCCACAAGGCGCTCGGCATGGATGCGACGGAGTATGACCGCCGCGTCTTCGCCATCACTGAGCAGATCTGCCGCCAGGTCTTCCCCGCGACGCTCGACGTGGACAACCCCGCCTTCATGCGCGGCATGGACCGCCTGCGCCGGATCGGGGAAGGCATCCACGCCGCCAAGGTGCAGGGCGGCGTCGTCGGCGGCGTCAAGCGCGCGGCGCTGACGGCGGCGGCGGCGGCGGCCTTCGCGCGGCTCTACCTGCTGCGGCCGCGGCGCAACGTCCTGCCGGACGACGCCCGTCTTTCGCCGGCCTGGTAGGGGCGGATGACGATGGCCGAACACGGGCTGCCCGCGCTGGCCACACTCTTCCTGTGGTGGTTCAGCACGGGGCTCATCATCTATCTGGATGGGCTGCGTCGCGAGACGTTCCGCTGGACGATGCTGGGCGCCACGACATTGCTTCTCGCCGCCCTGTTCGGCCTGCATGCGCTCGCCTGGAACGCCAGCGCGGGGGGCGCCTGGCTCGGCTTCCTCTGCGGGCTGCTGTGCTGGGCCTGGATCGAGATCGCCTTCCTGACCGGCGTCATCACCGGGCCCGTGCGCTCCGCCATCCCGGCCGGCCTGCGCGGCTGGCCGCGGCTGAAGGCGGCGGTCGGCGCCATCCTGTGGCACGAGATCGCCATCCTGGTCCTTGCGGGCGTGATCCTCGCGATCACATGGGGGGCGCCGAACCAGATCGGCACATGGACCTTCCTGGCCTTCTGGCTGATGCGACTGAGCGCGAAACTGAACCTTTACCTCGGTGTGCGGAACCTGTCCGAAAGCTTCCTGCCCGATCACCTCCGCTATCTGGAAAGCTTCTTCGCGCGCCGTCCGATGAACAGGCTGTTCCCCCTCTCCGTGCTCGCCGGTGGCGCCGCCTTCGCGCTGCTGATGGCGGCCGCGCTGGATCCGGGGGCGAGCGCGCATCAGGCGATCGGCTTCACGCTGCTCGCCACGCTGGTCGCGCTCGGCCTGCTGGAGCACGCCTTCATGGTCCTGCCGATCCCGGCCGACCTGCTGTGGCGCTGGGGGCTCGCCTCCCGCCCGGCGGCGGTGCCGGAACGGCCTTCGCCGACGCACCTGTCGTGAGGCGCGCCGGCTTGATCCCGATCAAGGGCGCCCTTACCGCCCGGTGCGACGATTCACGCAGCAAGACCGCCGCCAGCGGCGCGGCATTCCGGCCGCCGATGGTCCGGCATGGGGGTCCGAGATGAACTACGAGAGCTTTTTCCGCGCGCAGCTCGACGGTCTCCGGCGCGAGGGGCGCTACCGCGTCTTCGCCGACCTGGAGCGTCACGCCGGCGCCTTCCCGCGCGCCACGCGCCATGTGGACGGCAAGCGCACCGAGGTGACGGTCTGGTGCAGCAACGACTACCTCAACATGGGCCAGCACCCGAAGGTGCTCTCCGCGATGCATGAGGCGCTGGACCGCTGCGGCGCCGGCGCCGGTGGCACGCGCAACATCTCCGGCACCAACCACGAGCATGTGCTGCTGGAACGTGAATTGGCCGACCTGCACAGCACCGAATCGGCGCTGCTGTTCAATTCCGGCTACATGTCGAATTGGGCGACGCTGTCCACCCTGGCCGGCCGCATGCCCGGCTGCGTCATCGTCTCGGACGAGAAGAACCATGCCTCGATGATCGAGGGCATGCGCCACAGCCGCGCCGAGCGCCGCATGTTCCGCCACAACGACATGGCCGATCTGCGCCGCGTGCTGGCCGACATCCCCGCCGACGCGCCGAAGCTGATCGCCTTCGAGAGCGTCTATTCGATGGACGGCACCATCGCCCCCATCGCGCAGATCTGCGACCTGGCCGACGAATTCGGCGCCATGACCTATTGCGACGAGGTGCATGCCGTCGGCCTCTACGGCCCCCGCGGCGGCGGCATCACGGAACGCGAAGGCGTGGCGCACCGCATCACGGTGATCGAGGCGACGCTGGCCAAGGCCTTCGGCTGCATCGGCGGCTACATCGCGGGCACCGCAGCGATGTGCGACTTCGTGCGCAGCTTCGCCTCCGGCTTCATCTTCTCCACCGCCCTGCCGCCGGCGATCGCGGCCGGCGCGCGCGCCTCCATCGTCCACCTGAAGGACAGCCAGGCGGAGCGCGAGCGGCTGCACGAACGCGTCGCGACCCTGCGCCGGAAGCTGGAAGAAGCGGGCATGCCGCACCTCGCGAATCCCAGCCATATCGTGCCCGTGATGGTCGGCGACCCGGTGGTGTGCAAGCGGATCAGCGACATCCTGCTCGACATCTACGGGATCTACGTGCAGCCGATCAATTTCCCGACCGTGCCGCGCGGCACCGAACGCCTGCGCTTCACGCCCTCTCCCGCGCACAGCGACGCGGATATCGAGCACCTGGTCGACAGCCTGGCCGCCATCTGGTCGGAGTTCCGCCTGCGGCGCGCGGCGTGATGGACATCGCCCTCGATGACAGGGCGGCCGCGGCGCTGACCGGCGCGACGCCTCCGCGCCGCGCCGCGCGGGCGGGTGGCCGCCCGCCCTTCCCCTTCGCGGCGATCGTCGGGCAGGACGAGATGAAGCTCGCCCTGCTGATCGCGGCCGTCGATCCCTCGGTCGGCGGCGTGCTGGTCTTCGGCGACCGCGGCACCGGCAAGTCCACCACCGTGCGCGCGCTGGCGGCGATGCTGCCGACGATGAAGGCCGTCGCCGGCTGCCGCTTCAACTGCGACCCCGCCCAGGCCGCGCAGCTCTGTGATGCCTGCCGCGCCGATCCGCGCCGCGTGGTGCAGACCGTGCCCGTGCCCGTGGTCGATCTGCCGCTGGGCGCCACCGAGGACCGCGTCGCCGGCGCGCTCGACATCGAGCGCGCGCTGGCCGAGGGCGTGAAGGCCTTCGAGCCCGGGCTGCTCGCCCGCGCGCATCGCGGCTTCCTCTACATCGACGAGGCGAACCTGCTGGAGGACCACCTGGTGGACCTGCTGCTGGATGTCGCCGCCTCCGGCGAGAACGTGGTGGAACGCGAAGGCATCTCCATCCGCCACCCCGCGCGCTTCGTCCTCATCGGCTCCGGCAACCCGGAGGAGGGGGAGCTGCGCCCGCAGCTGCTCGACCGCTTCGGCCTCAGCGTCGAGGTCCGCACGCCCACCGACCTGCCGACGCGGATCGAGGTGGTGAAGCGCCGCGACGCCTATGAACGCAATCCGGCGCGCTTCGCCCGCGCCTGGGAAGCCGCGAACCGCGATCTCCGCACCCGGATCCTGGCCGCGCGCAAGCGCCTGCCGAAGACGGTGGTGCCGGACGCCACGCTGGAAGCCGCGGCGAAGCTCTGCATCGCGCTGCGCACGGACGGGCTGCGCGGCGAGCTGACGCTGGTTCGCGCCGCGCGCGCGCTGGCCGCGCTCGACGGCGATGCGCAGGTCACGGTCGCCCACCTGAAGCGCGTCGCGCCCCCCGCGCTGCGCCACCGGCTGCGCCGCGACCCGCTGGACGAGGCGGTCTCCACCACCCGCGTCGAGCGCGCGGTCGCCGAGGTGTTCGGCCCGTGACGCCGGACGCGGGCCCTTCGCCCGCGGCGGATGCGGCGGCGGCG
Source organism: Acetobacteraceae bacterium (assembly GCA_027487675.1). Lineage (GTDB taxonomy): Bacteria > Pseudomonadota > Alphaproteobacteria > Acetobacterales > Acetobacteraceae > Falsiroseomonas. The sequence goes on along the minus strand of JAIYDD010000190.1, from coordinate 86,647 downwards.
GCGCGGCTGCTGGCGGTGGACCCAGCGGGTCTCGGCGGCGCCGTGCTGCGCGCCGGCCCCGGCCCGGCGCGCGACCGCTGGCTGGCGCTGCTCGCCGCCGCCTTGCCCGCCGGCACGCCCATGCGCCGCCTGCCGGCCGGGGTGCCGGACAGCCGGCTGCTCGGCGGGCTGGACGTGGCGGCGACGCTGGCGGCCGGACGGCGCGTGGTGGAACGCGGGCTGCTGGCGGAGGCCGATGGCGGCATCCTCCTCGCCGCCATGGCGGAACGGCTGGAACCCGGCACCGCCGCGCGGCTGGCCGCGGCGCTGGATGACGGCGAGGTCTCGGTCCAGCGCGAGGGCGTTGCCCTAACCCTGCCCGCGCGCATCGCCGTGGTGGCGCTGGACGAGGGCATCGCGGCGGAGGAAGCGCCGCCCGCCCCGCTGGCCGACCGCCTGGCCTTCGCGCTGCGTCTGGACGATCTGCCGCCGGCCGACCTGGCCGCGTGGGCGCCGCCCGCCCGGGTGGACGCCGCCCGCGCCCGCCTGCCGCGCATCCCCCCCGATGACCGCATCCTGGAGGCGCTGGTGAAATCCGCCGCCATGCTCGGCATCGCCGGCATCCGCGCGCCGCTGCTGGCGCTCCGCGCCGCCCGCGCCGCCGCCGCGCTCGCCGGCCGCGACCGGATGGAGGAGGCGGATGCCGCGCTCGCCGTCCGCCTGGTGCTCGCCCCGCGCGCCACGCAGCTGCCCGCCGAAGCGCCCACCGAGGACCCGCCGCCGCCCGAGCCCCCGCCGCCGGAGCCCGACCAGAACCAGGCCCAGGACCAGACGCCCCCGGACCCCGGCCCGGACCAGCAGCAGATGCAGGAGATGCTGCTCGCCGCCGCCCGCGCCGCGCTGCCCAGCGGCCTGCTCGCCACGCTCGACCTGCGCGAACAGGCGCGCCGCGCCGCCGGGGCCTCCGGCAAGGCCGGCGCCCGCCGCCAGGCCGCGCGGCACGGCCGCCCCATCGGCACCCGCGCCGCCCTGCCGCGATCGGGGCAGAAGATCGCCCTCGTCGAGACGCTGCGCGCCGCCGCGCCCTGGCAGGCGATCCGAAGGCGCGAACGCCCGATCGGGCCGCGCCTGCGCGTGCTGCGCGAGGACATCCGCATCCGCCGCTTCAAGGAACGGATCGGCACCACCGCCGTCTTCGTGGTGGATGCCTCCGGCTCCTCCGCCCTGAACCGCCTGGCGGAAGCGAAGGGCGCTGTCGAGATGCTGCTGGCCGAATGCTACATCCGCCGCGACCAGGTGGCCGTCGTCGCCTTCCGCAACCGCGGGGCGGAGGTGCTGCTGCCACCCACCTCCTCGCTGGTGCGCGCCAAGCGCAGCCTGGCCGGCCTGCCGGGCGGCGGCGCCACGCCGCTGGCCGCCGGCCTCGACGCCGCCGCAGCACTGGCCAGGGAAGCCAGCCGCCGCGGCCGCACCCCGCTGCTGGTGCTGCTGACCGATGGCCGCGCCAACATCGCCCGCGATGGCACCCCCGGCCGCCCGAAGGCGGAAGCGGATGGGCTCGACGCCGCCGCCGCGCTGCGGATGCTCGGCATCCCCGCTTTGGTGGTGGACACCGCGCCGCGCCCGCAGCCCTATGCCCGCAAGCTGGCCGAGGCGATGGCCGGCCGCTACCTGCCGCTGCCCGCCACCGACGCCGCCCGGCTTTCCGCCGCCGTCGCCGGGGTGCGCGACGCCGCCTGAGGGGCACGCCATGCCCGAACGCCCGCTCTGGGACCGCGAAGGCCGCGACTGGCCGAATCGGGACGCCAGCCGCTTCGTGGAGGCCGGCGGCCTGCGCTGGCACATCCAGGTGGCGGGGCAGGGGCCCGTGCTGCTGCTGCTGCACGGCACCGCCGCCTCCACCCATTCCTGGCGCGACCTGCTGCCGCTGCTGGCGCCGCGCTTCCGCGTCATCGCCCCGGACCTGCCCGGCCATGGCTTCACCGCCGGCCTGCCGCCGGCGCGCCTGTCGCTGCCCGGCATGGCGGGCGCGGTGGCGTCGCTGCTGGACGTGCTGGGGGAGAAGCCGGACCTCGTCGCCGGGCATTCCGCGGGGGCGGCGATCCTGCTGCGCATGGCCCTCGACGGCCGCATCGCCCCGCGCGAAGTAGTGTCCTTCAACGGCGCGCTGCTTCCGCTCGGCGAGCGCAACGCCGCCTTCTTCACCAAGGCCGCGCGCATGCTGGTCGGCCTGCCCTTCGTGCCGAGTCTCTTCGCCTGGCGCGCCTCGGACCGCGCGGTGGCCGAACGGCTGCTGCAGGATACCGGCAGCCGGATCGAGCAGCGCGGCGTCGACCTCTATGCGCGCCTGTTCCGCCATTCCGGCCATGTCGCGGCGGCGCTCGGCATGATGGCGAACTGGGACCTGGTGCCGCTGCTGCGCGACCTGCCGCGCCTGAAGCCCGCGCTCACCCTGGTGGTGGGTGCGAAGGACCGCGCCGTGCCGCCCGCCCAGGCCGAGCGCATCCGCGCCCGCCTGCCCTCGGCGCGCATCGTCACGCTGCCCGGCCTCGGCCACCTGGCGCATGAGGAAAATCCGGCGGAAGCGGCGGCTTTGTTGCTGGCGCGTGCGGAAGGGGCTCGCGCGGTGTGTCAATTCTGACTTACAGTCCCCTTGTCGTTGCGGGATCCAGGCGCATGGCGATCACCACGCCCGAGACGGTGCAGGCCGACCTTGCCGCCTGCCGGGTGATGCTGGCGGGCGGGTCGAAGACCTTCCGCGCGGCCTCCCTGCTGCTGCCGCGGCGCATCGCGGATGATGCGACGGCGCTCTACGCCTTCTGCCGCGTCGCCGACGATGCGGTGGACGAGGGCGGCGGCGCCCCGGCCGTGGCCATGCTGCGGGAGAGGCTCGCCGCGCTCTGCGCCGGCCGACCCTTCGCGCACCCGGCGGACCGCGCCTTCGCCCGCGTCATCGCCCGCCACGCCATCCCGCGTACCCTGCCCGAGGCGCTGATCGAGGGCCTGGAATGGGATGTCGAGGGCCGTCGCTGCGCCACGCTGCACGAGCTGGAAGCCTATTCCGCCCGCGTGGCGGCCGCCGTCGGCGCCATGATGGCGATCCTCATGGGCACCCGCGCGCCGGAGGCGATCGCCCGCGCCTGCGACCTCGGCGTCGCCATGCAGATGACCAACATCGCCCGCGACGTGGGCGAGGATGCGCGCAACGGAAGGCTCTACCTGCCGCTCGAGTGGCTGGCGGAAGCCGGGATCGACCCCGCGCGCTTCCTCGCCGCGCCCGCCTTCACGCCCGCCCTGGCGCGCGTCGTGGCAAGGCTGCTGGCGCGCGCCGACCAGCTCTACCAGCGATCCGAAGCCGGCATCGGCATGCTGCCGCGCGACTGCCGCGCCGGCATCGCCGCCGCCCGCCTGGTCTATGCCGAGATCGGGCGTGAGGTGGAGCGGCACGGCCATGATTCGGTCAGCCGCCGCGCCGTGGTGCCCGCCTGGCGCAAGGCCCGCCTGCTGGCCCGCGCCGTCCCCGCGCTGGCCGCCGGCCCGCGCCACGCCGCCGACCCGCCGCTGGCCGCCACCCGCTTCCTGGTCGAGGCCATCGCGGCCGAGCCGGGCGGCGTCGCCGCGGCGCTGTCCGGCTTCCGCACCCGCATCGTCTGGGCGGTGGAGCTGTTCGACCGCCTGGACCGGTCGGAGCGCGGTTTGCCCGTCTGAACTGTCAGGACGGGTTGCCACACATCAAGGCAGCGCGGCGCCGATCGGCGCGAAGCTGACCTCCGTTCCGGCGCGTGCCGGCGGGAGCGTCCGATGCGCATCGTTTTGATCCACCCGAACTACCATTCCGGCGGCGCCGAGATCGCGGGCAACTGGCCGCCGGCCTGGGTGGCCTACCTCGCCGGCTACCTGAAGAACGACGGCTACGCCGACATCACCTTCATCGACGCCATGACCAACCGCCTGACGCATGACCAGGTGGCCGACGCCCTGCGCGCGCTGAAGCCCGACGTGATCGGCGCCACCGCCATCACGCCCGCGATCTACGAGGCGGAGGCGCTGCTGAAGCTGGCCAAGGCCACCTGCCCCGAGGCGGTGACGGTGCTGGGCGGCATCCATGGCACCTTCATGTACCAGCAGGTGCTGACGGAAGCCCCCTGGATCGACGCCGTGGTGCGCGGGGAGGGGGAGCAGGTCTTCCTCGACCTGGTGCGCTGCGTCGATGACGGGCGCTGGCAGCAGGAACGCGGCACGGTGAAGGGCATCGCCTTCCTGGATGGCGAGCAGGTGGTGGCGACGCCGGCCGCGCCCCCCATCAAGGACCTGGAGAAGATCAAGCCCGACTGGGGCATCCTGGACTGGAAGAACTACCTCTACATCCCGACCGGCCGGCGCGTGGCCATCCCCAACATGGCGCGCGGCTGCCCCTTCACCTGCAGCTTCTGCAGCCAGTGGATGTTCTGGCGCGACTACCGCGTGCGCGACCCCAAGAAGGTGGTGGACGAGATCCAGGAGCTGGTCGAGAAGCACGATGTCGGCTTCTTCATCCTGGCCGACGAGGAACCGACGATACACAAGAAGAAGTTCGTCGAGTTCTGCCAGGAGCTGATTGACCGCGGCCTGCCCGACAAGGTGCAATGGGGCATAAACACCCGCGTCACCGACATTTTGCGGGATGAGGCGCTGCTGCCCTTCTACCGAAAGGCGGGGCTGGTCCACATCTCGCTCGGCACCGAGGCCGCCGCGCAGCTGAAGCTCGACCGCTTCAACAAGGAAACCACCGTCGCGCAGAACAAGAAGGCCATCCAGCTGCTGAAGGCCGCCGGCATCGTCTCCGAGGCGCAGTTCATCGTCGGCCTGGAGAACGAGACGGTGGAGACGCTGGAGGAGACCTACAACATGGCCCGGGACTGGAACCCGGACATGGCGAACTGGGCGATGTACACGCCCTGGCCGTTCAGCGACCTGTTCAAGGAGCTGGGCGACAAGGTCGAGGTCTTCGATTTCTCCAAGTACAACTTCGTCACGCCGATCATGAAGCCGGAGGCGATGGACCGCGCGACCCTGCTGGATCGCACCATGGCCAACTACCGCCGCTTCTACATGCGCAAGGCCTTCCTCGAATATCCGTGGACCCGCGACAGGCGGCGGCGCAGCTACCTGCTGGGTTGCCTCAAGGCCTTCCTGAAGTCGGGCGTGCAGCGCACCTTCTACGATCTGGGCAAGGTCGGCTACTGGGGCCCGCAGACCAAGAAGAACGTCGATTTCCACTTCGACGAGGCCCGTACCTTCGACCAGCGCAAGGCCGCTGCCGTGCCGCACAACGCGATGTGGAAGACCATGCACCGGCCGAAGGCGAAGCTCGACAAGGCGAATGCCGATGCGGCGTCGCAATCGGCCCTCGCCGCCAAGGCCTGCGGCGGCGGTACCGAGCAGCTGACCGAGGAGCAGATGGACCGCGCCGCCCCGCCTGCCGCGGTCGCCGCCAAGCTCTCCGGCGGCGGCACGCAGCAGCTGCCGGAAGGCGTGCAGGCGCCGCCGCGGGACTGACCGCCGATGGATGTCGGCATCGCCGAATCCTGCGGCCGCATCGGCCCGAACGCCATCACCCGGATGGCGGAAGCGCTGGAAGCGCGGTTCGGCACCGACCGGACCGCGCGGATCTTCGCGGAAGCGGGGCTCGCCGCGCATCTGCTCGCCGCGCCCGGCCGGATGGTGCCGGAAGCGGAGGTGACGGCGCTGCACCGCGCGACCCGCGCCAGCCTCGGCGAGGCCGAAGCCGATGCCGCCTCGCGCGAGGCGGGGCGGCTGACCGCGCTGTATCTGCTGGCGCACCGCATCCCCCGCCCCGTGCAGTGGCTGCTGCGCCTGCTGCCGCCCTGGCCGGCGGCGCGGCTGCTGCTGCGGGCGATCGGCGCGCATGCCTGGACCTTCGCCGGCAGCGGCCGCTTCCGCGTGCTGCCGGGCCGCCCGCTGCGGCTCGAGATCGCGGGCGGCCCGATCGCGCGGGCGGGCCAATCCGCCACGCCGGTCTGCGGCTACTACGCCGCCACATTCGAGACCCTGTTCCGCGCCCTGGTCAGCCGCCGTGCCGCGGTGACGGAAGCCGCCTGCGAAGCCCGTGGCGATCCCGCCTGCGTCTTCGAGATCCGCTGGTAGCCCCCGTTCCTTCCCCTCCCCCGCTGTTGCGGAGCGTGGCCGGGTGGGGGCTCTGCCTCAGCCCCCTACGACACCACCAGCCGATACAGATGCCAGGTCGCATGCCCCAGCACCGGCACCACCACGGCCAGCCCGATGAGCAGCGGGATCGAGCCCAGCACCACGAGCGCCGCGACCACCAGCCCCCAGGCCGCCATCGGCACCGGGTTCCGCACGAAGGCCCGCACGGAGGTCGCCACCGCCGGGCCCACCCCGCCATCCCGGTCCAGAAGCATCGGGAAGGAGATCGCCGTGGTCACCAGCACGAAGGCCGCGAAGGCGAAGCCCACCAGATTGCCCAGCCAGACCAGCCGCCAGCCTTCCGCCGTGCCGAACAGCGCCTCGCCCAGCGGGATGCCGGACGGCAGCCGTCCGATGGTGCCGGCGAAGATGGCATGCGCCGCCCACAGCCAGGCCACGAACACCGCCAGCAGCCCCAGGCCGAGCAACAGGATCGGCCCGATCGCCGGCGAGCCGAACACGCGGAAGGCATCCTTCCAGCGCGCCGGTTCGCCGCGCTCGCGCCGCCGGCTGATCTCGTAGAGCCCGAGCGCGGCGATGGGGCCGACCAGCGCGAAGCCCGCCGCCATCGGGTAGAGCAGGTGGATAACCTCCCCGCCCGAGGACAGCGTCGCCGCCAGCAGCCCGACCACCGGGTAGAGGATGCCGAGGAAGGCAAGCTGCGTCGGCGCCGCCAGGAAATCCTCCCACCCGCGCCGCAGCGCCACGCCCAGGTCGCCGAGCCCGATCCTGCGCACCTGGGCCTCCGTGCCGGCTTCCGCGCCGGCATGGATCATGGTCTCCGCCATCGCTTCCTCCGCTTCCGCCTGGTGCGGGCCCCGAGGGCGGCGCCCGTCATACGGATGTGGTGCGCCGGGGCAGGGCGGCGTTGCGCGATGCCGGGATTGTGAGTCCTGCCTGACAGGCTGCGAAAAGCGGTTGACTTGGCTGTCAGGAAAGATTGACAGTCCGAAGTGACAAGGCAGGACGACACTCGCCGTCCCGCCAGCACTTCCGGCGAGGACACGCATGGACACCGCGACGCGCATCGAGACGACGCTGGCCGATGCGGTGCTGACGGCGGAAGCCGCGGGCGCGCCGCCCCGCCTTTCCGCCGCGCTGCGCCACGCCGTCTTCCCCAAGGGCGCGCGCATCCGCCCGCGGCTGACGCTGGCCGTCGCCATGGCCTGCGGGGACGACAAGCCGGCCCTGGCCTCGGCCGCCGCCGCCTCGATCGAGCTGCTGCACTGCGCGAGCCTGGTGCATGACGACATGCCCTGCTTCGACGATGCCGAGACGCGGCGCGGCAAGCCCAGCGTGCACCGCGCCTTCGGCGTGCCGCTGGCGGTGCTGGCCGGCGATGCGCTGATCGTGCTGGCCTTCCAGACCGTGGCGCGCGCCGCGCCCTGCGCGCCGGACCGCGTGCCGGCGGTGCTGATCGCGGTGGGCGACGGCGTCGGCGTGCCCTTCGGCATCGTCGCTGGGCAGGCCTGGGAATGCGAGCCCCGCGCCGACATGTCCGACTACCACCGCCAGAAGACCGGCGCGCTGTTCGCCGCCGCCTGCGTCGCCGGCGCCGCCGCGTCGGGGCACCCGGAGCCCGAGGCCTGGCGCCTGCTCGGCGACCGGCTGGGCGAGGCCTACCAGGTGGCCGACGACCTCCGCGACGCGGTGGAGGACGAGGCGACCATCGGCAAGCCGGTCGGCCGCGACAAGGCGCTCGGCCGGCCGAGCGCGGTGATCGAGCTCGGCCTGCAGGGCGCGGTGGCGCGGCTGCGCACGCTGAGCGAGGCCGCGGTCGCCGCCATCCCCGACTGCCCAGGCCAGGGCGTGCTGCGCGCCGTCATGCTGGCCGAGGCGCAGCGCCTGGTGCCGCGGAAGCTCGCCACCGCCGCATGAGCGCCTCGCTGCCCGCATCCGGTCCCGTGCCCGAAAGCTGGCGCGACCGCTTCCGCGCCTGGCGGGACCGGCTGACCGCCTCCCCGGAATTCCGCCGCCAGGCCACGCGCTTCCCGCTGACGCGGCCCTTCGCGCGGAAGCGGGCGCGGCAGCTCTTCGACCTCTGCGCGGGCTTCGTCTATTCGCAGGTGCTGCTGGCCTGCGTGCGGCTCAGGCTGTTCGACCTGCTGCACGAATCCGGCCCGCAGGACACCACGGCGCTGGCAAGGCGCCTTGATATGCCGGAGGAAGGCGCGCTGCGGCTGCTGTCCGCCGCCGCCTCGCTCGACCTGCTGCTGCTGCGCGACGACGGGCGCTGGGCGCTCGGCAAGCTCGGGGCCGCGATGATCGGCAACCCGGGCATCGGCGCGATGGTGGAGCACCACGCGCTGCTCTACGCCGACCTGGCCGATCCGGTCGCGATGCTGCGGCGGGAGAGGGGCGGCAACGCGCTCTCCGGCTACTGGGCCTATGCCGGCGCCGACCGGCCAGGGGCGCTCGATCCCGCGCGTACGGCCGACTACACGGCGCTGATGGCCGCCTCCCAGCCCATGGTGGCCGAGGAAGTCATCGCCGCCTACGGCTTCGCCGCGCATCGCTGCCTGCTCGATGTCGGCGGCGGCAGCGGGGCGTTCCTGGCCGCCGTCGCGCGCGCCGCGCCGCAGCTTCGCCTGATGCTGTTCGACCTGCCCGCGGTCGCCGAGCAGGGGCGTGCCCGATTCGCGGCCGCCGGGCTCGCGGCCCGCGCCACCGCCCATGGCGGCGATTTCACCCAAGACCCGTTCCCGCCGGGCGCCGACCTGGTGAGCCTGGTGCGCGTGCTGCACGACCATGACGACGAGGTTGTGCGCGCCCTGCTCGCCCGCCTGAGCGCTGCCATGCCCGCCGGCGCCCGCCTGCTGGTCGCCGAGCCCATGGCCGGCACGCCCGGCGCCGAGCCAGTCGGGGAGGCCTATTTCGGCTTCTACCTGCTGGCCATGGGCCGCGGCCGGCCGCGCCGGCCGGAGGAATACGCCGCGATGCTGCAGGCCGCCGGCTTCGCCCGGCCGCGCCTGCTGCCGACGCGCACGCCGCTGCTGGTGCGGGTGATGGTGGCCGATGTCGCCGCCGCTTGACGAAAAGCTGTCAGTTTTGCTTGACACTTATCTGTGTCAGGCTACCCTGACGATATTGGGTTAACAGGGAAGTCCAAGTGGACACCGTTGCTGTCGTCCTGGAAGCGCCGGAGCGCCTTGCGCTCAGCCGGCTCGAGCTCTCGCCCCCCGGCGAGCAGGACGTCGTCGTGGACATCGCCTGGAGCGGCATCAGCACCGGCACGGAACGCCTGCTGTTCACCGGCCGCATGCCGCCCTTCCCGGGCATGGGCTACCCGCTGGTGCCCGGCTACGAATCGGTCGGCCGCGTGACGCGGGCCGGCACGGAGAGCGGCCGGCGGGAGGGCGAATTCGTCTTCGTCCCCGGTGCCCGCTGCTTCGGCGACCGCGATGGCGTGAAGGTGCACGGCCTGTTCGGCGGCGCCGCGCGGCGGCTGGTGGTGCCCGGCGCGAAGGCCTTCCCGATCGCCGAGGATCTCGGCGCCGACGGCGTGCTGCTGGCGCTCGCCGCCACCGCGCGGCACGCCATCGCCGCCCCCCATTCGGTGCTGCCCGACCTGATCGTCGGCCATGGCGTGCTGGGCCGGCTGATCGCCCGCCTGGTGCTGGCCGCCGGCGGAGCGCCGCCCACGGTGTGGGAACGCAACCCCGACCGCGCCGGCGGCGCGCAGGGCTATCCGGTGCTCGACCCCGATGCCGATGCGCGGCGCGACTACCGCTGCATCTGCGACGTCAGCGGCGACCCGACGCTGCTGGATGCGCTGATCGCGCGGCTCGCGCCGGGCGGCGAGGTGGTGCTGGCCGGCTTCTACAGCGCGCCGCTCTCCTTCGCCTTCCCGCCCGCCTTCATGCGCGAAGCGCGGATCCGGATCGCCGCCGAATGGCGCGAGCCCGACCTGCACGCCGTGCGCGCCTTGATCGAGGGCGGCGCCCTCGCGCTCGACGGCCTGATCACCCATCGCCAGGACGCGACCGCCGCGCCTGACGCCTACCGGACGGCCTTCAACGATCCGGGTTGCCTGAAAATGGTCCTCGACTGGAGGAGACAGCAATGAACGCACCTGCCGGGTTCCCGCCGAACAAGACGCCGCTGGCCAGCCAGGCCGACCGCTTGCGCCAGGAAGCGGCGCAGGAACCTGACCCCGTGGCCACCACGCCCGCGAAGAAGCAGACGCAGATCATCGCGATCTACGGCAAGGGCGGCATCGGCAAGTCCTTCACGCTGGCGAACCTCAGCTACATGATGGCGCAGCAGGGCAAGCGCGTGCTGCTCATCGGCTGCGACCCGAAAAGCGACACGACCAGCCTGCTGTTCGGCGGCAAGGCCTGCCCCACCATCATCGAGACCAGCAGCCGCAAGAAGGCCGCCGGCGAGGCGGTGCAGATCGGCGATGTCTGCTTCAAGCGCGACGGCGTCTTCGCGATGGAGCTTGGCGGGCCCGAGGTCGGCCGCGGCTGCGGCGGGCGCGGCATCATCCACGGCTTCGAGCTGATGGAGAAGCTCGGCTTCCACAGCTGGGATTTCGACTTCGTGCTGCTCGACTTCCTGGGCGACGTGGTCTGCGGCGGCTTCGGCCTGCCGATCGCCCGCGACATGTGCCAGAAGGTGATCGTCGTCGGATCGAACGACCTGCAGAGCCTCTACGTCGCCAACAATGTCTGCTCGGCGGTGGAGTATTTCCGCAAGCTCGGCGGCAATGTCGGCGTCGCCGGCCTGGTGATCAACAAGGATGACGGCACCGGCGAAGCGGCAGCGTTCGCGGAGGCCGCCGGCATCCCCGTGCTGGCCTCGATCCCGGCGCACGAGGACATCCGCCGCAAGTCGGCGAACTACGAGATCATCGGCCGGCCCGAGAGCGAATGGGGCGCGCTGTTCGCGGCGCTCGGCGTGCAGGTGGCCGAAGCGCCCCCGATGCGCCCGAAGCCGCTGACCCAGGATGCGCTGCTCGGCCTGTTCAAGGGCGAGGCGGTCGGCCGCAACGTGGTGCTGCAGCCGGCGAGCATGGAAGACATGTGCGCCGCCGAGACGCTGACCAAGCCCTCCCTCGAAGTGGTCTACGAGGGCGCCTGACCACCATGGACACGCTCCCCCCCACCACCGTGCCGCAGGAGCCCGCCGGCTCCGGCTGCCATGGCGGGCGCGAGACGATGCTCGCCGCCGCCAAGGCCGCCGGCAAGTCGGAGGTCATGGACAAGCTGGCCGCCGACTATCCGCGCGGCCCGCACGACCAGCCGCAATCCATGTGCCCGGCCTTCGGGTCCTTGCGCGTCGGCCTGCGCATGCGGCGCGTGCAGACCATCCTCTCGGGAAGCGCCTGCTGCGTGTACGGCCTGACCTTCACCAGCCATTTCTACGGCGCGCGGCGCAGCGTGGGCTACGTGCCCTTCAACTCCGAGACGCTGGTCACCGGCAAGCTGTTCGAGGACATCCGCGACGCAGTGCATGCCTCCGCCAAGCCGGAGGAATGCGACGCCATCGTCGTGATCAACCTCTGCGTGCCCACCGCCTCCGGCGTGCCGCTCGAACTGCTGCCGAAGCAGATCGACGGCGTCCGCGTCATCGGCATCGATGTCCCCGGCTTCGGCGTGCCGACGCATGCGGAAGCGAAGGACGTGCTGGCCGGCGCCATGCTGCGCTACGCCCGCACGGAAGCCGAGATGGGCCCCGTTGCCCGCCCGCGCGACATGGTCGATGGCGACCGCACCATCGCCCTGGTGGGCGAGCTGTTCCCGGCGGACCCGATGGGCATCGGCGCGCTGCTGGGCCCGATGGGCCTGAAGCTGGCGCCCGCGACGCCGGCGCGCGAATGGCGCGACCTCTACGGCGCGCTGGGCAGCGTCGCGGTGGCCGCCGTGCATCCCTTCTACACCGCGAGCATCCGCGAATTCCGCGCAGCCGGCCGTCCCATCGTCGGCTCCGGCCCGGTCGGCGTGGAAGGCACCGCCGCCTGGATGGACGCGATCGCCAAGGCCGCCGAGGTGCCTGCCGCGGCGCTGGATGCCGCCAAGGCCCGCCTGCTGCCCGCCATCAAGGCCGCGATGGCGGCCGCGCCGATCAAGGCGCGCATCACCGTCTCCGGCTACGAAGGTTCGGAGCTGCTGGTGGCACGCCTGCTCTCGGAAGCCGGCGCCGAGGTGCCCTATGTCGGCACCGCCTGCCCGCGCACCGAATGGTCGGACGCCGACCGCGAATGGCTGGAAGCGCGCGGCACGCATGTGCAGTACCGCGCGAGCCTGGAGCAGGACGTCCACGCCATGCTGGACGCGAAGCCGGACCTGGCGCTCGGCACCACCCCGCTGGTGCAGAAGGCGAAGGAGCTCGGCATCCCTGCGCTCTACTTCACCAACATGGTGAGCGCCCGGCCGCTGTTCGGGCCGATGGGCGCGGGCTCCATGGCCGGCATCGTCGCCGCCCAGACCAAGGGCCGCGAGCGCTTCGCCCGCATGGTCTCCTTCTTCGAAGGCGTCGGCACGCCCGACCGCGCGGGCTACGGCTTCGCGGGCAAGCCCGAGGAACCGGCCGGCTTCCGCGACCGCCAGCGCAAGCTGCGCGCCGCGAAGGCCAAGGCCGAAGAAGCGGTGGGGAACTGAGCATGCTCGTCCTCGACCATGACCGCGCGGGTGGCTACTGGGGTGCGATCTACGCCTTCTCCGCGGTGCGCGGGCTGCGCGTGGTGATCGACGGCCCGGTGGGCTGCGAGAACCTGCCCGTCACCGCCGTGCTGCACTACACCGATGCGCTGCCGCCGCACGAGCTGCCGGTGGTGGTGACGGGCCTCGACGAGGACAGCCTTTCCCAGAACGGCACCGAGGGCGCGCTGAAGCGCGCCGCCGGCACGCAGGACCCCGACCTGCCGGCGGTGGTCGTCACCGGCAGCATCGCCGAGATGATCGGCGGCGGCGTGACGCCGCAGGGCACCAACCTGCAGCGCTTCATCTGCCGCACCATCGACGAGGACCAGTGGCAGGCCGCCGACCGCGCCATCATGTGGCTGTGGAACGAATTCGGCGCCCGCGGGCGGAAGGTGCGCGCGCGCAACCCGAAGCTCGGCGAGAAGCCGCGCGTCAACATCGTGGGTCCGATCTACGGCACCTTCAACATGCCCTCGGACCTCGCCGAGATCCGCCGCCTGGTCGAAGGCATCGGCTGCGAGGTGAACCTGGTCTTCCCGCTCGGCAGCCATGTCGAGGACATCGCCAGGCTGCCGGACGCCGACGTCAACATCCTGATGTATCGCGAATTCGGCCAGAAGCTGTGCGAGGTGCTGGAACGCCCCTGGCTGCGCGCGCCGATCGGCCTGTTCGCGACCACCAACTTCCTGCGCAAGCTGGGAGAGCTGACCGGCCTCGACCCCGAGCCCTTCATCGAGCGCGAGAAGCACACGACGATCAAGCCGCTCTGGGATCTCTGGCGGTCGGTCACGCAGGACTTCTTCGCCAGCGCCTCCTTCGCCGTCGTGGCGCAGGAGACCTACGCGAAGGGCCTGCAGCGCTTCCTCGGCGAGGAGATGGGCGTGCCCTGCGCCTTCGCCTTCGCCAGGCGGCCCGGCGAGAAGCCCGACAACGTCGCGGTGCGCGCGGCGATGAAGGCGACGCCGCCGCTGGTCCTCTTCGGCAGCTACAACGAGCGCATGTATGCCGCCGAGCTGAAGAGCCGCGCGATGTACATCCCGGCGAGCTTCCCCGGCGCCATCATCCGCCGCGCCACCGGCACGCCCTTCATGGGCTATGCGGGCGCCACCTACGTCATCCAGGAATACTGCAACGCGCTGTTCGACGCGCTCTTCCACATCCTGCCGCTGGGGACGGATCTGGACCGGGTGGACCCGACGCCGGCGCGCGCCCCGCAGCCCTGGGACGAGGCGGCGGTCGAGATGCTCGACGCGCATCTCGAGCGCGAGCCCTTCCTGGTCCGCATCTCGGCCGCCAAGCGCCTGCGCGAACGCGCGGAGCGCGAGGCGCGCGAAGCCGGCGAAGCGCGCGTCAGCGCCGAGCGCGTCGCCCACACCATCCTGGAGGGCGTCGCGTGACCGCGCGCCCCGAAGCTCCGAACGATCCCGGCCTTCGACCCGCCCCGGCATCCGATGCCGCGGCGGGACGGGGGACGGGTCGGCCATGGCGGCTGTTCGCCCTGGCGATCCCTGCCGCGCGGGAAATGCGCGGTAACGGCCGAAAGGCCAGTTGGAGGTCCGAAGCATGGCCGAAGGTACGCGTACCGGCCTGACCGAGGGCGAGGCCCGGGAGATCCACCGCCTGCTGATCCAGGGGTGGGCGTTCTCGGTGTTCGCCTCGATGGGCGCGCATATCCTGGTGTGGCTCTGGCGGCCGCTCGTCTACGGCAACCAGATCGTCCCGCCGGATTGGCGCTTCTTCTGAGCGACACAGCGGAAAAAGGAGACACAACCCGTGCACAAGATCTGGATGGTGGTTGATCCCCGCCGTTCGCTGTTCCTCGCGATGGTCGGCGTGGTCGCCGTCGCGGCGCTCATCCACTTCGTGGTGCTGAGCTCGCCGCGTTACTGCGACCATCTCGGCTTCTGCGCGACCTCGCCGACCTTCGTCCCGGGGCAGCCGGTCGTCAGGTAGGCGTCTCGCGCCTGCTTCGCTGCGCGGCAGCGGGAGAGGTGCCCTTCGCGGCCCTCACCCGCTGCCGGCGACGATGGCAGGCGTGGCCGCTCTCTGCCTGGCCAGGATAGGAGCAGCAGTCCATGGCGATGCTGACGTTTGAGCACAAGTACAGGGTCCGCGGCGGAACGCTGGTGGGCGGCGACCTGTTCGACTTCTGGATCGGGCCGTTCTGGGTGGGGTTCTTCGGGGTCACCACCGCTTTCTTCAGCTTCCTGGGCACCGCCCTCATCCTCTACGGCGCGGCGCTGGGCGGCACCTGGAACATCTGGCTGATCAACATCGCGCCGCCCGACCTGGCCTATGGCCTGCGCCTCGCGCCGATGCGCGAAGGCGGGCTGTGGCAATGGATCACGGTCTGCGCCATCGGCGCCTTCGTCTCGTGGACGCTGCGCCAGGTCGAGATCTCGCGAAAACTCGGGATGAGCTACCACATCCCGGTCGCCTACTTCACCGCCGTGATCGCCTACATCACTCTGGTGGTGATCCGCCCGGTGCTAATGGGCGCCTGGGGCCACGGCTTTCCCTACGGCATCTGGAGCCACCTCGACTGGGTGTCGAACGTCGGCTACCAGCACCTGCACTTCCACTACAATCCCGCGCACATGATCGCGGTGACCTTCTTCTTCACCACGGTCCTCGCGCTGTCGATGCATGGCGGCCTGGTGCTGTCGGCCTTGAACCCTGGCCGTGGTCAGGAAGTGAAGACCGCCGAGCACGAGAACGCCTATTTCCGCGACCTGATCGGATACTCCATCGGCACGCTGGGCATCCACCGGCTCGGCCTGTTCCTCGCGCTCAATGCGGGGCTCTGGAGCGCGATCTGCATCGTGATCAGCGGCCCCTTCTGGACCCGCGGCTGGCCCGAATGGTGGGGCTGGTGGCTCAACCTGCCGATCTGGCCGAATTGAGGAGGGACGGAACATGGCCGCCTTCGTCACCTATCAGAACATCTTCACCCGCATCCAGGTCCGCCCGCCGGAAGCCTATCCGGGCTGCAAGCTGCCCGCCGGCGATGCCGCGCGGGAAGGCAAGCCGGGCTTCGTGAACCTGTTCGGCATCCTGGGCGACGCGCAGGTCGGGCCGATCTATCTCGGCCTGCTTGGGCTGACCTCGATCGCCTTCGGCGCACTCGCCTTCGTCATCATCGGGCTCAACATGTGGGCTTCGGTGAACTGGAACATCGTGGAGTTCGTCCGCCAGCTCTTCTGGCTCGCGCTCGAACCGCCGCCGGCGCATTACGGCCTGCGCATCCCGCCGCTGCGCGACGGCGGCTGGTGGCTGGTCGCCGGCTTCTTCCTGACGGTGTCGGTCCTGCTGTGGTGGGCGCGCACCTACCGTCGCGCCATCCAGCTCGGGCTCGGCACGCATGTCGCCTGGGCCTTCGCCGCGGCGATCTGGCTCTACCTGGTGCTGGGCTTCATCCGCCCGCTCGCCATGGGTTCCTGGTCCGAGGCGGTGCCCTTCGGCATCTTCCCGCACCTCGACTGGACCGCCGCCTTCTCGATCCGCTACGGGAACCTCTTCTACAACCCGTTCCACGCGCTCTCGATCGTCTTCCTCTACGGCTCCGTGCTGCTCTTCGCGATGCACGGCGCGACGATCCTCGCACTTGGCCGCTACGGCGGCGAGCGTGAGATCGAGCTGGTGGTGGACCGCGGCACGGCGGCCGAGCGCGGCGCCCTCTTCTGGCGCTGGTGCATGGGCTTCAACGCCAGCTTCGAGAGCATCCATCGCTGGGCCTGGTGGTTCGCCGTGCTCTGCCCGATCACCGGCGGCATCGGAATCCTGCTGACCGGCACCGTCGTGGACAACTGGTACCTCTGGGCGGTCGAGCGGCACTTCGCGCCGTCCTACCCGACCCTCTGGGCCCCGATCGCGGATCCTGCCGCCGTCGTGCAAGGAGCGCCCCGATGATCAAGAACCTGAGCGGCCTCAGCATCGCCCTGATCGCGACGGCCTGCGCCGCCGTGGCGGCCGTGGTGCTCTTCACCTTCGAGAGGCCGCCCATCCGCACCGCCCAGATCGGCTTCCGCGGCGTGGCGATGGAGCAGCTGCAGAACCCGCGCACCGCCGCGCGCCTCGTGGCCGCGAACCAGGTGCCGGAAGCGCAGCCGGCCGCCGACCCGCCGGTGGACGATGCCGACAAGGCCTCGGCCGTCTACGAGAACGTGCAGGTGCTGGGCGACCTCAGCGCCGCGCAGTTCAACCGCATCATGCTGGCGATCACCGAATGGGTCGTCCCGCAGGCCATCCGCGACAACCCCGACAGTGCCGGCGGCTGCGCCTACTGCCACAACGTGCAGAACATGGCGTCCGACGAGGTCTACACGAAGGTCGTGACGCGGCGGATGTTCCAGATGACGCGCACGATCAACCAGGACTGGAACACCCATGTCGGCCAGACCGGCGTGACGTGCTACACCTGCCACCGCGGCCAGGCGGTGCCCGCCTATGTCTGGGGGCGGCTCGAGGGCATGGACAACCGTGCCAGCATCGCCGGCCCGACAGGGCAGAACCGCGCGACGGCGGCGATCAACTATTCCTCGCTGCCCTTCGACCCCTTCTCGCCCTTCCTGCTGCGCGACCAGGACATCCGCAACATCAGCACCGGCTGGCACCCGGGCGGCAACCCGGATGACGTACGCATCAGCGAATGGACCTACTCGCTGATGATCCACATGTCGCAGGGCCTCGGCGTGAACTGCACCTTCTGCCACAACAGCCGTGCCTTCGCCTCCTGGGAGCAGAGCCCGCCGCAGCGGCTCACCTCCTGGTACGGCATCCGCATGGCGCGCGCCGTGAACAACGAGTACATCGAGCCGCTGACGCCGCTCTGGGTCCGCAACCCGCGCGGCCCCGCGGACTTCCAGCACGGCGCCCGGCTCGGCCCGCAGGGCGATGCGCTGAAGGTGAACTGCACCACCTGCCACCAGGGCGTGAACCGCCCGCTGCTCGGTGCCCCGATGCTCCGCGACTACCCGGAGCTGAACCAGGCCTCGCGCGGCCCGCTGCGCACCTCGGAGGCGGCGCCTCGCTAGGCGCCGCACGGCACGCACGATGACGCAGGCCCGGCCGGACGACCCTTCTGAGGGGCGTCCGGCCGCTGCACATCCGGCGCCTGGCCATGCAGGACATCGCCACCCTCGCCGGTCTCTTCGCCGCGGCCTTCGGCGCCGCTTCCCTGCTACCGATGCAGTCGGAACCGCTGCTGGTCGCGCTGCTGCTGCTGGCGGACCAGCCCGCCTGGCTGCTGGTGCTCGTGGCCAGCGTGGGCAACACGCTTGGCTCCTGCCTCAACTGGGCGATCGGGCGCGCCGTCGAACGCTACCGCGACCGGCGCTGGTTCCCGGTGAAGCCGCATGCGCTGGCGCGCGCGGAAGGCTGGTATCGTCGCTGGGGCCGCTGGTCGCTGCTGCTGAGCTGGGCGCCCATCATGGGCGATCCGCTCACTGTCGTCGCCGGCGTGCTGCGGGAGCCCTTCTGGACCTTCCTTCTGCTCGTCGCCATCGCCAAGACCGGCCGCTACCTTGTGCTCGCGCTCGCGACCTTCGGCATCGCCGGCTGAATCCCGCCCGGGAGGGCTGACCCACCATGTTCGACACCACCGAGGACCCCCGCCCGCACGCCGTCGTCATCGGCTCCGGCTTCGGCGGGCTGGCCGCCGCCGTGCGCCTCGGCGCGCGGGGCTGGCGCGTCACCGTGCTCGAGAAGCTCGATGCGCCGGGCGGGCGCGCCTATGTGTTCCGCCAGGACGGCTTCGTCTTCGACGCGGGGCCCACCATCATCACCGCGCCCTACCTGCTCGAGGAGCTGTGGCGGCTCTGCGGCAGGCGCCTGTCCGACGACGTCGCGCTGCGCCCGATGGATCCCTTCTACAGCATCCGCTTCCCCGACGGGTCGGAGATGGCCTGCACCGCTGACCTCGCCGCGACGCGGGCCGAGGTGGCGCGGCTTGCGCCCGGCGATCTAGACGGCTTCGACCGCTTCATCCGCGACAGCGAGCGGATCTACGACGTCGCCTTCGGCGACCTGGCCGACCAGCCTTTCCACAGCATCGGCGCGCTGCTGCGCGCCGCACCCGACCTGATCCGCCTGCAGGGCTACCGCACGGTCTTCGGCAAGGTCGGCGACTACTTCAAGGACAAGCGCCTGCGCATCGCCTTCAGCTTCCACCCGCTGCTGATCGGCGGGAACCCGATGACCACCACCGCCTATTACTGCCTGATCGCGCATCTGGAGCGCCTGCACGGCGTGCACTACGCGATGGGCGGCATGGGCGCGCTGGTGCAGGGCCTGGTCGGGCTGATCGAGGGCCAGCACGGCGTGGTCCGCTGCAACGCGGAGGTGACGGAGATCACCACCCGCGACGGCCGCGCCACCGGCGTCAGGCTCGCTTCCGGCGAGCGCATCGACGCGGATGTCGTCGTCTCCAACGCCGATGTCGCCTGGACCTATTCGAAGCTGCTCGGCGCGCAGCCGCGCAAGCGCTGGACGGACGGCAAGCTCGCCCGTGCGCGGTTCAGCATGGGCCTCTTCGTCTGGTACTTCGGCACCGATCGCCGGTTCGAGGAGGTGGGCCACCACACCATCCTGCTCGGGCCCCGCTACGAAGGCCTGCTGCACGACATCTTCCGCCGCAAGCACCTGGCGGACGATTTCTCGCTCTACCTGCACCGGCCGACCGCGACCGATCCCTCGCTGGCGCCGCCCGGCGGCGATGCCTTCTACGTGCTCTCGCCGGTGCCGCATCTGGGCGGCGGGCAGGACTGGACGCAACTGGCCGAGCCCTATCGTGCGAAGATCCTGGCGCGGCTGGAGGAGACGGTGCTGCCCGGCCTCGGGCGGCATGTCGTCACTTCCCGCATCATGACGCCGCTCGATTTCCGGGACCGGCTGCTGTCGGTGAACGGCGCGGGGTTCTCGCTGGAGCCGCAGCTGTTCCAGTCTGCCTGGTTCCGGCCGCACAACCGCAGCGAGGAAGTGGAGAACCTGTTCCTCGTGGGCGCGGGCACCCATCCGGGGGCGGGGGTGCCGGGGGTGATCTCGTCGGCAAAGGTGCTGGACCAGCTCGTGCCGGAAGGGGCGGCGTTCAAAGCCAAGGTGTGAGAACGGGGGCTCGGCCCCCGGCATCAGGCAGGGGCGGGCAAGGCCACGACACTCGCGCCACGGCCGGCGCGGTCCTCCAGCACGCGCGCGGCGGCAAGCCGGCCGGACATGGCGGCCATCGGGATGCCCGGGCCTGGATGGACGGAGCCGCCAGCGCAGTACAACCCCGGCAGCCGCGTCACCCCGCCGGCGCGCCCGAAGGTGCCCGTCGCGCCATGGCTCGCCCGGCCATACAGCGCGCCGCCCGAGGCCGGGAACAGCCCGTCGAACCCTGTCGGCGTGGTCGGCACGCAGGCCTCGCCCGCCAGCGACAGCTCCAGCCCGCAGCTGCGCAGCAGCGAGGCCGTGCGGTCCGCCAGCTCGGGCAGACGCGGCACGAAATCCACGCGGTCGCCATCCGGCGGCGCGTTGACCAGCACCAGCAGCCGCTCCGCCGCGCCCGGCGCCACCTCGCCCACGCCGCGGTCCTGCGCGCAGATGTAGACGGTGGGGGCGGCGCAGATGTCGCGGCGGCGGAAGATCGCGTCGAACTCCTCGGCGTAGTCCTCCGCGAAGAAGACGTTGTGGTGCACCAGCGGGAAGCCCGCGGTCGGCGCACGGAGGCACCAGGTGACGGCGGACAGCGAACGCGCCGCATCCGGCGTGTCCGCCGCCGCGCCGCGCGCGCCATCGCCGAGCATCCCGCGCGCCAGCGCCGCGACGTCGCCGTTGAACACCACGGCATCGGCGGCGATGCATTCGCCATCCGCCAGGCGGACGCCGCTCGCGCGGCCGCCCTCGACCAGGATCTCCGCGACATGGGCGCCGAAGCGGAAGCGCGCGCCCTGCGCCTCGGCCAGCGCCTGGATGGCCTGCGCCACGCGCACCATGCCGCCGCGCACCAGCCACACGCCGTCCTGCTCGACATGCGCCACCAGCATCAGCGTCGCCGGCGCCAGCATCGGCGAGCAGCCGCAATAGGTGGCGTAGCGCCCGAAGAGCTGGCGCAGCCGCGCATCCCGGAAATGCGTCCCGAGCGCGCCCCACAGCGTCTGCCACGGCACCGTGCGCAGCAGCGCATCCAGCCTGGTCAGGCCCACCCGCCGCATCAGCCCGAAGGGCGAGGGCCGTTCGGACGCGATGAAGGGCCCGGCCAGCGTCGAGAAGATGTCGCGCGACCTTTCGCAGAACGCCACATAGCCGCGCGCGTCCTCCGCGCCGGCGAAGTCGCCGATCGCCGCCGCCGACCGCGCGACATCGGCGAACAGGTCGAGCCGCCCGCCCGCCCGCCAGGCGTGCCGCGCCAGCACATCCGCCGGGACGAGGTCCAGCGCATCCTCCAGCCGCCGCCCGGCATCGGCGAACAGGCCCTCGAAGATCCAGCGCATGGTGAAGACGGTCGGGCCCGCATCCACGCCGAGCAGCTGGCGCATCTTGCCGCCCGGCGCCGCGGCGCGTTCCAGCACCGTGACCCGCGCGCCGCGCCGCGCCAGGTCGGCGGCCGCGGCGAGCCCGCCGATGCCGGCGCCGATGACGATGACCCTGTCGCCCGGAAGGGCGCGGAGAGTGCTCAGGCCGCCGCCTCCACCCGCGCGCGGCGCTGCCGGGCGGCGCGGTCGATGGCGAAGCGGTGCCAGATGATGATCGCCAGCCCGACGGAAAGCGGGATGCCCCACAGCACCGGGTGCAGCGCGAGCTCGGGCAGGATCCGCACCGATCCGAAGGCCATGAAGGCGGTGTAGACGCTGATGCCGGAGCCGACGAGCGCCTTCACATGCTCCTTCAGCCAGTCCTCGCGCCGGATCGCCGGCTTGTTCAGGAAGTGCAAATTGGTCCAGCCGGTCGCCACGCCGACGATGGCGATCAGCATCATCAGCTTTTCGCCGATCAGCCAGCCCTGGAGCGCACAGTTGATCGCCGCCGCGATCACCAGCCATTGCAGCCAGATGTTCAGCCGCGTGCGGTTCAGCGCGTGGTTGTTGCGGTTCTTCACGCAGAGCCAGCCATACCAGGTCAGGTTGATCGTCAGGATGGCCGTGTGCAGCATCATCCAGCCGAACATCCCGCGGATCCAGGCTTCCTCGAACCGGCCTTCCAGGTGCGGATGCGTGCCGATGGGATCGAGGATGGACAGCAGGCTCATCGCCGTGGCGAATCCGCCCGTCGCCAGCAGCGCCCAGGTGAACACCCGGCCCCATTTCCGGTGCTGCTCGCCGCCCTTCTTCCCGACCACCGGCACCCAGAAGGCGATCGCGCCCGTCGCACCCGTGGCGATGTGCGCGGCGACCAGCGTGTGGAAGAGCAGAAGCTCCATCCGCGGCTCCTTCGTCCTGGCAATGACAATGCCACTTGACACTTCTGGGTGTAAAGCCGCGGAATCAGCGACACGTCGTCCTGACACACGGGACCATCGGACCGCACGCGCCCATGCTCGACGCGCCCGCAGCCTCTGCCTGGGCCCCCTTCACGCCGCCCTATCCGGTCCCGCGCTCGCCCGTCGTCGCGCTGATCCGCCAGCTGCTGGAAGGCGAGGGCAATCTGCTCGGCCTGCTGCCGGCCGAGGCCTATCACGCGCCGATCGGCCCGCTCGGCTATTCGCGGCGGTCCATCATCGTGGTGAACGAGCCCGCGCTGGTCCGCCACGTGCTGTCCGACCCCGAGGGCATCTTCCCGAAATCCGACCTGATGGTGGAGGCGCTGGACCCGCTGATCGGCGACAGCATCTTCGTCTCCTCCGGCGCCACCTGGCAGCGCCAGCGCCGGATGATCGACCCGGCGCTGTCGCACATGCGCGTCAACCGCGCCTTCCCTGACATGCAGGCGGGCTGCGACCTGGCGGAAGAGACGCTGGCGCAGCACGCGGAGGCCGGCAAAACCTTCTCGCTCGACCTGATGATGAGCCACCTGACGGCCGACATCATCTGCCGCACTGTCTTCTCCACCACGCTCGAGACCCGCACCGCGCATGACGTTTTCGACGCCTTCACCATCTTCGAACGCAGCGTCGCGCAGGTGGAGTTTCGCCGCCTCATCATGGACCGCGCCTGGACGAAGGTGCCGCAGCGCGCCCATGTGCTGGAGGCCTGCCGGCTGATCCGCGGCCACCTCGGCGAATTGCTGGACCGGCACCTCGCCGCCGGCGCGCGCTTCGACGACATCGCCGCCGCCATCATCGCCGCGCGCGGCCTGGACGGCGGCCCGGGCTTCACGCGGGAAGAGCTGATCGACCAACTCGGCGTGATGTTCCTCGCCGGCCACGAGACCAGCGCCAGCGCGCTCACCTGGGCCTTCGCGATCCTGGCCATGCAGCCCGGCCTGGTCGCGCGCCTCCGCGCGGAGATCGAGGAGGTCACGCAAGGCGGCGTTATCACCTTCGAGCACACCAAGCGCCTGACCCTGGTGCGCAACGTGTTCCGCGAGACGCTGCGCCTGTATCCGCCCATCACCTTCCTGCCGCGCATCGCCAACGCGGCGACGACGCTCGGCACCTACAAGGTCAAGCGCGGCGCGCTGGTCATGGTCGCACCCTGGGTGCTGCACCGGCACCGCGGCTACTGGAAGGACCCGAACCTGTTCGACCCCGACCGCTTCCTGCCGGAACGGGAGAAGGAGATGACGCCCGGCGCCTACATCCCCTTCGGCATCGGGCCGCGCATCTGCGCGGGCGCGGCCTTCGCGACCGTGGAAGCGACACTGCTCATCGCGCGACTGTTCCGGCACTTCGACTGGCAGGTCGAGGCGCCACACCGCATCAGGCCGGCGGCGCGACTCACGACACGTCCGGCGGAGCAGGTGATGTGTCGGGTGACCAAGGCATAAAGGACGCGGGGCTCCGCCCCGCACCCCGGCCGGGGGGCGCGCCGCCCCCCGGACCCCGGCATCAGTTGGCGACCGTCCTCATCACGCTGGGGCGGCTGCCGAAGTCTCTTGATCTGGCCAGGGGGTTTCACGAACTGGGGCACAAGGTGATCATCGCGGAGCCGCATGCGCGGCACCTGGCGGGCGCCTCGCGCAGCGTGGCGCAGAGCATCCGCACCCCCGCGCCGGCCGAGGGCAAGCAGGCCTACCTCGAAGCGCTCGCCCAGGCCGTGCGCGACACCGGCGCGACCCTCGTCCTGCCCGTCTCCGAGGAGACGATGCACGTCGCCCACCTGCCCCCCCTGCTGCCGCACGGCGTGCGCGTGCTGACCATGCCGCCCGACACCCTGCTGCCGCTGCACCACAAGGGCGGCTTCGCCGAGGCCGCCACCCGCTTCGGCCTCGACGTGCCCGAAACCCACGCCCTCGGCACGCCGCAGGCCGAGGCGCTCGCCCGCACCGCGCGCGTCGTGGTCAAGCCCGTGCATTCCTGCTCCGGCCGCGGCGTGCGCGTGCTGGACGCCGGCGCGCCCTTGCCGCCGCCCGATCCCGCCGTGCCGCATGTGGTCCAGCGCTTCGTCGCGGGCGAGGAATTCAGCACCTGCTCCCTGGTCCACGAAGGCCGCGTGCTCGCCACCGCGATCTATCGCGGCGTGCAGTTCGGCGGCACCGTCGCGGTGGCCTTCGAACGCGTGGACCACCCCGCCATCGAAGCCTGGGCCGCGCGCTTCGCCGCCGCCACACGCTGGTCCGGCTTCCTGTCCTTCGACCTGCGCGAGGACGACACCGGCCGCCCCTTCGGCATCGAATGCAACCCGCGCACCACCAGCGGCCTGCACTTCCTGGAACCCGCCGACGTCGCCCGCGCCATCCTGGACCCCGATGGCGCCCCGCCGATCCGCTTCCGCGCCGCGCGCCGCCTGCAGCAATTCTGGTCCTGCCTGACCGAGACGCAGCTCAGCCTGTTCCGGCGCGGCGGCGGCTTCGCCCGCAACCTGCGGAACCTGGTCACCACGCCCGATGTCTGCTGGCGTTGGTCCGACCCCGCGCCGCTGCTGACCATGCCCTGGACCGCCTGGCCCATCATGCGCGAGGCCGCGCGGAAACGCGTGCCCTTCGGCGAGGTCGCGACGCTGGATGTGGGCTGGTACGACTGACGCCTGCAGGGCGGCGGCGTCGCGTGGCCCAGGGGGAAGGCGTTGCCTCCTACGTGCGAAGCTTCGGTTGAGACAGCGCCTTGTGGCCCCGGGGGGAGGCTTCGCCTGCCCCCCGTAGCCCCCCACCACCAGGGCTGCCGCCCTGGACCGGCGCCAGCGAAAAACGAAAGGGGCTGCAAGAGGCCCTGCCCCTTGCCGGGGTCGGACGCACTGCGTCCGACGGGGCAGGGCCCCTGGCGGAGCGCGAGGCGGAGCCTCGCACGCACCACCTCACCCCAGCGTCCGCGGCACCTTGAACGGCAGCATCAGGAACATCGCCGGCGACTTGAACCGGTCGAGCGACAGGCTCTCGTGCACCGCCGTTGCTTCCTGCCCCAGCAGCCGCGTGCGCAGTTCGGAGCGCGAATAGAAAGGCGTGTCCTCCAGCGTCCGCACCACGCGCGCCTGTCCGCCTTCCGCGCGCGTGGGCCGTGCGATGCGCCACAGCGTCTTCGGCAGTTCGACGGGCTGCGGCGGGTCGAAATCCGTCACGCTGCCATCATCGGCGACGCGCAGCGCCAGCGATTGCTGCGTGCCGTCGCGTCGCCGCGTGTTGTACAGAATAGCCGTCTCGTCCCGCATCGGCGCCCGGCACCAGTCCCAGCTGGCAAAATCCTGTTCCAGCGGCGCGGAGCCCGCGTTGGTGTCGAAATAGGCGTTGCCCGACCAGCGCAGGGACGGCCGTTCCAGCGCCACCTCCACGCGGGATCGTGCCGCGATCGGGTGCCAGCGGTGGCGCCCGTGGCTGTCCAGGACGAAGCTGCGCGTCGACAGCGCGCGCGGCGTCAGGCGCACCACGCCGCGCAGGCGCGAGGGGATGGGCGCCGTCACCTCCTCGATCCGCACGGTCAGCGTCGTGCCGTCCCATTCCAGCCCGCTCCGCCCGATGGTCAGGGAGTCCGGCCCCCGCCGCAGCGCGCTGCTGCGCCGGTCCGTCATCGCCCAGCGTCGGGGCGAGCCGTACAGCGCGACGTTCAGGCAGCAATGCTCGTGCGGGTCGCCGCCGGTGCCGCCCTCGGCCATGCGGGCCAGCGCATACCAGGGGGAGAACACCGTGCCGATGAAGGCGATGATGGTGATGCCGTGCCGGCCATCATCCGACAGCGCGTCGAGGTACCACCAGACATAGCCGCGCTTGCCCACCGGCTGGTCGAATTCCCAGCCCCGCGCCAGGCGCGGCGGCGCCGCTTCGAGGTCGGCCAGGCTCATCCACGCTCTCCCAGGATCCGCGCCGCGGCCAGCCGCCCGGACAGCGCGGCCATCGCCACGCCCGCCCCGGGATGCGCGCTGCCGCCCGCAAGGTAGAGGCCGGGCAGGCGCGTCGCCGCGCCCGGCCGGCTGAAGGCCGCCTGCAGCCCGTGCACCGCCGCGCCGTAGAGCGCGCCGCCGCTGCCGGGATGGAGCCGCTCGAACTCCGCCGGCCCGATGACGATCTCGGCCGCCGCGTCGCGCCCGACCGCGAGCCCGGCCTGCGCCAGCTGCGCGAAGGCGGTCTCCCCGCAGGCCGCGATGGCCTCGGCCGCCGGCGGCCGGGTGTCGGCGCGGGCGGGGGCGCTGACCATCGCCAGCAGCCGCTCCGCCCCCTCCGGCGTCGCCGCGCCGGCCGCGCGGTCCTGCGCCCAGAGCGTCACCGTCGGCGCCGCCGGCAGCCGCGCGCGGTAGCCGAGATCGGCGTATTCCGCCGCCGCGTCGGCCGGGTGGCAGACGGTCTGCAACGCCGGCTGCACGCCCGAGACCTTCGCCCGCATCGCCCAGGTGACGGCGGAGAAGGACCGCCGGGCCGCCGGCAGCGCGTCCACCGCCCGCGCCGCGGCCGCGCCCAGCCGGCCCGCGCCGAGCGCCGCCGCGTCGCAGGCCGCGACCACCGTGGCGGCCGGCAGCACCTCGCCATCGGCCAGCCGCACGCCGCTGGCCCGCCCGCCCGCGGCCAGGATCTCCGCGGCGGGGGTGCCGAGCCGGAAGGCCGCGCCGTGCCGCCGCGCCAGCCCTTCCAGCGCCGCGACCAGCCGCGCCATGCCGCCCTCCACCGCGAAGACGCCGAGATGCTCGACATGCGCGATCAGCATCAGGGTGGCCGGCGCCTGCATCGGCGAGGACCCCACATAGGTCGCGACCCGCGCGAAGGCCTGGCGCAGCCGGGGATCGGCGAAATGCTCGCCGAGCGCGTCCCACAGCGTCGAGAAGGGAGAGGCGCCGAGCAGCCCGCGCAGCCCCGCCTTCGCCGCCAGCTCGATCGCGCCCGGGCGCTGGGCGTGCAGGTAGGGGCCTTCCAGCGCCTGGTAGATGCGCCGCGCCCTTTCCCGGAAGGCGGCATAGCCGCGCGAAGCGGCGGCGCCCGCGAAGGCGCCCACGCTGTCGGCCGAGCGCGCGGCGTCCGCGAACAGGTCGAGCCGCGCGCCATCCGTCCAGAGATGCCGCGCCAGCAGCGGCTGCGGATGCAGCGCGACCTCGGCGTCCAGCGAGCCGCCGGCGGCGTCGAAGACGGCACGGAACACCTCGGGCAGGGTCAGCAGGGCGGGCCCGGCCTCCACCGCCGCGCCGCCCACCGTCACCTGGCGGACCTTGCCGCCGGCCACGGGCGCGCGGTCCAGCACCAGCACCTCGCGCCCGCGCGCGGCCAGCAGGGCGGCGGCAACCAGCCCGCCCATCCCGGCGCCGATGATCACGATGCGGCCGCTGCCCGATGCCATCGCGGGCAGGGAAGGGCCGGCGGGCCAGGGGTGTCAAGCGAAGCTGACGCCGCGGAAGGTTGACATCCGGCGCGGCGCCCACAAGGATGCTTTCTTGCTGCGGCGTGCCGTCGCAACCGTGTCGCGCCGAATTGACGCGGCCTGTCAGCGGACGCACATCTTCGGGGCCGTCAACCGCTCGGGGCGCCCGGACGAAACGCATGACCCGGATCACGCAGACCCAGCCGGACGTGACACTGACCCTGGACTGGGACGGGGTGATCCGCGACGCCTCGCTCTCCGCCGCCTTCCCCGGGGAAGGCGTGCAGGACTGGGTCGGCCGCCGCTGGACCGAGACGGTGGGCCAGGCCGCCGAGGACCAGGTGCGGCGGATGGTGGAGGATGCGCGCGACCGCGGCGTCTCCGCCTTCCTGCAGGTCACGCAGCGCTTCCCCTCGGGGCTCGAGATGCCGGTGGAATACACCGCGATCCGGCTCGGCGCGCAGGCCGGGCTGATGGCGGTGGGGAAAAGCCTGCAGGGCGTGGCTGAACTCCAGTCCCGCCTGGTGGCCGCGCAGCAGGCGCGCGAGCAGGACTACTGGAAGATGCGCGAGATCGAGATGCGCTCCCGCCTGCTGTTCGACGCGTCCTCGGAAGCCGTGCTGGTGGTCGGCGCCGGCAGCCTGCGCATCGTGGAGGCGAACCCCGCCGCGATCCGGGAACTCGGCGTGGCCCCCGGCTGGGACGTGGTGCAGGAAGTGGCCCCCCGCGACCGCCCGGCCTTCCGCGAGCTGGTGGCGCGCACCCGCGAACAGGGCCGCAGCCCGGGCGTGCTGGTGCATCTCGGCGCCGCCGCCCAGCCCTGGCTGCTGCGCGCCTCCCTGATGGCGCGGGAGCCGGAGCCGGCGCTGCTGCTGCAGCTCGCCCCCGCCTCGCCCGAGCCCGGCCGCGCCCTGCCGCGCGCCCGCCCGCCCCGCACCGACGAATTGCTGGAAGCGATGCCGGACGCCTTCGTGGTCGCCGACCCCGATGGCCGCATCCGCCGCGCCAACCGCGCCTTCCTGGACCTGGCGCAGGCGGGGACCGAGGCCTCGGTGGTCGGCGAGCCGCTCGGCCGCTGGCTGGCGCAGCCGGGGATGGATGCCGCGATCCTGCTGCGCACGCTGCGCGACCATGGCGAGGTGCGGCTGTTCGCCACCACGCTGATCGGCAGCCTGGGCATCGAGGTGGAGGTCGAGATCTCCGGCACCAGCAGCTCGGCCGGCGGCCCGCCCTCTGTCGGGCTGCTGCTGCGCGACGTCGGCCGCCGCATGGCGCCGGAGGATGACGGCGGCACGCTGCGCGCCGCGCTGGCCGCGGCGATGCGCGAGATGGGGCGCGTGCCGCTGCCGGTGCTGGTGCGCAACACCTCCGCGGTCGTGGAGCGGCTGGCGATCGAGCAGGCGCTGCGCAGCGCCGGCGGCAACCGCACCGCGGCCGCCGATGCGCTGGGGCTGTCGCGGCAGAGCCTCTACGCCAAGCTCGAACGCTACGGGCTGCACGAATCGCGCGACAGCGTCGAGGCGGACGCCGCGGAATGACGGAAGGGCGGCCGCTGCCAGGATCGCTGCCGCCCGACCTCGCCAGCTGCGAGCGCGAACAGATCCACCTGTCCGGCGCCATCCAGCCGCATGGCGCGCTGCTGCTGGTGCGCGAGCCCGACCACGTCGTGGTGCAGGCCAGCGCCAATGCCGCGGCGCTGCTCGGCCTGCCGGCGGGCGTGGCGGGGCTGCGCCTCAGGGATCTCGGCGGCGACCTCGCCACCGCGATCCTGCCGCACCTGCTGGCGCCGCTGGACGGCATGCCGGTGGCCGTCGCCGTGCGCGCCGGCACCCGCGCCGAGCCCTTCGACGCGCTGCTGCACCGCCCGGCCGCGGCGAATGGCGGCGCCGGGCTGGTGGTGGAGCTGGAACCCGCGCTGCCGGCGCCTGACATCGCCCGCGCGATCGAGCGCGGGCTGCAGGCCTTCCTCTCCTCCTACGCGCTGCCGCCGCTCTGCGACGCCGCGGCGCGGGTCTTCGCCGAGGTCACCGGCTACGACCGCGCCATGATCTACCGCTTCGACGCGGAAGGGCATGGCGAGGTGCTGGCGGAATCCGCGCGCGACCAGGCGGAGAGCTACCTCGGCAACCACTACCCGGCCTCCGACATCCCGCAGGTCGCCAGGCGGCTCTACGAGCGCAACCGGGTGCGGCTGATCGCGGATGCCGGCTACGCGCCCGTGCCGATCGAGCCGCGCGTCAACCCGCTGACGGGCACCGAGACAGACCTGTCCTTCGCGGCGCTGCGTAGCGTCTCGCCGGTGCATCGCGTCTATCTCCGCAACATGGGCGTCGCGGCGACGCTGGTCTTCTCGGTCCTGGTGGGCGGGCGGCTCTGGGGGCTGGTGGCCTGCCACCACGCCACGCCGCACCGGGTGCCGCATGCCGTGCGCGCCGCCGGCGACCTGCTGGCCGAGGCGCTGGGGACGCGCATCGCCGCGCTGGAATCCTTCGTCCGCGCCCAGGCCGAACTCTCCGTCCGCCGGCTGGAACAGCGGATCGTGGAGGCCATCACGCGCCATGGCGACTGGCGCGCCGCGCTGTTCGACAACCCGGCGACGCTGCTGCAGCCGCTCGGCGCCACCGGCGCGGCGCTGCTGTTCGAAGGCGCGGTGCAGACCGCGGGCGAGGTGCCGGGCACGGCGGCGCTGCGCGCGCTCGGCGCCTGGCTCGACCGCCAGCCGCGGGAGGCGGTGCACGCCACCCATGCGCTGGCCGCCGCGGCGCCGGAGGTGGAGGGGCTGCTGCCGGTGGCCGCCGGGCTGCTCGCCGCGCCGATCTCGGCCATGCCGGGCGAATACCTGGTCTGGTTCCGGCCGGAGCAGCGCCGCGTCGTCACCTGGGGCGGCGATCCGACCAAGCCCGCCGAATGGGATCCTGGCCTCGCCAACATCGCGCCGCGCCGGTCCTTCGCGCGCTGGCAGCAGGTGGTGGAGGGCACGTCGGAACCCTGGAGCGCCGCCGACCTGGCCGCGGCGCGGATGATCGGGTCCAACGTCTCCGACGTCGCGGTGCAGGTGCGGGCCGTGCGCATGCTGCTGGCCGAGGACCAGCTGGCGCAGATCCGCCGGCAGGTGGGCCTCTCGGCCCAGCCGGTGGTGATCTGCGACGCGCAGGGCAGCATCCGCATGGCCAACGAGGCCTTCGACCGGCTGATCCCGGCGCTGCGCGGCGCGCGGCCGCAGCGGATCGAGCAGCTGCTGCCCTTCTTCGACGACCCCGGCGGGCTGCGCCGGCGGCTGACCGAGCTGCTGGCCCAGCGCCGGTCCTGGAGCGGGGAGGTGCGGCTGGCCGATACCGGGATCGGCCGCGCCCTGCTGATGCGCGCCGACCCGGTGCTGACCGCGCCCGACCGCGCGGTGGGCTTCGTCTTCCTGTTCGACGACCTGACCGAGCGCAAGGCGGCCGAGGCCGCGCGCCGGCGCTTCCAGGCCGGCATCGCGGACAGCCACCGGATGCGCGCGCCATCCCCGGGTGCTGCGGACCCGGCCTGGCGCGGCATCCTGGGATCGGTGCTGGAGAATGCGCAGCTCGCCGCGCTGGAGATCGCGGAGGGCGTCGAGGTCGGGCGGATGCCGGAGATGCTGGAGAGCGTCCGCGCCTCGGTCGGGCGGATGACGGAGCTGCTGGACAGCCTGGCCCGCCAGCCCGGCGGACCGGATCCGGAGGGCTGAGCGCATGCCGGCGCCGGCGCCGGGCGAGGCCCGCCTGCCGGGGGCGTCGCCCGGGGGCGCCGCGATGAGCGACGCGCTGCTCGCCGCCCCTGCCCGCGCCAGCCGCACCCCGGCGCGCGACGCGCTGCGGGCGGCGACCGCGGCGGCGCATGAGCGGCTGCACCACCTGCCCGCCTTCGCCGCGCTGGCCGAGGGGCGGATCGGGCGGGACGCCTATGCCGCGCTGCTGCGCCGCAAGCTCGGCTTCCACGCGGCGCTGGAGGAGGCGCTGGCCGCGGGGCCGGGCCTCGGCGCATGGGGCGTGGACCTCGCCGCCCGCCGCCGCGCGCCGCTGCTGCGCGCGGACCTCGCCGCGCTGGGCGCCGCCGCCGATGGGCCGCGTGCCCCGCTGCCGCCGCTCGGCACCACGCCGCGGGCGCTGGGGGCGCTCTATGTGGCGGAGGGGGCGACGCTCGGCGGCCAGGTGCTGGCGCGCGCGCTGGACGGGCTGCTGCCGCCGGGGGGCGAGGGGCGGCGCTTCCTGCTCGGCCATGGCGCATCGAACGGCGCGATGTGGCGGGCCTGCTGCGCGGCGATCGAGCGCTGCGGGGAAGACCCGGCGCGCCGGGCGGCGATGGTCGCGGCGGCCGTCGAGGTTTTCGGGGCCTTCGAGGCGTGGTTCGGGGCGGCGGGTTGGTCGGCGAGCGAGGGCGGTGCGGGTGGCCCGGGGGGAGGCTTCGCCTCGCCCCCGTAACCCCCCACCACCAGGGCTGCCGCCCAGGACCAGCGTCCGTGAAAAACGAAATGGGTTGTCAGGGGCCGCTGCCCCTGACCGGGGTCCAGGGGCAGCGCCCCTGGCGGAGCGCGAGGCGGAGCCTCGCACCGCGCGAGACCAGGCCCGGAAGGAGCCTCCCCCGGGCCGCGAGGCGCTGGCCGCCGCTACCCGTAGAGCCAGGCCAGCGTGTCCCGCCATTCCGCCTGGCTCTTCGCCCCCATCAGCGCGTTGCGCAGCGCGGCATGCGCGCCGGCCGGGTGGTAGACGTGGTCGCCCACCGCCCGCGCGTGCAGCTGCACGCGCGCCGTGCGCAGCACGCGGCGCGCGCGGTATTCCTCCAGCGCCGCCTCCGTCACGCCGCCGGACGCGGCCGCGGCCTCGCCAAGCGCCACGGCGTCCTCCAGCGCCATGCAGGCGCCCTGCGCCAGGTATTGCAGCATCGGGTGCGCGGCGTCGCCGAGCAGCGCGACCCGGCCCTCGACCCAGCGCTCCACCGGGTCGCGGTCGCAGAGCACCCAGAGCTTCCACTCGGCGCCCTGCTCGACGATGCCGCGCGCGACGGGGTGGATGTGGGTGAAGCCGGCCAGCACCTGGTCCCGCGTCGCGGGGCGGCCGGCCACCGGTTCCGGCGCGTCGTCGTGGAAGGTGACGACCAGGTTGAACAGCGCCCAGCCGGAGAGCGGGTAGTGGACGATGTGGCATTTCGGCCCGGCCCAGAGCGTGGCGGCGTTCCAGCGCAGCGCCTCGGGCATGCGCTCCACCGGGATGACGCTGCGATAGGTGGTGTGGCCCGAGACGCGCGGCGCGCCATCGCCCACCAGCTGGCGGCGGATGCGGGACCAGAGGCCGTCGGCGCCGATCAGCGCGGCACCCTGCGCCCGCGTGCCATCGGCCAGCAGCGCGGTGACGGTCGCGGCGTCCTGCGCATAGCCCGTGACCTCGGCGCCGGGGCGCAGCGCGATGCGGGGCTCGGCGCGGCAGGCGCGCAGCAGCACGCCATGCAGCTCGCCGCGATGGATCACGGCATAGGGGTTGCCGAAGCGCGCCTGGAACCCGGCGCCGAGCTCGATGCGGCAGATCTCCTCGGCCGAGAGCGCGTCCATCAGCCGCAGGCTGTCAATGTGGATCGCCATGGCGCGGGCGGTGTCGCCGATGCCGAGCGCGTCGAAGGCGCGGAAGGCGTTGGGGCCGAGCTGGATGCCGGCGCCGATCTCACCGAATTCGCGGGCGCGTTCCAGGACCTGCACGGCGATGCCGGCGCGGGCCAGCGCCAGCGCCGCGGCGAGCCCGCCGATGCCGCCGCCGGCGACCAGGACGGGCAGGGGTGGTGCGGCGGGCATGGGGGCAGCATCGCCGCGGGGGGAGGAGAGGGCAACGGGGGCGGGGCGGCGGCGGCCGCAAAGGCAACTTTGGCGATTTGGCGTTGTGACACTTTGGAATCACGATTCCGCGGGTGATGGCGCTGGTCCGAAGCGCTGATGCCGAGACAAGTCATTGTAGAACAACGAAACATGAGAGCAAAGTCCGATGCCACTTTGGGGATTTATCAATTTACCCGGAATCAGCGCCTTCCACGCCTCGAAGCCGGCGGACCCCAAACATGCGGATGGACGGTTCCAAGGAGCGGCGCCGACCGGGGGGGGCGGCGTGTTCCCATCATGTTCCAGTATCGTCCAAAAATCCAGGGCAATCGCGCATGCGCGGGCGCTGGGAACTGCCGCCGCCCGCCACAGAGAGGCGCGTCGGGCCATCGCGCATCCGCGGACGCTGCCATGCGGCGTCCCGGCGCGCGGGGCCCGGCGCCGCGGGCGCCGGAAGGGGGAAGCGCAACGGCACCGCCCTGCCTCGCCCCGCGCGCCGCATGGGCGATGGCCCTGCCCAGGCTCCAGGCTTCGGCGGCCGGGCCCGCCGCCCCCTCCTCAACCCTGCCGCGCCGCCGTGCTATGCCGCGCGCATGGATCCGGACAGCGAACTCGCCAAGGTCAAGGCGCGCATCCGCGCGCTGGCCACCCGCACCGTGGAGCGCGGCTGCTCCGAGGCCGAGGCCATGGCCGCCGCCGCCAAGGTCGGCGAGCTGCTGGAGGTCTATGGCCTGACGATGAGCGAGGTGGAGCTGCGCGAGGAAAGCTGCGTGCAGCGCATCCTCACCTTCGACGACCCGCGCCGCGTCGCCATGTCCTGGCTGTTCCCCGCCCTGCTGCGCTTCACCGAATGCCGCGGCTGGACGGTCGGCCGCGCCGACTACGTGATCTTCGGCCTGGAGCCGGACGTGCAGATGGCCGAGTACCTGATGCAGGTGGTGGCCGGCGCCCTGGCCTATGAGGAGGCGCGGTTCCGCCTCTCGGCCGACTACATCCGTGCCCGCGCCGCCCCCCAGGCGGTGCTGCGCAGCTTCCGCGTCGGCTTCGCCGACCGCGTCGCCGCCCGGCTGGAGGAGCTGGGCACGCATCGCCGCGCGACGGAGGCGGCCGCCCGCGCCGCCGCGCCCGCCACCGGCACCGCGCTGGTGCTGCTGAAGGAGCGCAAGATCGAGGCGGCGTTCGAAGGCCTCGGCGTGCGGCTGCGCACGGTGACGCGCAGCACCGTGGTCCGCGACCGCGGCGCCTATGGGCGGGGGCGGGAGGCCGGCGGCCGCGTCGGCCTGGACCGGCCGGTGGGCGCCGGGCCCGGTGCGCCGCGCCTGCCGAAGCGATGAGGGGCGCCCTGCCTCGGCCGCCCGGCGCCGCGCCGCGCCGGCCCGGTGCCCTGCCGCGCGCGGGCCGCGCAGGTCGCCGCGGCGCGCCCGGCCGGGGATGAGCCGCGCCGACCCGGCGGCCCGCCGGCTCTATGCGTGGGAAGATGCGGTGGTCGCGCCGCGCGACCTGGGCCTGGTGCCGTTCGCGCGGCTGCAGGCGCTGGTGGATCATGTCTGGGCGGCCGAGGGGCTGCGCTGGCCGCCGCGCGTGCGGCCGCTGCCGCGCCAGGCGCGGCGCACGGTGGCGCGCGCCACCCGCACCGCCATCGAGGCGCCGCCCGAACTGCCCAGCTGGGTGCTGCTGCACGAGGTGGCGCACGCCATGACCAGCGACGTGGAGGGCCGCAACGCCGGCCATGGCCCGGCCTTCGTGGCGGCCTATCTCGGCCTGCTGGAGCGCCACGCCCGGATGGACCGCGCCCTGCTGGAGACGACGCTGCGCGCCGCCGGCATCGCCTGGACCCCGGGCTGAGCGCGCCCGGGCGGTTGCCGGACGCGCGGACGGGGCCTGGGGCGGCGCCCGCCCCGAGGGCCGCCCGGCCTCATCCGGCCCGGCGATCCACGCCCCGCATCCTGCCCGCCCCCGGCGAGCCGGCCCGGCGCCGTTCCGGCCTAGCAGGCTGCGGAAATTCGGCGGCGGCCGAATGCAGCGGGAGGGCGCTGCCGTCCCGCACCCACCCGCCAGGAAACTGAGTTTCCTGGACCTTCCCGAAATTTAACAAGATATATCAATAATGAAGGGGAGGTGCAGGAACATCAGGTTCCTGCCGGGGTGCTCGAGGGGCGGAGCCCCTCGACCTTTCCCTTTGCTTCCCGAGGCGAATTTCCGCAGCCTGTTAGGCCTCGCCGCGCCGGGTGGCGGCGCGCAGGGTCTCCACCTCGCGCCGCAGCCGGTCGTTCTCGGCCTGCAGCGCCGCCAGCCGGGCGCCCTCGCCGGCCGGCTCCCCGCCTTCGGCATTCGCCCGGAAGGGAGAGAACAGCGTCATGGCGCGTTCCATCATCGCCAGGTTCTGCTTGCTCATTTCCTCCAGGTTGCCGAAGGGCATGAAGCCGCCCATCGTCTGCTCCATCGCGCGGCGCACCTGGTCCTGCTGG
This sequence comes from Acetobacteraceae bacterium, assembly GCA_027487675.1. Taxonomy (GTDB): domain Bacteria; phylum Pseudomonadota; class Alphaproteobacteria; order Acetobacterales; family Acetobacteraceae; genus Falsiroseomonas. The sequence goes on along the minus strand of JAIYDD010000190.1, from coordinate 50,677 downwards.
CGGGCGAAGGCGCCCATCATGTTCTCCAGGTAGCGCGGCACCAGCGAGCCCATGCTGTCGCCGTAGAAGCCGATGATCTGCCGCAGGAAGGAGGTGGGCAGCAGGTGCCGACCCTTCGATTCCTCCTCGACGATGATCTGGGTCAGCACGCCGCGGGTGATGTCCTCGGCCGACTTCGCGTCGTAGACCACGAAGTGCCGGCCCTGGCGCACCATCTGCGCCAGGTCCTCGAGCGTGACGTAGGACGATGACTCGGTGTTGTAGAGCCGCCGGTTCGCGTATTTCTTCACCACCACGGGCGGCGCGCCCGGGGTCTCCGCCACGTCCGGCGGGTGAGTGGTATCCTCTGACATGCCTGTGCCTTCCCACGACGGCTTCAATGCCTTCCGGCGATGCTAACATGGTCATTGATGCGGTGCGAAACCTCCGATGCGGCGATGCGGTCCGGCCGGCCCCCCCGGCCGGCCAGGCGCGTCGCGATGGCGGAGAGGGACAGCGGCGATGACCGGGGATGCCCCGCCGGGGCCGGACGATCTCGAGCGCCTGGCGGAGGACTGGATCACGCTGTGGCAGAGCGAGGTCGCGGCGCTGGCCACCGACCGGGAGGCGACGGAGGCCTGGGCGGCGGCCATCGGCGCCTGGACCAACCTGCTGGCCGCCTGGGCGCGCGCGGCCGCCGCGCCGCCCTTCGGCCGGATGCCGCCGGGCGCGCCGCCGGGCCCTGCGCAGGGTTTTCCGCACGGCGTGCCGCCGGGCTTCGGCGCGGGGTTCCCACCGGGCTTCGGCGCAGGGTTCCCACCGGGCTTCGGCGCGGGCTTCCCGCCGGGCTTCGGCGCGGGCTTTCCGGCCGGCTTCGGCCAGGGGGTCCCGCCGGGCCTCGACCCGGGCGGTGCGCCCGGAGTCGCGCCGGGCGGCCCCGCCGGCGCCGCGCCGTCCCCGCCCGTGGGGGCGGCGCATGACAGCCGCGCTGCGCCGCCGCGGCCCGCGACCGCTGCCGATGCACCTGGCGATGCTGGCCAGCCGGGCGATGGCGGCGATGGCGGCGCCGATGCCGACGCCGTCCGCCGGCGCCTCGCCGAGCTGGAACGGCGGCTGGCCGATCTCGAAGGCGGGGCAGGGGGAGGCAGCGCGGATCGCCGCCGCCCTCGCCGCCGGACGCCACCCGCCTGAGGCCTTCCGCGCCGCCGTGATGCGCCGCCTGCTGCGCGCCGACCGCGCGCTGCTGGCCGGTATCGCCGCCTATCGCCGCCACCCCTACCAGCGCGACCTGCCCGACCCGGTCGCGGTCTGGGCCGAGGGCGGGTCGCGGCTGCTCGACCATGGCGGCGCCGGCCCGGCGGCGGTCTTCGTGCCCTCCCTGGTCAACCGCGCGCAGGTGCTGGACCTGATGGAGGGCCGGTCCATGCTGCGCCACCTGGCCGGGCAGGGGGTGCGGCCCCTGCTGCTCGACTGGGGCTGGCCCGGCGAGGCGGAGCGGTCCTTCACCCTGACCGACTACGTCGCCGGCAGGCTGGAACGCGCGCTGATGGCGCTGCCGGGGCCGGTGGTGCTGGTCGGCTACTGCATGGGGGGGATGCTGGCGCTGGCGGCGGCGCTGCGCCGGCCGGACCGGGTGCGCGCCCTCGGCCTGCTGGCGACGCCGTGGGATTTCCACGCCACGGCGGAGGACGCCGCCCGCGGCCGCGCCGCCGCCGGGCTGCTGCCGGGGCTGGAGCCCGCCATGGCCGCCACCGGCACCCTGCCGGTGGACGCGATCCAGGCGCTGTTCGCCGGCATCGACCCCTGGTCGATCGCCCAGAAGTTCCGCGCCTTCGCCCGGCTTGACCATGCCTCCGCCCGCGCCGCGATGTTCGTGGCGCTGGAGGATTGGCTGAACGACGGCGTGCCGCTGTCCGCCCCCGTGGCGCGGGAGGCGCTGGCCGGCTGGTACGGCGCCAACACGCCGGCGCGACTGGCCTGGCGGATCGCCGGCGCCGCGGTGGACCCGGCCGCGCTGCGCATGCCCGCCTTCGTCGCCATCCCGCACCGGGACCGGATCGTGCCGCCCGGCTCGGCGCTGGCGCTGGCGGCGCGACTGCCGGATGGCGCGGTGCTGCACCGGGCGGAGGCGGGGCATATCGGCATGGCGGCGGGATCGGGCGCCGAGGCCGCGCTGTGGTCGCCCCTGCTGCAATGGCTGCGCCGCTTGTAGCGGCCGGCCGGCCGCTTCACACTCACCCCAACGACAGCCAGCCCTGAGGAAGGCCTTAACACCATGGCAGACATCGTCATCGCTTCCGCCGCGCGCACGCCCGTCGGGTCGTTCAACGGCGCCTTCGCCACCCTGCCCGCCCATGCGCTGGGCCAGGTGGCGATCCAGGCCGCGCTCGCCCGCGCCAATGTGAAGGGCGAGGAAGTGGACGAGGTGATCCTCGGCCAGATCCTGGGCGCCGGCGCCGGCCAGAACCCGGCCCGCCAGGCCTCGGTGAACGCCGGCATCCCGGTGGAACGCACCGCCTTCGGCATCAACCAACTCTGCGGCTCGGGCCTGCGCGCGGTGGCACTCGCCGCCCAGCAGATCGCCACCGGCGATGCCGCGATCGTGGTGGCCGGCGGGCAGGAGAGCATGACCCAGGCGCCCCACTGCGCGAATTTGCGCGCCGGCCAGAAGATGGGCGGGCTGGAACTGGTGGACACCATGCTGAGGGACGGGCTGTGGGACGCCTTCCACGGCTACCACATGGGCACCACCGCCGAGAATGTCGCGACCAAGTACCAGATCACGCGCGAGGAACAGGACCGCTTCGCCGCCGAGAGCCAGCGCAAGGCCGGGGAAGCCATGAAGGCCGGCCGCTTCAAGGACGAGATCGCGCCGGTCACCGTGAAGGGCCGCAAGGGCGACGTGATCGTCTCCGACGACGAATACCCGAAGCCCGAGACCACCTTCGAGGTGCTGCAGAAGCTGCGGCCCGCCTTCTCGAAGGAGGGCACGGTCACCGCCGGCAACGCGTCCGGCATCAATGATGGCGCCGCGGCGATCGTGGTGATGAGCGCGGCCGAAGCGGCGAAGCGCGGCATCGCGCCGATGGCGAAGATCGTGTCCTGGGCGACGGCGGGGGTCGATCCCTCCATCATGGGGACGGGGCCGATCCCGGCCAGCCGCAAGGCGCTGGCCAAGGCGGGCTGGTCGATCGACAGCCTGGACCTGATCGAGGCGAACGAAGCCTTCGCCGCACAGGCCTTTGCCGTGAACAAGGACCTCGGCTGGGACCCGGCCAAGGTGAACGTCAACGGCGGCGCGATCGCGCTGGGGCACCCGATCGGGGCCTCGGGCGCGCGGGTGCTGACGACGCTGCTGTTCGAGATGCAGCGGCGCGGGGCGAAGCGCGGGCTGGCGACGCTGTGCATCGGCGGGGGGATGGGCGTTGCGCTGTGCGTGGAGCGCGCCTGACGCGGTGAAGGGGGTTACCGGGAGGGCTCTGCCCTCCCGGACCCACCCGCCAGGAAACTGAGTTTCCTGGACCTTCCACTTTCCTTGGACTGCGCATCGGATGTGGCGCGCGGGCGCTTCGGAAGATCTCCCGCCTTCCGTCACCCCGGCCTCGCGGGCAAGCGCGGCTCGATCCAGTCGACCAGCGCGATCTGGTTCTGCTCCGCGAAGCCGCCGATCCGCGTGATCGAGAGCAGCGTCTGCAGATCTCCGGCGCGCGCGACGACGCGGCCTTCGTCCACGCCGTTCAGTTGCAGGAAGACAGCGCAGGCCGTGGCGCGGGCCAGCGAAAGTCGGTGCCGGCCCAACTCTTCCGCATCGGCATAGCCGGTCGCGCGGAGCGACAGTTCAGGCAGGCTGTGCGCAGTGGCTGCCATGCCTTGAAGTGCCCGTTGCGCGTCCACGTCCAGTTCCGCGCTGCCCGCGTGGAATCGGATCAGACGCGGCGGGATCAGACTCAGGGACCAGGCGGCCCGCCCCGGCGGGATGCCGGCCAAGCCCGCCCCCAGGAGGCCCGTGACAGCCGCGCGACGTTTGATCCTCATCACCCGTCGTCCCGAGCCCGGCCGGTGTGGCACGCGTCTGCCACATAGCATGACGAGGCCGCGGCGTGGCCAGGCGGGCGACGCGCCGGCACATCATCGCGACGCCACCCTTCACGCCCCCGTGTAGCCACCACAACCATCGCGTGTGGCAGCCTTTCCCCTCGGTCCCAACGCGGGCCGAGGGAGGACCGGCAGAATGACCCATCCACACCTGGCCCGCCGCGGCCTGCTCGCCGGCGCCGCGGCGCTGGCCGCCATGCCCGCCCTCGCGCAGCGCCGCTTCGGGGATGACGCGCCGCCGCAGCGCTACCCGGACCCGGACATCGTCACCCTCGACCCGCGCCGCTTCCGCGCCGTGCTCGGCAACAGCGCGATCCGCCGCCTGCACACCGGGATGCAATGGGCCGAGGGCCCGGCCTGGCACGCGACGGGGCGCTTCCTGATCTGGTCCGACATCCCGGCCGACGAGGCGCTGCGCCTGACGGAAGAGGACATGAAGGTCAGCCGCCGCTTCCGCAGCCCCTCCGGCTTCTCCAACGGCAACACCTTCGACCGGGAAGGTCGCCACATCGCCTTCCGCCACCTGCATCGCGACGTGGTGCGCTACGAACCGGGCGGCCGCGTCACGGTGCTCGCGGCACGCGGGCCGGACGGGCCGTTCAATGCGCCGAATGACGGCGTGGTGCGCCCCGACGATGGCAGCCTGTGGTTCACCGATCCCGGCTACGGCGCGCTGATGAACTACGAAGGCGAGCGCGTGGCGGAATCCGCCAATTCCCCCCGCCCCTTCATCAAGGAGGCGATCTGGCGAATCGACGCGCAGTCGGGCCAGGTCACCAAGGTCGCCGACGAGCCCTTCAAGCCCAACGGCCTGTGCTTCTCCCCCGACTACCGCACCTGCTACGTCGCGGACACCGGCGCCAGCCACTACCCGGAGGCGCGGCGCGTCATCTGGGCCTTCGACGTCGACGGCCCCCGCCTGCGCAACCCGCGCGTCTTCGCCGACATGACGCTGGAAGGCCGCGCCGGCATGGCCGACGGCATCCGCACCGACGAGGCCGGCAACCTCTGGTCCTCCGCCGGCTGGGTGGGGGAGGGGTATGACGGCGTGCATGTCTTCGCGCCGAACGGCGAACGCATCGGGCTGATCCGCCTGCCGGAGATCTGCTCCAATGTCTGCTTCGGCGGCACGCGGCGGAACATCCTGTTCATGACCGCCAGCCAGTCGCTCTACGCCGTGCCGGTGGAGACGCGCGGCGCGCATTTCTGCTGACGGGTGCCGGAACCGGGAAGCGGCCGAAGGGGAGCTTCGCCTTCGGGCGGCCCCGCCAGGCTGGCGGCGGCCTTCCGCACCTCATGCCTCCGGGGGCCGCCCCGGGCGAGGGCGGCGGCTACCCGTTCAGCAGCGCGTCGATCTCGGCCTGCGCCATGTCGGCCGAGGCGGCCGGCGCCTCCACGGTGCGCAGCGCTGTCTTCACCTCCACGCGCGGCTTGGCGGGGGCGGCGGCGGCGCCGGCGGGCATCAGCCCTTCCAGCATGGTCTCGACCTGCTGCAGGTGCTGGATGGCGCGGCGGATGCGCTGGCCGGTCAGGTCCTGGAAGGAACAGGCCTCGAAGATCGCGTTCACCCGATCGACGATCGCGCCGGCGGTCGCCGGGTCCCGCCCGCCCTCGATCCACTCCTGGATCGCCTCGGCGGCTTCCAGGATGGTGTTCGCCGCGGCCTCGGTCACCCGCACCACCGCCTCCAGCTCCAGGCCGCTGTTGCGCGTGGCGGCGGCGGGCAGCGCGACCAGCTGGCCGATCTGGTCGTGGATGCGGGCGATCTCGCCGCTGATCCGCTCCTCGCCCATGTCGGCCAGCTCCGCGCTGGCATGCACCTCGGCGCTCAGCTCGGCGATGCGGCGGTCGAGGAAGGCGCGCAGCTCGGCGAAGCGCGGGTCGAGCGCGGCGGACAGCGCCTCCGGCAGGCCGGGCGGGTGCAGGGCGGCGGTCTGGGGCAGGGCGTCCATGCCCGAGACCTGCCACGGAATCGGTGAAGCGGCGGTTGAGCGCGGCGCGGCCGGCCGTGCCGCGCGCCGGCGACGCGCCGCCGCCCCGCCTCATACCGACCGGCGGAAATGCTGACGCATTTCCCCTCAGGCGCCGGCGCTGCGCTTGGCTCGCCGCACTCGCGGCGGGCGCCATTCGGCGCCTCAGCCGCCGGCGGCGGCTGCAAGTCACGACTTACGCCGCCCCGCCTCAGGCCGCCTGCCCCGCCAGCGCCCGCCGCGCGACCCGCACCGTCCCGGTCGGCACCGCGGCGAACAGGTCCTTCGCCGCCTCCAGGATGATCACCCCGGCCAGCCGCGGGCAGACCAGGCGGCCCGCCTTCTCGAACCCCGCCGCCGAGCGCCCCAGCCGGCCGAGCCCGTAGGGCGGCACGAACAGCGCCGCTTCCCGCCGCTCGGCGCGGAACAGGTGCCGCGCCAGCAGCCTCTCCAGCTGGCCGCGCGAATAGGGCTGGCCATGGCCGAAGGGCGTGCGGTCCAGATGCGCCCACATCCCCACCCGGTTGGGCACCACCAGGATCACCCTTCCGTCATCGGCCAGCACGCGCCAGACCTCGCGCAGCAGGCGCCGCGCGTTCTCCGCCGCTTCCAGCCCGTGCACCAGCAGCACCCGGTCGAAGCTGCGGTCGGGGAAGGGCAGGTGGGCGTCCTCGGCCAGCAGCGTCGCGCAGGGGGCGGGCGCGTCGGGCCAGGCGGCCGGCATCTCGTGCAGCTGCGCGGAGGCCAGCGCGATGCAGCGCCGCGCCTCCGCCCGCCACAGGCCGAGAAAGGGCGCGGCATGCCCGACGCCGAGCACCGATTGCCCGGGCAGGCGCGGCCACAGCGCCGCCAGCCGCGCCGCGACCAGCCGCGCAGCGACCTGCCCGCCGGCGGTGCCATAGAAGGCGCTGAGCCCGTGGACCTCGGTCGTCATGCCGGGTGATATAGTCCCGACGGGCCGCGCTTTGGACGGCCCGGGCGATGAGGGAGGCCGCGATGTCGGTGCGTGTGGAGGCGGTGCCCTGCCTGTCGGACAACTACCTCTGGCTGCTGAAGGACGGCCCGACCGGCGCGGTCGCCGTCTGCGACCCCGGCGAGGCCGCGCCCGCCATCGCGGCGGTGGAGGAAGCCGGCGGGCGGCTCGACCTGATCCTGCTGACGCACCATCACGGCGACCACGTCGCGGGCGTGGCGGAGCTGAAGGCGCGCTTCCCCGCGGCGCGCGTGGTCGGCGCGGCGATGGACGCGCACCGCCTGCCGAAGCTGGACCAGTCGGTGGCGGAGGGCGACAGCGTGGCCTTCGGCGCGGCGCGGGCCGGGGTGCTGCACCTGCCCGGCCACACCAGCGGCCACATCGCCTTCCACTTCGCGCCCGACCACATCCTGCTGTGCGGCGACATCGTCTTCGCGCTGGGCTGCGGGCGGCCGCTCGAGGATGGGGGAACGGAGCAACTCTATGCCTCCCTCAGGCGGATCGCCCGGCTGCCGCCCAACACGCGGCTGTGCTGCGGCCATGAATACACCGAATCGAACGCCCGCTTCGCTCTCTCGATCGACCCCGAGAACAAGGCGCTGCGGGCCGAGGCGGAAGCCGCCGGCGCGCTGCGCGCCGCGGGCCGCCCGACCGTGCCGACCACGCTGGCGCAGGAGATGGCCGCCAACCCCTTCCTGCGCGCCCGCGACCTGGAGGAATTCCGGGCGCGGCGCGAGGCGAAGAACCATTTCCGGTGAGCGCCCCGGCCGCGACGGCGGGCGGAGCGCCGATGCGCCGCCGCGAAGCCTCTCCGCGCCACGCGGGCCCGGCCCGGCCCCCGGGCTGACCGCCCGGCGCGCAGGCGGGCCGCCCGGCCCCGCCCGCGCGCCCCGAGCCAACCGGGCGCCCCTGGGACCATGCCGATGAAGCTGCACCACTCCCCCGCCAGCCCCTATGTCCGCAAGGTGATGGCCTGCGCCATCGCGCGGGGGATCGAGGACCGGATCGAACTGGTCGCGACCAACCCGCACGTCTCGCCCGAGGACCTGCTGGCCACCAACCCGCTCAGCAAGATCCCCTGCCTGGTCACCGATGACGGCACGCCGGTCTTCGACAGCCCGGTGATCTGCGAATACCTGGACACGATCGGGGAGGCGAATTCGCTGTTCCCCACCTCCGGCACCCACAACTGGCTGCGCGTGTCGACCATGCACGCGCTGGCGGACGGCATCATGGACGCCGCCGTGGCGCGCCGGATGCTCGGCGGGCAGCCGGTGGAGGCGTATCTCGCGCGGCAGAAGGCGGCGATCGAGCGCGGCCTCGCGGTGCTGGAAGCCGCGCCGCCGCATGGGCTTTCGGACATCGGCGCGATCGCGGCGGGCTGCGCGCTGGGCTACCTCGACTTCCGCTTCGCGCACGAGCCCTGGCGGGAGGCACATCCGCGGCTGGCCGCCTGGTTCGCCGAGGTGTCGAAGCTGCCGCCGCTGGCCCGCACCGCGCCGCCGGCGGCCTGATGGCGGACCCGCGCGAGCCCGGCGTGCCGCATCCGCCCGGCGCCGGCGCGGCGCGCGATCCCCGCGCGGCGGGCCGGCCCGATCCCGGCGCGCCCGGGCGGCGCGAGGCCGGCCTGCCCGACCTGCGCGACCCCGCCCTGCCGGCCGCCGCCATCATCGCCGCGCTCGGCCTCTCGCCCCATCCCGAAGGCGGGCACTACCGCGAGGTCTGGCGCGACACGCCGCCCGGGGGCGGCCGCGGCGCCGGCACCGCCATCCACTTCCTGCTGGAGGCCGGCGCGCGCAGCCATTGGCACCGGGTGGACGCGGCGGAACTCTGGCTGTGGCAGGGCGGCGCGCCGCTGCTGCTGTCCCTGGCACCGGACGCCAGCGGACCAGTGACCGAGATCGCCCTCGGCCCGGGCCTCGGCGCCGGGCAGTCGCTGATCGGGGTGGTGCCGGCCGGCTGGTGGCAGGCGGCACGGCCGGCCGGGCCGGGCTGGTGCCTGGTGTCCTGCACCGTCAGCCCGGCCTTCGACTTCGCCGGCTTCGAACTCGCCCCGCCCGGCTGGGCGCCCGGCGCCGCCACACCGACGGAACCCGCCGCATGAGCACCTCGCTGGCCTGGGACGAACGCTATGCCTCGGGCGACTTCCAGTTCGGGGAAGCGCCGAACCGCTACCTGGAAGGCCTGCGCCCCTGGATCGCGCCAGGCATGCGCGCCCTGGCGCTGGGCGACGGCGAAGGCCGCAACGGCGTCTGGCTGGCGCAGCAGGGTCTGGTGGTGACGGCGCTCGACTGGTCGGCCATCGGCATGGCCAAGGCGGCGCGCCTGGCCGAAGCCCGCGGCGTGACGCTGGCCACGGTGGTGGCCGACGCCGCCGCCTGGGACTACCCGCCGGGCGGCTTCGACCTCGTCGCCTGGATCTACCTGCACCTGCCGCCCGCCGACCGCGCCGCCGCCGCCGCCGGCGCGCTGCGCAGCCTGGCCCCGGGCGGGCTGCTGGCACTGGAATGCTTCACCCCGGCCCAGCAGGGCCGCCGCTCCGGCGGACCCAAGGACCCCGCCCTGCTGTGGTCGCGAAGCCTGGTGGAAGACCTGTTCGGCGAACTGGAGGTGCTGGAACTGCTGGAAGGCACCGTCCACCTGGACGAAGGCCCCCGCCACCAGGGCACGGCCGAGGTGGTGCGGGCACTGCTGCGCCGGGGGTGACGGGTGCGCGGGTGGCGCTGGTGGCCCGGGGAAGGCTCCGCCTTCCCCGTACCCCATCCGCGAGGGGCCTGAGGCCCCTCGACCCCCATCAGTTTGGTCGCTTTGCGGGGAGGGGGCGGCGCGGGCGCACGCGCGGAACGGGTGCGCCACGCCCCCTCCCCGCAAAGCGACTGAAAAACTCACGGCGGGGTCCGGGGGGCGCCACGCCCCCCGGCGGGGGGTTCGGGAGGGCGGAGCCCTCCCGAGAGCCACCAGCGCAACCCGCCACCCGTCACACCGGCGTCGCCGGCACCCCGCCCGCCTCGATCGCGGCGCCGGCGTCGAGGAGGATGTCTTCGCGGTAGCGGCCCGCCAGCAGTTGCACGCCGACGGGGGTCTGGCCGACGAGGCCGGTGGTCACGGTCAGGCCGGGCAGGCCCATCAGGGGCAGGCCGACCTGGGTGAGTTGGGCTTCCATCACGCGGCGGAAGGCGTCCGGGCTTTGCACGTCGAGCTGGTCGGGGAAGGGCAGTTCGGCGGAGACCGGGCAGAGGGCGAGGGGGTAGATCTCGAAGAATTCCATCCACTGGCGGAGGAAGGTGGCGCGGGCCTGCAGCCCGTCCATGAAGGCGGCGAGGTCCGGTTCGGGGCAGAGCGCTTCCATCTGGGCGTAGACGAAGCTGGCGTCGGGGTCGGCTTCGGCGGCGATGGCGCGGTTGGCGCCGCGGCGGCTCTCGGCGAGCCAGAGCATCGCCTGGATGCGCGCGGGTTCGCGCAGCGGCGGCAGGGGTGTTTCCTCCACCGTCCAGCCGGCGGCTTCCAGTCGGCTTGCGGCGTCGCGGAGCGCGGCTTCCACCTCCGGCACGGTCGCCAGGCCTTCGGGGCGGATGCAGAGCGCGGCGCGCTTCGGGACGGCGGGCAGGGAGAGCGGCACGGGCGTCCACCAGGGCTCGCGGATGTCGCGCGCGGCCATGGCGGCGAAGGCCAGGCCGAGATCGGCGATGGTGCGCGCCAGCGGGCCGGAGACGGCCATCAGCTGGCCGCCGATGTGCCGGTCGGCCCCCGTCGCGTTCCAGGCCGGCACGCGGCCGAGGGTCGGGCGCAGGCCGTGGATGCCGCAGGCATAGGCCGGGTAGCGGATGGACCCGCCGATATCGGTGCCGTGCCCGATGGCGCCGATGCCTGCCGCCGTGGCCGCCGCCGCGCCGCCGGAGGACCCGCCCGGGGTGATGGCGGCGTTCCACGGGTTCCTGGTGTGCCCGTGCAGCGAGTTGCGGCAGAACCAGCGCAGGCTGAAGGCGGGCGTGTTGGTGCGGCCGAGCACCACGGCGCTGGCGCGGCGCAGGTTCGCCACCATCGGGTTGTCGGCCTTGGCCACCAGGTCCTTCTGCAGCCGCAGGCCGTTGGTGGTGGCGAAGCCGGCCTGGTCCACGTTGACCTTGATGGTGACGGGCACGCCGGCCAGGGGACCCGGATCCTCGCCGCGGGCGATGGCGGCGTCGAGGCGCGCGGCTTCGGCCAGCACTTCCTCGGGGCGGTGGTCCACCACGGCGTTGAGGGCGGGGTTCGCGGCGTCGAGGCGCGCGAGGGCGGATTGCGCGACCTCCGTCGCGCTGGCCTGGCGCGCGCGCACCAGGGCGGCGGTCTCGGTGGCGGAGAGGCGCCAGAGCTCGGTCATCGTCACGCGGTCCCCCCGGATGCGACGGGGATGGTGTTGCCGCGGCGCGGGGGCGTCAACGGCGGCGAAAATCGGGGTCGCGCTTGGCCAGGAAGGCGGCCTTGCCCTCGGCGTGGTCGGCCGAGAGGAAGCACTGCACCTGGAAGTGCCGTTCCTGTTCCAGCGCGCGGTCCAGGTCGGCGGCCAGCATCTGCTTTGTCAGCGCGATCGGCAGCGGCGCCTGGGCGGCAAGGAACTCCGCCAGCGCGGTCGCCTTCGCCAGCGCGCTGCCCTTGGGCACGACATGGTCGATGAGGCCGATCCGCGCCGCCTCCGCCGCATCCAGGTGCGTGCCGTGCAGGAAGACCTGGCGGGCGCGGCCGGCGCCGATGCGGGCGGGCAGGGTGAAGGGCAGGCCGAGATCGGGCACCAGCCCCACCTTGTGGAAGCCGGCCATGAAGCGGGCGTCGTCCGCCGCGACGATGGTGTCGCAGGCGCAGGCGAGCGAGAGCCCGGCGCCGACGCACCAGCCCTCCACCGCCGCGACGAGGGGCAGGCGCCCGGCGACCATCAGGCGGATCAGGCGGTGGGTGCGGCGCATCCGCTCCAGCCCGCCCTCCGCGTCGCGCACATCCATGCCGGAGATGTCGCCGCCGGAACAGAAGCTGCCGCCAGCGCCGGTGATAACGATGGCGCGGATGGCGGCGTCGGCCTGGGCGGCGTCCAGGATCTCGTGCAGGCGTTCGCGCAGCGGAAGGGCCAGCGCGTTGCGGCGTTCCGGGTAGTCCAGCGTCAGCGTCAGCACGCCGCCGGCGCGGGTTTCGTGGACGCGCATGGTCAGGCGTCGGCGTGCAGCGGCGCCGCGGTCTTCGCCTGTAGCTCGGCCAGCGACAGGCCCGGCACGATCTCCCGCACCACGAAGCCGCGGCCTGCGACGACGTCCAGCACGGCCAGGTTGGTGTAGACGCGCTGCACGGCGGCCATCGCGGTCAGCGGGTAGGAACAGCGGCCCACCAGCTTCGGCGCGCCGTCCTTCGTGGTGTGCTCCATCACCACCCAGAGCCGCTTGGCGCCGGCGGCGAGGTCCATCGCGCCGCCGACGGCCGGCGCGCTGTCGTTCTCGCTGGTCGCCCAGTTGGCGATGTCGCCGTTCTCCGCCACTTCGAAGGCGCCGAGGACGCAGAGGTCGATATGCCCGCCGCGGATCATGGCGAAGCTGTCGGCGTGGTGGAAGAAGCTGCCGCCCGGGCGCAGCGTGACGGGCTGCTTGCCGGCATTGACCAGCCAGGGGTTCACCGCATCCGGCGCCGGCGCGGGGCCCATGCCGAGGATGCCGTTCTCGGAATGCAGGATCACCTCGCGGTCGGGCGGCACGTGGTCGGCGACCATGGTGGGGATGCCGATGCCGAGGTTGACGAACCAGCCTTCGGGGATGTCCTGCGCCACGCGCGCGGCCATCCGGGTGCGGTTCCACATGGGCGTCAGCTCCAGGGATGGCCGCGGGCGACGCGGACCACACGGTTGACGAAGATGCCGGGGGTGTGGATGCCGTCGGCGGGGATCTCGCCGAGGTCGCGGATGTGGTGCACCTGCGCCACCGTCAGCTCGGCGGCCATCGCCATCACCGGGTTGAAGTTCCGGCCGCTCTCGCGATAGGTCAGGTTGCCCCAGCGATCGGCCTCCCACGCTTCCACCAGCGCGACATCGCCCTTCAGCGCATGTTCCATGACATGCGGGCGGCCGTCGAACTCCCGCACTTCCTTGCCATGCGCCAGCTTCGTGCCGGCGCCGGTCGGCGTGAAGAAGGCGGGGATGCCGGCGCCGGCGGCGCGCATGCGCTCGGCCAGCGTGCCTTGCGGCACGATCTCCAGCTCGAGCTTGCCGGCGCGGTACAGCTCCTCGAACACGACGCTGCCGGCGGAGCGGGGGAAGGAGCAGATGATCTTCCGCACGCGCCCCGCTTCCATCAGCTTCGCGAGGCCCACGCGCCCGGCGCCGGCGTTGTTGGCGACGACGGTGAGGTCGCGCGCGCCCTGCTCGATCAGCCCCTCGATCAGCTCGTCCGGCTGGCCGACGGCGCCGAAGCCGCCCATCAGCACGGTGGCGCCATCGCGCACGCCGGCCAGCGCCTCGGCGATGGAGTGGACGATCTTGTCGATCATGCGGCCTGGTCCCTGGACGGGGCGGGCATAGCCATCGGCGCGGGGCGGAACAAGCCGTTGCCCACCACCACCACGTCGCGCTCCGCCGCTCGCGCGCGGAAGGCGGCGCCGCCCTGGCCGTCGGGCCAGATCTCGGTGCGGATCGTCTCGCCCGGGAAGACGGGGGCGGAGAAGCGGCATTCCATCGCGCCGAAGCGCGCCGGGTCGCCGCCGCAGACCGCGCGCAGCAGCGCGCGCCCCACCACGCCGAAGGTCGCGAGCCCGTGCAGGATCGGCCGCGGGAAGCCCGCCGCGGCGGCGACGCCCGGGTCGCTGTGAAGGGGGTTGTGGTCGCCGTTCAGGCGATAGAGCAGCGCGGCCTCCGGGCGCGTCGGCAGGTCCAGCACGATCGCCGGCGGGCCGTCCGGCATCGGCGCCGGCGGGCGCACCGGGCCGGACGCAACTGCCTGCCCTTGGGCGAAGCCGCCATCGCCGCGCAGCACCACCGTCTGCAACAGGGTGGCAAGCGCCGCGCCGGTGGCGGCATCCTCGATCACGCGCTCCACGTAGAGGATCGCGCCCTTGCCCGCGCCGCGATCGACCAGGCCGGTCACGCGCGAGCGGCCGATCACCTCGCCCTCCACCGGCAGGGGCGCGTGCAGCGCCATGGCCTGCTCGCCATGCACCAGGCGCAGCGCATCCACGCCCGTCGCGGGATCGCCGAGCCAGAAGCCGGGATAGCCGAGCACCACGGCCATCATCGGCAGCGCCCGCATCGCGGGGCCTTCCTGCACGAAGCGCAGATCCTGCGCATCCAGCGGGTCCTGCCCGCAGCCGAGGCTCAGCGCATAGAGCGCCGCATCCTGCCAGCGCAGGCGCTGGCGCACCTCCGGGATCGGGAAGGCCAGCAGGCGCGCGGGGTCGATCACGCGGCCGGCTCCGCGCAGGCCAGTTCCAGCACGGCGTCCGCGGCGAAGGCGCCCTGGCCCTCGGGAAGCACCAGCAGCGGGTTGACCTCGGCCGAGGCCAGGCGCGGCCCGGCGGCGACCGCGAAGCGCGACAGCGCCGCCAGCGCCCGGCACAGCGCAGCGATGTCGGCGCGCGGCCGCCCGCGCGCGCCGTCCAGCAGCGGGAAGCCGCGCAGGCTTCGCACCAGGCGTTCCGCGGCCGCCTCGTCCAGCGGGCAGCGGGCGAAGGCGACATCCCGGAAGACCTCGACGAAGACGCCGCCGAGGCCGACCATCGCGACGGGTCCGAAGACCGGGTCGCGGATGACGCCCACCACCATCTCGACCGCGCCCGTCACCTGGCGCGCCACCAGCACGCCATCGACGCGCGCGCCCGGCGCGCGCCGCGCGGCGCGATCGAGCAGAGTGGCGAAGCCGGCGCGCAGCGCCTCCTCATCCGCCAGGCCGAGCAGCACGCCGCCGATCTCGCTCTTGTGCAGGATGTCGGGCGAGAGAAGCTTGGCCACCACCGGGAAGCCGATGCGGCGCGCGGCGGCCAATGCGTCGTCGGCGGTCGCGCAGCCTTCCTCCGGCACCGCCGCGATGCCGGCCGCGGCCAGCAGGCGCTTGGCCTCCGCCTCGTTCGGCGCGGTGGCGGGCAGCGCGACGGGCGCGATCGCCACCGCCGGGGCGGGGTCCCGGACAAAGGCTTCGCCGAAGCGGCCCATGGCGGCGAGCGCGACGACGGCGCGGGACGGGTCCTCCATCACCAGGAAGCCATCCGCCTCCCATTCCCGCACGCGCTCGACGGGGGCCAGGATCGACATCACGAACAGCCGGTCCCGGTGGCGGTCCAGCACCGCCTTCAGCTCGGCGCGCAGCCGCGGCGCGATGGAGGGGCTGGCGCCCCATTGCGTGAAGAAGCCGATCAGGCTGGCGTAGCCGCCATCCGCCGCCATGCTCTCCGCGAAGCGGCCGGCCACCGACAGGTCGTTGAAGGCCTGCGCCGTGCAATCCACCGGGTTGCGCGGCGCGGCGAAGGGCACCAGGGCCTTCAGCGCCGCCTGCGCGTGCTGCGGCATCTCCGGCATCGCCAGCCCGGCGGCTTCGGCGGCATCCGCGATCAGCACGCCGACGCCGCCCGAGATCGTCACCACGCCGAGCGTGTTGCGCGCCGGGTAGATGCGCTTCTGGGCGACATAGGCGATGTCGAGCAGTTCCTCGGTGGTGCGCGCGCGGTGCACGCCGAACTCGGCCAGCACCGCGTCCACCACGCGGTCGTCGCCGGCGATGGAGGCGGTGTGGGACCGCGCCGCCGCCTCGCCCAGCGCGCTGCGGCCGACCTTCATCAGCGCCACCGGCTTGCGCGCGCGCCGCGCGGCTTCCAGCGCGGCGACGAAGCGCGCGCCGTCGCGGATGCCCTCGGCATAGGCGGCGATGACCTCCACCTCCTCGCTCGCGGCCATCCAGGCGATGATGTCGGCCACCTGCAGGTCGGCCTCGTTGCCGGTGGTGACCAGCACGGGCGTGCCGATGCCGCGGTCGCGCGCCGCCGCGAACAGGTGCGTGCCGAAGGCGCCCGATTGGGAGACGATGCCGACGCGCCCGGCAACCGGCCAGCCATTCTCGAAGCTGGCCGAGAAGATCGGGAAATAGCCGAGCGCGGCGTTGAACAGGCCGAGGCAATTGGGCCCGACCAGGCGCATGCCGCCTTCCCGCGCCGCGGCGACCAGGCGGTCCTGCATCGCCGCGCCCGCCGCGTCCACTTCCGCAAAACCCGCGGTGAAGACGATGCCCGCCCGGCAGCCGCGCGCGGCCAGTTCGCGCACCGCCTCGACCGCGCCCTCGCCGGGGATGGCGATGATCGCGGCCTCCGGCACCTCGGGCAGGGACGCGACATCGGGGAAGGCGGGCAGGCCCTGCACCGTGGCGCGGTTCGGGTTGACCGGCAGGATGCGCCCCGCGAAGCCGCGCGCCTGGAGATAGGCCAGCGGCCGGCCGCCGATCCGCACCGGATCGTCCGAGGCGCCGACGATGGCGATCGAGGCCGGGCGCAGCAGCGCGTCGAGCGGATGCGGGCTCAGCTGGGGTTCCTCCCAAATGTGGGCGCGGAGCCTGCGCGGGGCTGGCGCGCGCGGCAAGCCCCGTGGCGGCGGGCCGGCCTGGGGTGGCCGGCGAGGCCTCGGCCGGCGCGGTGCGGATGGGGCGGCCTCTCGGCCTTGGTCCGGATGGCGCGGCCTCGCGGCTGCGGTGCTGGTGGCGCGGCCCCGCGGCCGCGGTGCTGGTGGCGCGGCCCCGCGGCCGCGGTGCTGGTGGCGCGGCCCCGCGGCCGCGACGCCCCGGCCCCGCGCCGCCCCGGGTTCCGTCCCGCGCGGGCGCGGCCCATCATGCGCGCAGATGTCCGCCCCGAGCGCCGCCACCCTGACCGCCCTGCTGGAGGCCACCGCCGCCCGCCGGCCGGAGGCGCCCGCCTTCGATGGCCTGGGCTGGGCCGCCGCCGCCGCGCAGGTCCGCCGCCTGGCCGGCGGGCTGGCCGCGCAGGGCATCGGCCCTGGCGACCGCGTCGCGCTGTTCCTGCCCAACCGCCCGGCGCTGCCGCTGCTGCTGCTGGCGCTGGCCCGCCGCGGCGGCTGCGCGGTGCTGCTCAACACCCGCTTCCGCGCTGCCGAGATCGGGCCCTTGCTGGCCCGCGCCCGCCCCGCCGCCATCGCGGTCGCGCGCGACTTCGCCGCCGCCGATGGCGCCGTGCTGGCCGATGTCCCGCCCGAGGCCCGCGCCAGCCTGCGCTTCGCCATCGGCGCCGACGGGATGGGGGAGGGGCGGCTGGCCGGCCTGCCGGTGCTGCCGCTCGCCCGGCTCGCCGCCGCGGCGGAGGCGCCGGACCTCGCCACGCCGGAGGCGGAGGCGGCGACCTTCACCACCTCCGGCACCACCGCCGGGCCGAAGCTGGTGCTGCACCGGCAGCGCAGCCTGGCGCACCACGCGCAGGATGTCGCGGCGCGCATCGGCACGGCTGCGCCGGGGGCGGCCTTCCTGGCCGTCGTGCCGCTCTGCGGCACCTTCGGCCTGTCGGGCGCGCTGGCGGCGCTGGCCGGCGGCGCCGCCATCCTGATGCAGGAGAGGTTCGACGCGTCGGCCGCCGATGCGCTGATCCGCGCGCGGCGCGTCACCCACCTGCTCGGCGGCGACGATCTGCTGCTGAAGCTCGCCGAGGCCGCCGGCCGGCGCGCCTACGCGCCCTTCGCCTTCACCGGCTTCGCCAGTTTCCACGGGCAGGCGGAGCGGGTGATGGCGGCCTCCGCCGCGCTGGGCCTCGCCGCGCGCGGCGTCTATGGCAGTTCGGAGGCGCAAGCGCTGTTCGCCCTGCAGGACCCCGCGGGCCCGCACGCCGCGACCGGCGGCGGCACGCTGGCCAGCGCGGAGGCCGGCTTCGCGATCGCGCCGGATGGCGAGCTGCTGCTGCGCGGCCCCTCGCTGTTCGACCGCTACCTGGGCGACGAGGCCGCCACCGCGCGGGCGCGGACCGAGGACGGCTGGTTCCGCAGCGGCGACCTGGCCGGGGCGCAGCCGGCCGGCGGCTTCGGCTTCCTGACGCGGCGCGGCGACGCGCTGCGGCTGGGCGGCTTCCTGGTCGCGCCGGAGGAGATCGAGGCGTTCCTCGGCGCCCAGCCCGGCGTCGCGGCCGCGCAGGTGGTGGAGGCCGAGGGCCGCGCCATCGCCTTCGTCATCCCGGGCCCCGGCTTCGACGCGGCTGCGCTGCTGGCCGTCTGCGCGGCGCGGCTGGCGCGCTTCAAGGTCCCGGGGCGCATCGTCGCGCTGGACGCCTTCCCCACCACGGACGGGCCGAACGGCCCGAAAATCCAGCGCGCGCGGCTGCGCGAGATGGCGCGCGAGGCATGAGCGCCGCGACCGATCCGCGCGCCATCGCGGCGATCGTCGCCAGCGCGCTGTTCATGCAGAACCTCGACGCCAGCGTCGTCGCCACCGCCCTGCCGGCCATGGCGCGGGACCTCGGCGAGGATCCGGTGCATCTCTCGGTCGCCATCACCTCCTACCTCGTCGCGCTCTGCGTCTTCATCCCGGTCTCCGGCTGGGTGGCGGACCGGTTCGGGGCGCGGCGGGTGTTCATGCTGGCGATCCTGGTCTTCTCCGGCGCTTCCGCGCTGGTCGGCCTCTCGCAGGGGCTCGGCAGCCTGGTCGCGGCGCGGGTGCTGCAGGGGATCGGGGGGGCGATGATGGTGCCCGTCGGCCGGCTGCTGCTGCTGCGCCGCGTCCGGCAGGAGGAACTGCTGACGGCGATGACCTGGCTGACCATGCCAGGCCTGCTCGGGCCCGTGATGGGCCCGCCGGTGGGCGGCCTGCTCACCGACCTCGTCTCCTGGCGCGCGGTGTTCTGGATCAACGTGCCGGTCGGCCTGCTCGGCCTGCTGCTGGTCTGGCGCTTCATCCCGGAGGTGGAGCCGCAGGACCCCGGGCCGCTGGATGCGCGGGGCCTGACGCTGTGGGGCCTGGCGCTGGCGTTGCTGATGGCGGGGCTCGAGACGCTGGGGCGCGGCATCCTGCCGGCCTTCGCGCCGCCGGCGCTGCTCGGGCTCGGGCTCGGCATCGGGGCGCTGGCGGTGCGGCATTCGCGGCGCGCGGCGCGGCCGGCGGTGGACCTGGCGCTGCTGCGCATCCCGACCTTCGGCATGCCGACCGTCTCCGGCACGCTGTTCCGCGCCGGGGCGGGGGCGCTGCCCTTCCTGCTGCCGCTGAAGCTGCAGCTGGTCTTCGGGCTTTCGGCCGCGCAGAGCGGCATGGTCACCTTCGCCACCGCGCTGGGCGCCTTCGCGATGAAGCCGGTGGTCCGCCCGGTGCTGCGGCGCTTCGGCTTCCGCATGACGCTGGCGGTCAATGGCGTGCTGGCGGCGGCGGGCGTGGCGATCTGCGCGGCCTTCACGCCGGCCTGGCCGATCGGCGCCGTGTTCCTGGTGCTGGCGGCCGGCGGGCTGGCGCGGTCGCTGCACTTCACGGCGCTCAACACCCTGTCCTTCGCGGATGTGCCGCCGGCGAAACTCTCCGCGGCCACCGCCATGTCGGGCACGGTGCAGCAGCTGGGCGTGGCACTCGGCGTGGTGCTCGGCTCGCTGGTGCTGGAGGTGACGCGGATGGCGGCCGGCCGGGCGGAGGCGACGGCGGGCGACTTCTCCATCGCCTTCCTGGTGGCAGGGCTGGTCGTGCTGGGCGCGGTGCCCGGCGCGCTGCGCCTGCCCGCCGAAGCCGGCGCGCGCGTCTCCGGCCACCGGCCGTGAGAAGCCGGCGAATCGCTTGAAACGTCAGTGACGGCGCAGATATGGACCGGCACGCTGGCGCGGTCGCCCCGCACCGGGGCCGCGCATGGATGGAACAGGCATGGCGACGGCGCTGACACTCGACGAGGCGATGGAGGCCCGCGCCGGGGAGGCGGCGGCGATGCTGCGCCTGCTGGCCAATGAGCGACGGCTGCTCGTGCTCTGCACCCTGATCGCGGAGGGGGAGGCGCCGGTCGGCCGGCTGGCGGAACGCGTCGGCCTGTCGCAGCCCGCCATGTCGCAGCACTTGGCGAAGCTGCGCGACGACGGGCTGGTGGCGACGCGGCGGGAGGCGACGACGATACACTACCGCATCGCCGATCCCCGGGTGGCGGCGCTGCTCGGGACGCTGAAGGACGTGTTCTGCGCCGACCTGCTGTAGGCCCCGCGCCGGCCGGCTCAACCCGCCGCCGGGGACGCCGCGGCGATGGTCTGCAGCACGTCGAAGCCTTCGAACTGCGGCGGGCCGAGCGTGACAGGCTTGCTCGCGCCCGCGCCGGCATGGGCGCGGCGGAACTGCTCGGACCGCGTCCAGGCATCGAAGGCGGCGCGCGAGGCCCAGAGGGTGAAGGAGGAATAGAGGATATGGTCCTCCGCCTGCGGGCCCTTGAGCAGGTGGAAGGCGAGGAAGCCCTCCAGCTCGTGCAGGTGGCTTTCCCGCGTCAGCCAGGCGCGCTCGAACGCCTCGGCATGGGCGGGGATGACGCGGAAGCGGTTGGCGGCGACGAACATCACGCCCTGTCTCCTTCGTGGCTGCCTGGAATGGGTCGCGGCGCGCAGCCGGGGCGCCGCGCGGATGCTGGCCGGCGGGGCACGCGCCGCCGCCTCACCCGGTCACGCCGCCACGGCACGCGCCGAAGCCGATGCCCGCAAACCCCTCGCGCCGGGCGCGCGCGCCGAGCACCACCGTATCGCCATCCTCCAGGAAGCGCCGCACCTCGCCGGACGGCAGCGTGACCGGCTGCCTGCCGCCGCGGGTGATCTCGAGCAGCGAGCCCCACCCCTCCGGCTCCGCGGTGGAGATGGTGCCGGTGCCGAGCAGGTCGCCCGGCTGCAGATTGCAGCCGCCGCTGGCGTGATGCGCGACGAGCTGCGCCGGCGTCCAGTACAGCGCCAGCGCCGTCCCGCGCGTGAGGCGATGCGCCGGCAGCCCCTTCGCCGCCAGCCCCGGCGTCTCCAGCCAGGCCTCCAGATCGAGGTCGAGCGCGCCGCCCGCCTGGTCCGCCTCGTCCCACAGGTGATCCATCGGCCTTGGGTCGCCCTCCGGCCGCGGGGGCTGCGGTGCGCGGAAGGGCGCCATCGCCTCCGGCGTGATGATCCAGGGACTGACGGTGGTGCAGAAGCTCTTCGCCAGGAAGGGCCCGAGCGGCTGGTATTCCCAGCCCTGGATGTCGCGCGCCGACCAGTCGTTGAGCAGGCAGAAGCCCGCGACATGGTCGGCCGCCTGCGCGATCGGGATCGGCTCGCCGAGCGCATTGCCGGGGCCGATCCAGATGCCGAGTTCGAGTTCGTAGTCCAGGTTGCGGCTGGGCCCGAAGCTCGGCGCCGTCTCGGTCGCGGGCTTGCGCTGGCCGTGCGGGCGGCGGAAGTCGGTGCCCGACGGCACCACCGAACTCGCCCGGCCATGGTAGCCGATCGGCACGTGCTTGTAGTTCGGCAGCAGCGGAGTGTCGGGGCGGAACAGCGCGCCGACATTGGTGGCGTGCTGGATGCCCGCGTAGAAATCCGAGTAGTCGCCGATGCGCGCCGGAAGCAGCAGCGTGCAATCGGCGGCCGCGTGCAGCATGTGCGGCACGCGCGCCGCTTCCGGCGAGCCTTCCGACAGCAGCGCGAACAGGGCGTGGCGCAGCGCGCGCCGCGGGCCGGCGCCGAGGGCCAGCGCCTCGTTCAGCGCGCCACCCTCCGCCGCCGCCGCCATCTCCTCGGCCGCGCCGTCCAGCAGCCCCGCCGCCAGCACCGCGTCGAGGTCGAGGATCATCTCCCCGATCGCGATGCCCGCCCGCGCCGTGCCGCCCTGCGGGGCGAAGATGCCGAGCGGCAGGTTCTGGATCGGGAAATCCGCGTGCCCGTTCGCCGAGGCGACGAAGCTGCGCGCCGCCTGGTCGTGCGTGTGGTCGATCATGCTCATCGCCGGGTCGGGTCGAACATCTTGCGCAGGCCCTGCCAGCATTCGACGTAGCCGTCCTGCCGCTGCGGCAGCGTCGCGGCATGGGCGGTGACGCGCTGCGCGAAGCGCGTCTCGAACATGAAGGCCATGGTGCCTTCCAGCTTGTGCGGCTTGAGGTCCGCGCCGGACGCCTTCTCGAAGGCTTCCGCATCCGGCCCGTGCGGCAGCATCTGGTTGTGCAGGCTGAAGCCGCCGGGGACGAAGCCCTGCGGCTTGGCGTCGTACTGGCCGTAGATCAGGCCCATGAACTCGCTCATCAGGTTCATGTGGTACCAGGGCGGGCGGAAGGTGTTCTCCGCCACCATCCAGCGCTCGGGGAACAGCACGAAGTCGATGTTCGCGGTGCCCGGCGTCTCGGACGGCGCCGTCAGGCAGGTGAAGATCGAGGGATCGGCGTGGTCGAACAGCACCGGCCCGACCGGCGAATAGCGGCGCAGATCGTATTTGTAGGGCGCGTAGTTGCCGTGCCAGGCGACGACATCGAGCGGGCTGTGCCCGATCTCCGTCGTCCAGAACGCGCCGCCCCACTTCACCGTCACGCGATGCGGCGCATCGACATCCTCATACGCCGCGACGGGGGAGAGGAAGTCGCGCTGGTTCGCCAGGCAGTTCGCGCCGATCGGCCCACGCTCGGGCAGGGTGAAGGCGCCGCCGTAGTTCTCGCAGACATATGCCCGAGTTGGCCCGGTCACTTCGACCCTGAACTTCACCCCGCGCGGGATCACGCAGATCTCGCCGGGGGCGGCGTCGATCACGCCGAATTCGGTGCGGAAGCGCATGGCGCCCTGCTGGGGCACCACCATCATCTCGGCGTCCGCGTTCCAGAAGCTCTCCGCCTCCATGCTGCGCGTGACGAGGACGATGTGCGTGGCCATGCCGGTCTGCGCCGCGACGTCGCCGCAGGTGGTGATGCTGCGCATCCCCGTCAGGAAGGTCAGGCCATCGGCCGGGATCGGGATCGGGTCCCAGCGCAGCGGCTGGATCGGCAGATCATGCGCCGCGGTGTCCGGCGCGCTGACCCACAGCGGCAGCGACGCCTTCGCGAAGCGGCCGATATGCGCGACGGTCGGGCGGATGCGGTAGAGCCAGGACCGCTGGTTGCTCGCGCGCGGCGCGGTGAAGGGGCTGCCGCTCAACTGCTCGGCATAGAGGCCATAGGCGCAGCGCTGCGGCGAATTGCGCCCGATCGGCAGCGCGCCCGGCAGCGCCTCCGTCTCGAAGGAATTGCCGAAGCCCGAGAGGTAGCCGGCGGCCCCCGTCGTGCTCAGCGCCTCCTGCGGCGTGATGTCCATGCTGCGTCCTCCTCGGCCCTTTCCGAACGCATTATAGCGGCCGCGGCCCGCCGCCGCATGCCCCGGCTTGCGCCCGCCGGCAGCCCCGGGCCAAGGTCCTGGCCGACACCGGAAGAACGTCCCGCGCCATGAGCCTGAACGGCCGCGCCTGCATCGCCGGCGCCTTCGAACACCCCACCCGCAAGGCCCCCGATACCTCCACCGCGCAGCTGCACGCCGAGGTCGCGTATGGCGCGCTGCAGGATGCCGGCCTGACGCTCGCCGACGTGGACGGCTATTTCTGCGCCGGCGACGCGCCGGGCATGGGGCCGCTCTCCATGGCGGAGTATCTCGGCCTGGACCGCCTGCGGCACGTGGACAGCACGGATATCGGCGGCAGCTCCTACCTGGCGCATGTGGCCCATGCGACGGCCGCGATCGCGCTCGGCCGCTGCGACGTCGCGCTCATCACGCTCGCCGGCCGCCCGCGCAGCGAGGGCCAGGCCACCGGCACCGCGACGCGCAGGCAGGACCCCGCCATCCCCGACGACCCGTTCGAGATCCCGATGGGCCGCACGGTGGCCGCCGCCTATGCGATGTGCGCGATGCGCCACATGCACGAATTCGGCACCACCGGCGAACAGCTCGCCTGGATCAAGGTCGCGGCCAGCCACCACGCGCAGCACAACCCGCATGCGATGCTGCGCAAGGTGGTGACGGTGGAGGAGGTGGTGAATTCCCCCCTCGTCGCCGACCCGCTGCATCGCCTGGATTGCTGCGTGATCAGCGATGGCGGCGGCGCGCTGGTGGTGACCAGGCCGGAGATCGCCCGCAGCCTGAAGCGCCCCGTGGTCACGGTCCGCGGCACCGGGGAGGCGGTGAAGACCCATGCCGGCGGATACAACGACCTGACCTTCAGCGGCGCGCGCTTCAGCGGCGCCCGCGCCTTCGCCGAGGCCGGCGTCACGCCCGCCGATATCGACTACGCCAGCATCTACGACAGCTTCACCATCACCGTGCTGATCCAGCTGGAAGACCTCGGCTTCTGCGCGAAGGGCGAGGGCGGGCGCTTCGTCGCCGACGGCAACCTGATCAGCGGCGTGGGGAAGCTGCCCTTCAACACCGATGGCGGCGGGCTCTGCAACAACCACCCCGCCAACCGCGGCGGCATCACCAAGGTGATCGAGGCGGTGCGCCAGCTGCGCGGGGAAGCGCACCCGGCCGTGCAGGTGAAGGATTGCGCGCTGGCGCTCGCGCATGGCACCGGCGGGCTGCTCGGCCACCGCCACGGCAGCGCGACGCTGATCCTGGAACGCGCGTGATGTCATCCGATGACCGGAGGGCGCAGGGTGCGGCGCCCGAAGGACGACGCGGCCGAGCACCGGAGGGCTGAATCGAATGACCGGCACCGGCATGGACAGGGTCTTCCAGTCGCCGATCCCCGACCCGACCACGCGCCCCTTCTGGGACGCCGCCGCCGAGGGCCGGCTGCTGGTCGGCCGCTGCCGCGACACGGGGCGGCATTTCTTCCCGCCGCGCGGCGCCTCGCCCTTCACCCTGTCGCCGCATGTCGAGCTGGTTGCCGCGCAGGGCACCGGCACGGTCTACAGCTTCACCGTGATGCGCACCGCGCCGCCCTATGCGCCGGCGATGGTGGAGCTGGACGAGGGGCCGCGCCTCTTCACCAACATCGTGGACTGCGCGCTCGAGGAGATCCGCATCGGCCTGCGCGTCCGCGTGGTGTTCCGCACCGGCGCGGAAGGCGGCCCGCCGGTGCCGATGTTCACGCCGGGCTGAGCGCCGGCTTCACTCGAACAGCGAGGAGACGCTGCTCTCCTCGCTGATGCGCTTCATCGCCTCGGCCAGCAGGTTGGCGATGGTCAGCTGCTTGATGTTGCGGCTGACGCGCACGGCCTCCGTCGCCAGGATGCTGTCCGTCACCACCATCGTCTCGAGCGCCGCGGCGCCGACGCGCGCCACCGCGCCGCCCGAGAAGACGCCATGCGTGACATAGACGCTGGCCGACTTGGCGCCGTTCTTCAGCAGCGCCTCCGCCGCGTTGCACAGCGTGCCGCCGCTGTCCACGATGTCGTCCACCAGGATGCAGTGCCGGCCCTCGACCTCGCCGATCACGTTCATCACCTCGGACACGCCGGCGCGAGGCCGGCGCTTGTCGATGATGGCCAGGTCCGTGTGGATCCGCGCCGCGATGGCGCGCGCGCGCACCACGCCGCCCACATCGGGGGAGACGACCATCAGGTCGCGCCCGGCGAAGCGTTCCTGGATGTCGCGGGAGAACAGCGGCGCGGCGAAGAGGTTGTCGACGGGGATGTCGAAGAAGCCCTGGATCTGCCCGGCATGCAGGTCCATCGTCAGCACGCGGTGCGCGCCGGCTTCCACGATCAGGTTCGCCACCAGCTTGGCGCTGATCGGCGTGCGGCTGCCCGACTTCCGGTCCTGCCGCGCATAGCCGAAATAGGGGATCACCGCCGTGATGCGCCGCGCGCTGGCGCGCCGCAGCGCGTCCAGCATGATCAGCAGCTCCATCAGGTTGTCGTTCGCCGGGTAGCTGGTGGACTGCACGACGAAGACATCCTCGCCGCGCACGTTCTCGTGGATCTCGACGAAGATCTCCATGTCGGCGAATCGCCGGACGGAGGCCTGGGTCAGCGGGATCCCGAGCGCCGCGGCCACCGCCTCGGCCAGCGGGCGGTTGCTGTTGCAGGCGATGATCTTCATGCGGCCCGAACCCCGTGGGAAGCCTGCGCGCCGCCCGCGGCAGGGCCGCCGTCGGCGCCGCCCGGATAGCAACGTGACAATCGGGTGTCCATCGCGCCGCGATGAGCCGGGCGCATGCCCGCCGCGCGCCGCCGCAACGTCATCGCGCGCGGCGCTGCGGGCGGGTCACCGTGCCCGTCCGCGCGGCCGCGCCGGGGCGCCGCGCGCAGGGGTCGCCGGCGCGGCCGCCGGTGCAACCGCCGGCTGGGCCGCCGCCGGGGCCGGCGCCGCCGGCAGGCCCCCGGCATTGGCGATCACCTGCCGCACGCCGCCGGCCGCTTCCTCCGCCACCACGAAGGCGACATCGGCCCAGAGCCCGTCCAGGCTGCCGGCCGGCACCTCGTTCAGCTGCAGCACGCGGCCCAGATCCTCGCCGTCGCGGCGGGAGACGACCCAGACGATCTCCACGCGCTGCAGCCCGCGCCCGGCGCGCGCCATGTCCACGCGGCCCTGCACGGCGAAATCCGCGCCCTCCGCCTGCTCCTGCACCAGCAGGCCGAGGGCGGCCATCCGTTCCGCCATGCGCGCCGTCAGGCTGCGGTTGCCATCGCCCGGCGCGCCGCGCACCGGCAGCAGCCGCACCACCGGCACCACGCGGCCGCTGGCGCGCTCATCCCCCGTCCGGCGGGTGGCGTCCACGCGGGCCACCAGCTCCGCCAGGCGCGGCGCGGCCTCCGTCGCGCTGGCGCGCAGCACCGCTTCCGACCCCGCGGCCCAGTCGCGCGCCGGCACCGCGCGGCCCGAGAGCTGGCCGAGCAGCCTTCCATCGGCATCGCGCAGCGCGAAGCGGGGCAGCACGCTGGCGCCCTGGCGCTCTGCCGCGATGTCCAGCACCCAGTCGAGCGGCAGGCCCTCCTCGGCCACCGCCGGAACCTCCTGCGCCTTCAGCGCCTCGGCCATGGCGCGGGCCAGCAGGCCGGCCTCGGCATCCGGCAGCAGCGCGGCCTCCGGCGGGGGCACGGCGATGCGGTAGCCGGGGGGCTGCGCCAGCCGCCGCGCCACCGTCCCCGGATTGCCGCGGAAGGGCTGCGGCAGCCCGGCGCAGGCGCCGAGCAGCAGCGGCAGCGCCAGCAGCCCCCGCCGCGCGATCCGCTCAGATGAGGGCACAGGAGACCATGAGGGTCAGCAGGATCATCATCAGGAACATCACCATGTAGGGCATGGGTGCTTACCTCAGGGCAGCGCGATGGCCGAGAGTTGGTGCCCGATCGGCCCCTCGCCAGCCAGGGTGCGGCGGCGATGGCTGAAGAAGCGCGCCTCCTCCGCCAGCGTGTCGAGGCCGAGCGCGCCCGCCCGGCCCACCCCGGCGGCGTGCAGCCGCGCCAGGCAATAGCCGGGCAGGTCGAACTGCCAGCGCCCCGGCCGCGCGCCATCGGCGAAGAAGCGCGCATCGGCGGCAGCCCGCGCCAGCACCGCGTCGCGCAGGTCCGCCGCCACCTCGTAGCTGGCCTGTCCGATGCAGGGGCCGATCACCGCGACGATCCGCGCGCGCGCCGCGCCCAGCCCTTCCATGGCTTCGATCGTCGCTTCCAGCACGCCGGCCACCGCGCCGCGCCAGCCGGCATGCGCCGCGCCGATCACCCCGGCCCCGGCATCGGCGAACAGCACCGGCGCGCAATCGGCGGTGACGATGCCGAGCAGCTGGCCGCGCCGGTCGGTCACCAGCGCATCGGCCTCCGGGCGCTCATCCCCGGGCCAGGGCGCGCGGGCATCGGCGACGGCCACCCCATGCACCTGCGTCAGCCCGAGCAGCGCGGCGGGCGGATGCCCCAGGCTCGCCGCCGCGCGCGCGCGGTTCCGGCGCACCGCCTCCGGGTCGTCGCGGCCGGAAAGCGAGCAGTTCAGCGTCGCGAAGCCGCCGGAGGAGACGCCGCCGGCGCGGGTGAAGAAGCCATGCGGCACCGGCAGCAGCGTGGCGGCGATGGGCTCGGGGGCGGTCATGCGGTCTCGAATCCCGGCAAGGGGGGCAGGGCTGGATCGGCGATGGCGAGCATCTTGAACAGCCGGCCCATGCCTTCGGCCGCGACCAGCCGCTCCGCGCCCGACAGGATCTCGCCCGCCAGCCGCGGCCGCGCCTGCGCCAGCATCGCCGCCCGCGTCATCAGGCCGAGGCGCTGCAGCACCAGGCCCTGCGGCAGCGGCCCGTGCACGGCGGCGCCGGCGGCGCGCGCGGCGGCGGCCAGGGCGGGAAAATCCACATGCGCCGTCAGGTCGCGCGATCCGGGCTCGGCCAGCGGGTCGAGCCCCCGCTCATGCGCCCGCATCGCCTGCAGCGTGTCGCCGAAGGAAGGCGCGGCCGGGCCGTAATCGACCAGCAGCGCCACGCCGCCCTGCGCCGCGACGCGGGCGCTGAGCGCGGCGGCGATGGCCAGCGCGGCCTCGGCCACTTCCTTCACCACACCCTCCGGCGCGTCGGCGGGCAGGGGCGGGGGGGCCTCGGCCGGGGCCTCGACAAAGCCGCCATCCGCCACGAAGCGCTCCACCCATCCGTCGCCGCCGCGGACGAATTGGCGGATCGGCAGCGCGTCCAGGAACTCGTTGGCCAGCAGCAGCAGCGGCCCGTCGGGCAGCGCGCCGATCGCGTCGTGCCAGGCCGCGACCGCATCGCCGAGCGCCGCGCGCTGCGCCTGGCGCAGGGCGGGGGAGGTCTCGACCAGATGCAGCCGCAGCGCGGCGCGGAAGCCGGGCGCCACCTGCGCGATGGCGCGCAGCGCGTCCGCCATCAGCGTGCCGCGGCCGGGCCCGGCCTCGGCCAGGATCACCGGATCGGGGCGGCCCATCGCCTGCCAGGCCACGGCGCACCAGGCGCCCAGCACCTCGCCGAAGGCCTGGGAGATCTCGGGCGCGGTGGTGAAGTCGCCGCCGCGGCCGAAGGGCGAGCGTGGCGCGGCGTAGTAGGCGGCGGCGGCGCGCGCCATGAAGCGGTCCAGCCGCTCGGGCGCGGGATGGCTCATCGCCCCGCCCTGGTCACGCCCGCACCGGCGGCCGCGTCCGCGCCCGCCACACCAGCCAGGCGCCGGCCGCCAGCATCGGCAGCGAGAGCAGCTGCCCCATCGTGGCGCCGGCGAACAGGAAGCCCAGATGCGCGTCGGGCTGGCGGAAGAACTCGCCGATGATGCGCGCCACGCCATAGCCCAGCAGGAAGGCGCCGCAGACCATGCCCGGCCGCACGCGCACGGCGGGGATGCGCACCAGGACCTGCAGCAGCACGAACAGGCAGAGCCCTTCCAGGAAGGCCTGGTAGAGCTGGGAAGGATGCCGCGGCTCCGGCCCCGCGCCGGGGAAGACCATGCCCCAGGGCACGTCGGTGACGCGCCCCCACAGCTCGCCATTGGCGAAGTTCGCCAGCCGCCCGAGGAACAGCCCGATCGGCACCACCGCCACCACGCGGTCGCCGAACATGAAGGGATCCAGCCCCTGCCGCCGGCAGAACCACAGCAGCGCCACCACCACGCCGACCACGCCGCCATGGAAGGCCATGCCGCCCTGCCAGAGGAACAGCGCCTCCCACGGCGCCGTCACGTAGTAGCCAGGGCGGTAGAACAGCACGTAGCCCAGCCGCCCGCCGAGGATGATGCCGAGCGTCACCCAGGTGACGAAGTCGTCCGCCTGGTCCCGGCTGGCCGCGACGGGCGCCAGCGCCAGCAGCCGCCTCGCGAGCCACCAGCCCAGCACGATGCCGGCGATATAGGCCAGCGCGTACCAGCGCAGCGCGAAGGGCCCGATGGCGATGGCGACCGGGTCGATGGCGGGGAAGGCGATGGCCGGCAGGACGGTGGCGGCCAGCATCAGCGATGCGGGTCCGGCCGCATCAGGAAGTCGCGCACGTAGCTTCCCACGCCGTCCTCCAGCCCGATGGTCGGCCGGTCGTAGCCCGCCGCGCGCAGCCGCCCCAGCGGCGCTTCGGTGAAATACTGGTACCTGCCGCGCAGGTCGGCCGGCATGTCCACGAACTCGATCCGGTCGTTCTGGCCGAGCCCCGCGAACATCGCCCGCACCAGGTCGAGGAAGCTGCGCGCCTGCCCGGAGCCGACGTTGAACAGCCCGCCGGCGCGCGGATTGTCCAGCAGCCAGAGCATCACGGCGACGCAATCGTCCACATGCACGAAGTCGCGCATCTGCGCGCCATCCGCCACGCCGTCGCGGTCCGAGCGGAACAGCCGCGCCGGGTTGCCCGCCATCACCTCGTGGAACTTGTGGAACACCACGCTGGCCATGCGGCCCTTGTGGTATTCGTTCGGGCCATAGACGTTGAAGAAGCGAAGCCCCGCCCATTGCGGCGGCGCCGGCTTCCCGCGCGCCAGCATGTCCGCCACGCGCCGGTCGAAGGCGAGCTTCGACCAGCCATAGAGGTTGAGCGGCCGGAGCGCCGCCAGCGCGGCCGGCCGCGCATCGTCCTCGAAGCCCAGCGCGCCATCGCCATAGGTCGCGGCGGAGGAGGCATAGATGAAGGACACGCCGCGCGCCGCGCAGGCCTCCCACAGCCACAGGGGCAGCGTCAGGTTGGTGGCGGCGACGAGGTCGCCATCGGTCGCGGTGGTGGCGCTGATCGCGCCCATGTGCAGCACGGCTCTGACGCCGCGGGCGCTTTCCCAGAAGGCCGGCAGGCCCTCCGGCGGGACGATGCCGGCGATGCCGTGCTTGGCCAGGTTGCGCCATTTCTCGCGGCCGGGCGTCCCCTCGCGCAGCCGGTCCACCACCACCACCTCCTCGCCGCGGGTACAAAGCGCGGCGACGAGGTTCGATCCGATGAACCCGGCGCCGCCGGTGACCACATACATCGGCAGGCATCCCAGGGCGGGTGGTTGCGCGGGCGGGCGGCGCCTCGCCCCCGCATCGGCCGGGGGGTATAGGCGCCGGCGTCGCGGCGGCACAAGCCGCGCCACGGGTGTGGCGGCACAAGCCGCGCCACGGGTGTGGCGGCACAAGCCGCGCCACGGGTGTGGCGGCACAAGCCGCGCCATGGGTGTGGCGGGGCAAGCCTCGCCGCGGGCATCACGATTCAGGCCGCGCCCCTGGGGCGAGGCGAACGGAGGCAGGGCATGAACGGCGGCAACGGGGACAGCGGCATGCGGGGCGGCAAGCGCGGCCTGTTCGACGACCTGGCGGGCATGGCCGGCGGCGCCTTCTCCGTGATGGCGGCGATGCGCACGGAGGTGGAGGCGATGGCCCGCGCCCAGGTCGAGGCCATGGCCGCGAAGCTCGACCTGGTCCGGCGCGAGGATCTGGACGCCACCATGGAAGTCGCCCGCCGCGCGCGGGAGGAGGCGGAGGCGCTGGCCGCCCGCGTCGCCGCGCTGGAAGCGCGCCTGGCCGCGGAGGTCGCCCCGCCGCCCGAGCCGCCGCCGGCTGGCTGAAACGGCGGGCCCGCGAAACCCCACCCAGCCCGGCGCGCCGGCGAACCGCAGCCTTGCCGCGGTGTTGTGCGGATGCGTAAGCTTGCCTAGGGATGGTGGCGATTCGCGGATCGACCCCCAAGACTTCGGGTGCCGCACCGTCGGATCAGGGGGCCACCGGACCACGACGCGTTCCACGACGCCCGCCGGGCGCAGGAGGTGCCGCGATGTCCGCCTTCATCACCCAGGACCGGAGCACCCGCTCCGCCAACCCCCTGGACGTCATGGAACAGATCGTCACGGCCAACGAATGGGCCTTCGACCGCCGCTCCGACAGCGAGATGGCGGCCGAGGCGCCGGGCAAGTGGTGCGACTACGGCCTGTTCTTCTCCTGGTCCACCGAGATCAGCGCCATGCATTTTTCCTGCGCCTTCGACATGAAGGTGCCGGCGGCCAAGCGCGACAAGCTGTTCGAATTGCTGTCGCTGGCGAACGAGAAGCTGTGGATCGGCCATTTCGGCATCGACAGCGACGACGGCGTGCCGGTCTATCGCCACGCCGTGCTGCTGCGCGGTGCGCCTGGCGCCTCGGCCGAATCGCTCGAGGACATGGTCGACATCGCGCTGACCGAATGCGAGCGCTTCTTCCCCGCCTTCCAGTTCGTGCTCTGGGGCGGCAAGTCGCCCGCCGAGGCGCTGCAGGCCGCCATGCTGGACTGCGTGGGCGAGGCGTAGCGCCGAGGTCGCCTCCGGCTGTCCCCGGGAGGGCGGCGCCCTCCCCGCACGTCGCGGCGGTGCCGCGACCCCGCCAGGGGCGTGACGCCCCTGGACCCGTCAACACCTTGTCGTCGACAGGGGCGGGGGCCTCTTCGGCGCTCTCGGCCGGCGGGTGCGCCGTGCCCCCCAACCAACGACGTCACGGGCGGCAGGGGTCCGGGGACCGCCACGGTCCCCGGCGGGGAGTGTCCGGGGAGGGGCGGCGCCCCATGGGCGCTAATTTACGGTCTGCATTGCGCCCGTCGGCCCGGGTGGAGGCTTTGCCTCCGCCGTCGAACGCCTTCGGCGTTCGAACCCCCGCCACAAGGGCTGCCGCCCTGGACCGGCATCAGTCAGAAGAGAACCAAATAGAAAAACGGGGTTGCAAGGGGCCGCTGCCCCTTGTCGGGGTGCCGGGGCAGAGCCCCATAGGCGCCAACTTCGGCTTGGCGGCCTTGCGGAATCGCGGCGGCGGCAGATGCGACGCTCCGCCTCGCGCTCCGCCAGGGGCCCTGCCCCTGGACCTCGCCAAGGGGCAGCGGCCCCTTGTAATCCCCTTCCCCTGTTTTTCTTGTTGCTGATGCCGGTCCAGGGCGGCAGCTCTGGTGGAGGGGGGTAGCGGGGGGAGGCAACGCCTCCACCCGGGCCACCTCGCGCACCGTTGGGTGATAAGTTGGCGCCCATGGGGCAGAGCCCCGGCCGGAGCGCGAGGCGGAGCCTCGCACCTCCCGCCGTCGCCGTTCCCATGGTCGCCAAGCCAAAGTCAGCGCCCACGGGGCAGCGCCCCTCCCGCGTCGCGCCCCGCCGTCACCCCGCCAGGCGTTCCAGCAAGGCCATCAGGATGACCGCGGCCAGGGCGGTGCCGGCGACGGTGGGGAACACCCACGGCAGTTGCGGGGGATGTTCGCGGCTGTGGTTCGGATGGAGCAGGGTCATGCCCATCCGAACGTAGCTCGGGCCCGGCTGGTTCGGTGCCGTTCCGCCGGGCGTCTGGACAGGTGTCGCGCGCCCGGCGATTCTCGCCGCCATGAGCGAGACCCTTCCCCCCCTGCTTCTGGTCGGCTGCGGCAAGATGGGCGGCGCCATGCTGGAGGGCTGGCGCGAGCGTGGCCTGTCCGAGGCGGTGGTGGTGGACCCCTATCTCGCCGCCGCGCCGGCGGGGGTGACGCTGGTGCGGGAGGCCTCGGCGATCCCGGCCGGCTTCGCGCCGGCGGCGGTGGTGCTGGCGATCAAGCCGCAGGAGGCGCCGGCGGCGCTGCCGGCCTATGCGCGCTTCGCGGGGGGCGCGGTCTTCGCCTCGGTGATGGCGGGGCGGACGGTGGCGTTCATGCGGGGGCTGCTGGGCGCGGAGGCGGCGGTGGTGCGGGCGATGCCCAACACCCCGGCCGCGGTGCGGCGCGGCTTCACGGTGGCCTGTGCCGGCCCGGGGGTGTCCTCCGGCCAGCGGGCGCTGGCGGATGCGCTGCTGGGTGCGACGGGCGAGATCGCCTGGGTGGAGGAGGAGGGGCTGCTCGACCCCGTCACCGCGGTCTCCGGCGGCGGCCCGGCCTATGTCTTCCTGCTGGCCGAGCTGATGGAGCAGGCGGCCGTGGAGCAGGGCATCCCGCGCGACCTGGCGCGCCGGATGGCGCGGGCGACGGTCGCGGGATCGGGCGCGCTGCTGGCCGCCAGCGCCGAGGACGCTGCGCAGCTGCGGAAGAACGTCACCAGCCCCAAGGGCACCACCGAACGCGCGCTGGCCGTCCTGATGGAGGAGGCCGCCTGGCCCGAACTGATGTCGAAGGCGATCGCCGCGGCCACCGCGCGGTCGCGCGAGCTGGCGGGCTGAGGCGTCCCGCGGGCGGCCGGGCCCGCGGTCCGGTCGGGGCGCCCCGGCTGCAATGCGATCCACCCTTGGCGGCGGCGCCAAGCCTCCCCACCATGCGGGCATGAGCACCGACGACGACGCCCTGGTCACCGCCCTCCTCGAGGTCATTGCCGCGCATGGCTGGCGCGGCGTGACGCCAGGACGCCTGTCGGCGGCCAGCGGCATCCCGGCGGCCGAGCTGGTGGCGCGCTTCCCCTCCCGCCTCGGCCTGCTGCGGACCTTCGGCGACCATGTGATGGCGCAGGTCGAGGCCGGCACCGTGCCCGGCCAGGGCGGCACGCCGCGCGACCGCATCTTCGACGTGCTGATGCGCGGCATCGATGCGCTGCAGCCGCACCGCGCCGGCATGAAGCGCCTGATGGCCGGGATGTACGCCGATCCCGTGCTGTCCGGCGCCATGGCCCCGGTCTTCCAGCGCTGCATGGCGCGGATGCTGGACGCCGCCGAGATCGACAGCGGCGGCCCGCTTGGCGCCTTGCGCGCGGCGGGGCTGGTCGCGGTGTGGATCCGCACCGTCAACGCCTGGTCGAAGGACGAAAGCGTCGATCTCGGCACCACCATGGCGGCGCTCGACCGGGCGCTGGACCGGGCGGAACAGGCGGCGCGCAGCTTCGGGCTGGCCGGCGGCGACCTCGCCCCCGCGGCCGGACCGCCGCCGGCGGCGTGAGGGCGGCCGCGCCCCGGGCGCGCGGCAGGCGCCGCCCGCGAAGCCGTGCCCGGGGGGGTCCTTCTGCCCGGCCGGCCCCTCGGCTAGAGTGGCGGCCCCGCAGGTGAAGGAAGGCCCGCCATGTCCGACCGTTTCGGGATCAAGCCCGACGACGTCATGAAGATGTTCGCCGAGTTCCGGCTGCCGCAGCTGCCCGACCTCGAGAGCCTGGCCCAGGCGCAGCGCCGCAACCTGGAGGCGCTGTCGGCCGCCAACCGGATCGCGCTGGAAGGCGCGCAGGCGGTGGCACGGCGGCACATGGAGATCGTGCAGGGCTCGATGGTGGAGATGACGGAGGCCATCCGCTCCATGTCCGGCACCGAGACCCCGCAGGAACGCGCCGCGCGCCAGGCCGAGCTGCTGAAGGCCGGCTACGAGCGTGCCGTATCGAACATGAAGGAGGTCGCGGACCTCATCCAGAAGTCGAACGGCGAGGCGCTGGCGCTGCTCAACAAGCGCTTCGCCGAGGCGATGGACGAGATCAAGACCATGGCCGCCAAGGTCCAGCAGAAGCCCTGAGCGCCTTGCGCGCCCCGGCCCGCCGCGCCCCCGCCCGCCCGGGCGGGGACGTGGCATGAGCCGCGGACTGGCGGGGGCCCTGCATCGGATGGCCCTCGCGCTCACCGCCCCCCTCCGCCCCGCCCGGCGGCAGAGCACGCTGGCGCACCTGGCGGAGCGGCTGGCGCAGCGCGTCGAGGTGCCGGTGCCCGGTGGGCGCACGCTGTCCATCGAATGCCCCTCGGCGCGCGCGCTGCACGATCCGCTGGGCTTCGGCGTGGACGAGCCGGAGACCATCGCCTGGATCGACGGGCTGCCGCCCGGCGAGGCCTTCTGGGACATCGGCGCGAATATCGGCCTCTACGCGCTCTATGCCGCTGCGCGCGGGCTGGACGTGACCGCCTTCGAGCCTTCCGCCGCCAGCTTCGCCGCGCTGACCCGCAACATCGAGGTCAACGGCCTCGACGGCAGCATGCGCGCCTATTGCCTGGCCTTCGATGCCGCGACCGCGGCGGCGGAACTGCACATGGCGGCCACCGAAGCCGGCCATTCCATGCACGGGCTGCACGGCGTCACCGCGCATGGCCAGGTGCGGCCGGCCTTCCGCCAGGCGGTGCTGGCCTTCCCGGTGGACGGCTTCCGCGCCGCCTTCGGCCTGCCCGCGCCGCGGCACGTGAAGCTCGACGTGGACGGGCTGGAGCCGGCGATCCTGGAGGGCGCGGCCGCCACGCTGCGCGAGGTGGACAGCCTGCTGGTCGAGATCCTGGACGAGACGCCGGATGGCGATGTGGCGCGCATCCGCGCCGCCCTCGCCGCCGCGGGGCTCGAGGAACAGGCCGGCCCGCGCGGCGCGCGCAACCGGGTGTTCCGCCGCCCGTCGCCCTGACGCTTGCGGCCCGCGCCGGGCACGCCGGCGCGCCCCTGCTACACCGGCAGCCGCACCCGCGCGCGCAGTCCGCCGAGGGGGCTTTCCTCCAGCACGATGTCGCCGCCATGCGCGCGCGCGATGTCGCGCGCGATGGCGAGGCCAAGCCCGGTGCCGCCGGCGGACAGGGTGGAGAAGGGCCGGAACGCCTCCTCCCGTTGCGCGGCGGGGATGCCCGGCCCGTCATCGTCGATCGTCACCACCGCCCAGTCCCCCGCCTCCGGCCGCGGCGAGGCGCTGACCGCCACCGCGATGCGCTGCGCATGCTTGCGGGCGTTGTCAAGGATGTTCGCCAGGCACCGCCGCACCGCATCGGCGCGCAGCGGCAGCACCAGCGCCTCCGGCGCCTCCACCGCCACCTCCGCCCCGTCGCGGCGGGCCTTGCGCGCCACCTCGCGCACGATCTCGCTGAGGTTGGCCGGGCGCGCCGGCTCCTGCGCCTCGCCGCGGGCGAAGGCGAGGTAGGCGGCGACCATCCTCTCCATCTCCTCGACATCCTGGGTCAGCGCCGCGACCTCCTCCTCCGCCTCCGGCGCGCGCGGCAGCATCGCGAGGCCGAGGCGCATGCGCGTCAGCGGCGTGCGCAGGTCGTGGCTGATGCCGGCCAGCATGTCGGTGCGCTGGGCGACGAAGCGGCGGATGCGTTCCTGCATGCGGTTGAAGGCGGCCGCGGCCTGGCGGACCTCCTGCGCGCCCTCGGGCTTCATGGCGCCGAGGTCGCGGCCCAGGCCGAAGGCCTCCGCGGCACCCGCCAGCCGGCGGATCGCGCGCACCTGGTTCTTCATGAACAGCGCGGCGACCAGGAACAGCAGCAGCGAGGAGCCGACCAGCCAGATCACGAAGAGATAGAGCGTGCCGGTGAACAGCCGCTTCCTCGGCGCCTCCACGTGCAGCACGCCGTCGGGCAGCTGGACGCGGATGATGATGCTGCGCGGGTCGGACTGCCAGTCGGCGTCGAAGGGCAGGCGCACGCGGCCTTCCATCGCCTGCACCAGGTCGGTCTCCAGCGGCAGCAGGGGGAGGGAGGCGCCGCGCGGCGGCACCGGCCCCAGCACGGCGCCGGGCTCGAAGAACAGCCCGAGGTCGAGCCGCCAGGCGCCCTCGCGGAACAGCCAGGCGCGTTCCTCGGCGCCCGGGTGGCGTTCCATCAGCGCGGCGACGAAGGCGATCTCGGAGGCCAGGCCGCCGGCCAGCCGGCGCGACACCACGTCGAGATGGCTGCCGTAGAACAGCTGCAACGCCACCGCCTGCACGATCAGCAGCGGCAGCAGGATGATCAGCAGGCTGCGCCCGAGCAGCCCGCGCGGGACGAAGGCGCGCAGCAGCCGCATGGTGGGCGCCGAGAGCCCCGGGCCGAGCCGCGGGACGCGGGCCCCGGCGCGCTCCCCCGCCGCGGCGTCGCCCGGCGGCGACGCGCCGGCGCGCCGGTCGGCGGGGCGGGCGGTCACAGGCCGGGCCGCAGCACGTAGCCGCGGTGGCGCACGGTCTGCAGGAAGCGCGGCTCGCGCGGGTCGGTCTCGATCTTGCGGCGCAGCCGGGTGACCTGGACGTCGATCGCCCGCTCCCCGGCTTCCGGCGTGCCCAGGGCGGCGGCGATCTCCTCCCGGCTCAGCACCTCGCCGGCGCGGCGGGCGAGCGCGGCCAGCAGCGCCGCCTCGCCCCCGGTCAGGCGGATCGTGCCTTCCGGGCCGCGCAGCTCGCCGCGCTCCGGGTCGAACCAGCGCGGGCCGATCTGCACGGGGCCCGCGGGCAGCTCGGCCGGCAGGGCCGGGGGTGCCGCGCGCCGGAGGATGGTGCGGATGCGCAGCGCCAGCTCCCGCGGGTCGAAGGGCTTGGCCAGGTAGTCGTCGGCGCCGGCCTCCAGCCCCGCCACGCGGTCGTCCGGCGCGCCGCGGGCGGTCAGCATCAGGATCGGCACCTCGATCCCCTCGCGGCGCAGGCTGTCGGTCAGCTCGACGCCGCTCTCGCCGGGCATCATCACGTCCAGCACCACCAGGTCGAAGGCGAAGTTGGCCAGCGCCCGGCGCGCCGCGGCAGCGTCGGCCGCGGCGGTGACGCGGAAGCCCTGCTCGGCCAGGAAGCGCTGCAGCAGGGCGCGCAGGCGGGCGTCGTCGTCGACCACCAGCAGATGCGCGGGCTCCGCCTCGGCGCGCGGGCGGGCGGCCTGGTCCTCGGCCGCGGGCGTGGTCTCGGGTGCGGTCGTCATCGGGGGCCTCCGGCCGCGGGGCGCGCGGCGTGCCCGGCGGCGCCGGGGCGGGCGCGCGGCGCGCTCATCGCGGCTCGGCCGGCGCCGGCGGGCCGCCCAGGCTGTCGAGGGCAGCGCGCGCCTCCTCCCCCATCAGCCCGCGCATCACGCGGCGGAAGCCTTCCACCGCCTGCGGCCCGGCTTCGCGGTAGGCGCGCATCACCGTCTCCCGCTGGCGGTCGAACAGGCGGCGTTCCAGCGCGGCCCCTTTCTCCGTCAGCTGCAGCAGCCGCTGGCGGCGGTCGGCCCGGCCGGGGCGCTGCACCACATAGCCATCCTCGACCAGCGGGGTCAGCACGCGGCCCAGCGACTGCTTGGTGATGCCGAGGATGCCCAGCAGCTCGCCCACCGTGATCCCCGGCCGGCGGCCGACGAAATGCAGCACCCGGTGATGCGCCCGGCCCATGTTGAGGTCGGCCAGGATGGCATCGGCGCCTGCGGTGAAGTCGCGGTAGCCGAAGAACAGCAGGTCCTGGGCGAGCCGCAGCTCCTCCTCCCGCAGGAAGAGCAGGTTGCGCCCGGCGGGCGGCTGCGCGCCCCGGGTCGCGTCCGGCTCTCCGGGCGGGGCGGGCATGCGTCCCTGGGATGTCATGTATGGGTCAGCATCATTGACGTTTCCGTCGTGCCTGCGCAGTCTCGGGGGGCATCGCATGGCGCGCCACCACCGGATATAGGGCAGCGGCGTGCCACAGCGTAAGCAGTTGCCGCGGGCACATCCCCGCGGCATGCGCCCGGGGGGTTCCCGGGCGCGGGGGGAAGCGAGGAGGACGACGCAGATGGCCCTGGTGCCCTTCGACGACCGGGATGGCTGGATCTGGTGGGATGGCGAGTTCGTCCCCTGGCGGGAGAGCAAGCTGCACGTGCTGTCGCACGGGCTGCACTATGCCTCCGCCGTCTTCGAGGGGGAGCGTGCCTATGGCGGCCACATCTTCAAGCTGCGCGAGCACACGGAACGGCTGATCGCGTCGGGGCGCATCCTCGGCTTCGAGATCCCCTGGACGCCCGAGCAGATCGACGCCGCCTGCATCGCCACGCTGGCGCGGAACGGCCAGACGGACGCCTATGTGCGCCCGATCGCCTGGCGCGGGTCGGAACAGCTGTCCGTCTCCGCCCAGGCCACGAAGATCCACCTGGCGATCGCCACCTGGGCCTGGCCCAACCTGTTCGGCGACAACCGCATGAAGGGCGTGCGGCTGGGCTGGGCGAAGTGGAAGCGCCCGCATCCGGAGACGGCGCCCACCGCCTCCAAGGCCGCCGGGCTCTACATGATCGGCACGCTGTCCAAGCACCATGCAGAGGCCGAGGGCTTCGACGACGCGCTGATGCTCGACTGGAAGGGCGACGTGAGCGAGGCGACGGGCGCCAACGTCTTCCTGGTGATCGACGGCGAGCTGCACACGCCGACGCCGGTGAACTTCCTGGACGGCATCACCCGCCGCACCGTGATGGCACTCGCCCGCAAGCGGCAGATCCAGGTGGTGGAGCGCACCATCCCCGCCGCCGACGTCAAGCGCGCGACCGAGATCTTCCTGGCCGGCACGGCGGCGGAAGTCACGCCTGTGCGGCAGGTGGGCGACATGACCTTCACGCCGGCCGCGATCACCGAGACGCTGCTGCGCGACTACGAGGCGCTGGTGCGCATGACGCCGGAGGAGGTCGAGGCGAAGCTGGCGGCGTGACCGCCGGCCCCGCCCTGCGCGACGCCACCGCCGCGGATGCCGCGGCGGTGGCGTCGCTGCACCTCGCCTCCTGGCGGGACGCCTATCGCGGGCTGCTGCCGGACGGCTTCCTGGATGGCGCGCTCGGCGGGCTGATGGCGGCGCACTGGCCGGCGGTCCTCGTCCGGCCGCTGCCCGGGCCGGTGATCCTGGCCGTGGCGCCGGGCGCCCCGCCGCTCGGCTTCGTCGCCGCCTGGCGGCAGGGCGCCAACATGCATGTGGACAACCTGCACCTGCGGCCCGAGGCGCGCGGGGCGGGCATCGGGCGCGTGCTGCTCGGCGCCGCCGCGTCGCGGCTGCTGGCGGAGGGCTTCCGCACCGCCGACCTCTGGGCGCTGGAGGGCAACCGGGGCGCGCTGCGCTTCTACGCACGGCTCGGCGCCAGGCTGGACGAGGTGCCGGTGGTGAAGCCGGCCTTCGGCCACCCCGTGCCGATGCGGCGCGCCCATTGGCCCGACCTTGCCGTCCTGGCATGCGCCTGCGGGGTGGAAACCAGCGCGCGAAACGGGCAGGCTGCCGCCTCCGTTTGAGGAGGGATGCATGACCACGCGCGAGATCGCGGAAGCCTTCGCGGCGCTCTGCAGGGAGGGCCGCCACGCCGAGGCCGGAGAGCGCTTCTGGGCCGCGGACATCGTCTCCATCGAGGCGATGGACGGCCCGATGGCGCGCCTGCAGGGCCGCGACGCCGTGAAGGCCAAGTCCGACTGGTGGGTCGCCAACCACGAGGTGCATGGCGGCACCACCGAGGGGCCCTATGTGAACGGCGACGGCTTCGCCCTGGTCTTCTCGCTCGACGTCACGCCGAAGCAGACCGGCCAGCGCATGAGCATGCGCGAGGTCGGGCTCTACACGGTGCGCGACGGCAAGGTGGTGGAGGAGCGCTTCTTCTACTGACGCGCCGCGTCTGACGCGCCCCATCCGGCAGCCGGCCGCGCGGCACCATGACCGATCCCGCCGCCACGCTGGCCCCGATCGCCGAGCTGCTCGACCAGCTCGGCCTCGGCGCCTGCCTGTTCGACGCGGACGACCACGCGCTGCTGTGGAACGCCACCTTCCTGCGGCTGTTCCCCGAGCACGATGGCCATGTCCGGCCGGGCGAGCCCTATGCGGCGAACCTGCGCCGTTTCTACGCGGGGCGGCTGGACGCCGCGCAGATGCCGTTCATCGACCGCTACATCGCCGACGGCATCGCCCGCCACCGCCGGCAGACGCGGCCCTTCGAGTTCAGCCATCGCGGGCAATGGCTGCGCGTCGCGTCCCTGCCGGTGGGCGAGGCGGGGCGGATGCGCGTCTGGCAGCGCATCCCGCCGCCCCAGGATGGCGACACCATCGCCCGCGGCATGGCCGCGGGCGGGCAGGCGACCACGCTCGGCTCGATCGAGGAGATCGCCGACGGCCTCGTCGTGCGCGACGCGGATGGCCGGATCACCGCGGCGAACCAGGCCTTCGCCGCCATGCACGGGCTCGGCGCCCCGGCCGAGGCGGTGGGCCTGACGATCGAGCAGGTGCTGGCGCGCGCCTGGGGCGGGGAGGCGGCGGCCGCCGAGGTGCTGCTGGCCTGGAGCGACAATGCCCGCTTCGCCGGCGCACCCTTCGAGCTGCCGCTGCCCGGCGACCGCTGGGTGCGGGTCAGCGAGCACCGCGCCCCGGATGGCAGCCTGATCGGCACGCATGTCGACGTGACCGACCTGCACCGGCTGCACCTGGAGGCGGTGCGGGCGAAGGGCGTCGCCGAAGCGCTCGCCGCGTCGCTCCGGGCCGAGATGGAGGAGCGCCGCCGGGCCGAGGCGGCGCTGGCGCGGGCGCAGCGCGCGGAAGCCATCGGCCAGCTCTCCGCCGGCGTGGCGCACGACTTCAACAACCTCTTCTCGATGATCGTCACCGGGCTCGACCTGATCGAGCTGGACGGGGCCGGGCAGACGCGGCGCGACAGCCTGGGCGTGATCCGCACCGCGGTGGAGCGCGGCGCGGCACTGACCGCGCAGCTGCTGGCCTTCGCGCGCCGCCAGCCCCTGGTGCCGCGGCCGGTGATGCTCGGCGCCCTGGTCGGGGACCTGCTGCCGCTGCTCCAGCGCGCCTGCGGCGCCGGGGTGCGGGTGCGGCTCGAGGGGCTGGAGGCCGGGGCCTGCGCGCTGGTGGACCCGACGCAGCTCGAACTCGGGCTGCTGAACCTCGCGATCAACGCCGGCGACGCCATGCCGCGCGGCGGGACGCTGCGGATCTCGATCGGACGGGAAGCGCTGCGCGACGGCGCCGAGCCTGATTCGCCGCCGCCGGGCGACTACGCCGTCATCAGCTTCGCCGACACCGGCACCGGCATGGACGAGGCGGTGCTGGCCCGCGCCTTCGAGCCCTTCTTCACCACCAAGGCCCCGGGCG
The DNA here is from genome assembly GCA_027487675.1 of Acetobacteraceae bacterium. Taxonomy (GTDB): domain Bacteria; phylum Pseudomonadota; class Alphaproteobacteria; order Acetobacterales; family Acetobacteraceae; genus Falsiroseomonas. The sequence continues at coordinate 8,255 of JAIYDD010000190.1, read as the reverse complement.
AGGGGTCGGGGCTCGGCCTCAGCCAGGTCTACGGGCTGGCGCGGCAATCCGGCGGCACCGTCCGCATCGAGAGCAGGCCGGGCGGCGGCACCACCGTCCGCGTGCTGCTGCCGATGGCCAGCCCGAGGGCCGTCGCGGCGCCGGCGCCCGCCGCCCCGGCCGCGGCCGGCCCGGTGCGCGTGCTGCTGGTGGAGGACGAGCCGGGCGTGCGCAGCGGCCTTGCCTCCCTGCTGTCGCTCGTCGGCTTCGAGGTGACGGCGCATGAAGCGGGCGCGCCGGCGCTGCGCGCGGCGGAGCAGGGGCTCGGCGCCGATATCCTGGTGACCGATGTGCGCATGCCGGGCATGTCGGGGCCGGAGCTGGCGCAGCGCCTGCGCGAGCTGCGCCCCGGCCTGCCCGTGGTCTTCGTCACCGGCTTCGCGGAACCGGAGGCGCTGGCCGGCCTGGGCGAGGGGTGGCGGCTGCTGCGCAAGCCCTGCCGCGCCAAGGAATTGCTGGACGCGATCGGGTCGCTGATGCCCGGCGGCGCGGCGCCTGGCTGACCCCGCGCCGCCCCCGCCGGCGGCGCGGGCGGATGGCGGCGCGGATCAGGGCCCGGGCCCTTCGCCGGCCGCGCGGTCCGCGGCGCGCGTCGGCCGGGCCGGGGCGGAGGCGCGCCATCGCCTGGCCCGCGGCGCCACCGGGCGCGCCAGGGCCAGCGCGCCGACCGCCGGCATCAGCCACAGGATCCGCGCCTCGTAGCGCAGATGCGGCTTGGACAGGCCGCCGGTGGCCATGGCGTTCGCGGTGACGCCGACCAGCAGCCCGACCACCAGGCCGAGCCGCCGCGCCTCTCCGTCGCGGGCGGCGCGCCACCAGGCCAGCCCGGCCAGCAGCGCGCCCAGCACCAGCACCGGGCCGTGCACCGGCAGGATGGGCGCCATCGCCGCCGGCAGCGCGTCGCGCACCTGCAGGCTGGCGTCGTAGGCGGCGAGCTCGCGCGCCGGGAAGCCCTCCGCGATGCGCGGGCGGACCGCGACCGGCAGGTCCTTGCCCGGCAGCGTGTCGCCGGCACCCGCCAGCACCAGCTGGCGCAGCGTGTTCAGCACCAGGTCGCGCGCCACGTCCCAGGGATGGGCGCGGAGCGTCTCGCCCACGATCTCCCGCGCCTCGGCCGAGAGCAGCGCGCCGCCCAGGAAGCGGGCCGTGCCGTCGGGGGCGCGGTTCATCGGGCTGTCGGGGTGCCAGAGGAATTCGTCCGAATCCATCGGCAGGCGGTCGGCGAAGGCGCAGAGATACCAGCCCGAGGCCGGGCAGCGGGCGCGGATCACCTCGGCGGCCGGGCCATCGGCCTGCAGGCGGGCCAGCGCGAAGGTGGCGCCGTGCGGCGACAGTGTGGCGCGCCCATGCCCCCAGAGATTGGTCGCCAGCAGGATGGCGATGGCCCCCGCCAGCGGCGCCGCCGTGCGCAGCACCGGCACCGGCCGTCGCGCCAGCAGGACCACCATGCCGATGACGGCCGCGGCCAGCGGCAGGTGCGAAAGGTGCGACGCGATGCCGACCGTGGCGAGCAGGAACAGGCCGGCGGCTTCGGCGCGGCCCAGCCTGTCCCGGGCGAAGCCCAGCAGCAGCAGCGCGGCCAGCACGGCGGGCGCCAGGATGTCGGGCATCAGCAGGGCGGCCGAGAAGGGGGCGGTGGTCAGCGCCGCGGTGCCGGCCACGGCCGCCAGGTGCGCGCCCGGCCTCGCCTGCCCGCGCAGCGCGCGCTGCAGCAGCCAGAGCAGCCAGGACACCATCAGCCCCTGCGCCAGCACCGGCCCCCAGAGGGTGACGCGCCAGTGGAACAGGTGGATCAGCGGCCCGTAGACATGCGGCTTGTCCCAGATGACCAGCGGACCGAGGGTCTGGTGCAGGAAGGCGCCGCTGTCGCTGAACAGCAGCGGGTAGCCGTTGACGAACGCCGGCCAGACCAGCGCGGGCGCGCCGGCCAGCACGGCGAGCAGCGCGGCGAGCCTGGCGGCCGGGCCGGGCGGCGTGGCGCCGCCGCCCGGCGCGCCGGGCGTCGGCGCGGTGGCGGGCAGGGGGGGCGGGCGGCCCGGGCCGGCCTCGGCCTTGCCTGAGGCGCGGGCCGGCGCGCCTTGCAGGCCTGCGGCGCGGCCGGGCGGTGCGCCGCCTTCTGGGCGGGCGCTGGGGGCAGCCGGATCGGTCACCGGATTGGGTCTTGCCGTCAGCCGGCCCAGCGCGCGGCGGCCGCGTCGTCCTCGGCCTTCGCCTCGACCCAGCGCGTGGCGCCGTCGGCGAATTCCTCGCGCTTCCAGAAGGGAGCGCGGGTCTTCAGCCAGTCGATCAGGAAGGCGCAGGCTTCCAGCGCCGCGATGCGGTGGGCGCTGGCCGCCAGCACCAGCACGATGGGCTCGCCCGGCAGGATGCGGCCATGGCGGTGGATGACGGTGCAGCCGGTCAGCGGCCAGCGTTCGCAGGCCTGGGTCGCGATGCGCGCGATCGCGCGTTCCGTCATGCCCGGATAATGCTCGAGCACCATGGCCGAGAGCCCGTCATCGGCGCGGCAGATGCCGATGAAGCTGGCGATGCCGCCGACATCGGTGCGGCCGGCCGACAGGCGCGCGGTTTCCGCCCCCGCGTCGAAGGGGGCGTCCTGCACGGCGATGCGCGGGGTGGCGGGCATGGCGCGCGCTCAGCCGCCGGTGACGGGCGGGAAGAAGGCGATCTCGTCGCCCGGCCGCACCGGGTGGTCGGGGGCGGCGAAATCCTGGTTCACCGCGGCGCGGACCTGGCGCGGATCGGCGAAGGCCGCCGCATGGCCGGGGCTGCGCGCGGCGAGCCAGGCGACCAGCCCGGCCACGTCCTGCACCGCCTCGGGCGGGGAGACCTCCTCCTCCGCGGTGCCGATCTTCTGGCGGACCCAGGCGAAATAGAGAAGCTTCACGGGCAGGGGCGTTCCAGGACGTGCGTCGGGCGTTCGGGCGAGGGAAGGAACCGGCGCGCGCGGCCGCGCCGGTGAGCGGCGGGGCGCGTGGCGGGGTCGCGCCTCAGCGCGGCACGACGCGGGTGCGGGTCTGGCCGTCGGCGCCGATCCAGGTCTCGACATTGCCGTCGCGCAGCACCGTGCCGCCGGCGCCGCCCGGCGTGGTGAAGCCTTCCATGCGCGGCGTGCCGCCGGTGCTCACGCCCGGCCGGCCGGAGGGGTCGGTCAGCGGCCGGCCTTCCAGGCGCGGCGCGGGCGGGCTGGGCGGGAAGGCGGGCTGGGCCACCGGGGCGCGCTGCTGCTCGGCCAGCGGCAGCGGCGCGGCGGGGCCGGTGCTGCTGCCGCGGGCCCGCGGCGGCGTGGCGCCCGGCGTCGGCACCGGGGAGCGCGCAGGCTCGTTCGCCGGCACCAGCGTGGGTCGGTACTCGGGGATGTTGCGGAAGGCTTCCTCCGGCCCGCCGAGCAGGGTGGGGCGCGGCGTCTCGGGCTCCGGCCAGACATTGCCGGGCTCGGAGGCCAGCGGGGCCACCTCCGGGTTGCCGCCGCGGATGCGCTGCACGGTCAGGCTGTCCGAGGCGACGGGGGTCGGGCCGGCGAAGGGGGACCACAGCGCCTCCCGGAACCCGGTCTCCGGGGTGGAGCAGGCGCCGAGGCCGATCAGCAGGCCGAGCCCGGCCAGCCGGACGCCGGGGCGGGAGGAGAGGCTGCGGTGGATGACGTGCATGGCTGTCCCGCCGGGCTGGGTTTCGACGCGGAAGATGCGCCCGGCGACGGCGTGTCTCAAGGGCGGGCGGCGCCGCTCTCCCGCCCCGGGTTCGCCGCGGCGCCCGATCCGGCAACGCCGACATGGCGGAGCCCGGCGCGGAGATAGTCCCAGCCGGTGACCAGGGTGAGCACGGCGGCGGTCCACAGCATCGCCTCCCCGATCATCGAGACGGGCAGGAAGGACAGGCCGATGGCCCCGGCGGCGGTGTCGCCGGCCAGCAGCGTGCCGAGCGCGCCCATCTGGAAGCCGGTCTTCCACTTGGCGAGCTTCGTCACCGGCAGCCCGACCGCCAGCCCCGCCAGGTATTCGCGGAGGCCCGAGACCAGGATCTCCCGCAGCAGGATGATGATGGCCGGCACCAGCCCCAGCCCGCTCAGGCGGTCCATCCCCGCCAGCAGCATCAGCGCGGCGCCGACCAGCAGCTTGTCGGCGATGGGGTCCAGCATGCGGCCGAAGGCGGTGATCTGCTGGCGTTCGCGGGCCAGCTTGCCGTCGAAGTAGTCGGTGATGGCGGCGGCCGAGAAGACCACGCAGGCCGCGAGATCCGTCCAGGGCCCGCCGATCACCGACAGCGCCACCAGCACCGGGATGGCGGCGATGCGCGAGAGCGTCAGCAGGTTGGGCAGGTCGGTGGGCATCGGCCCATGAGCTTTAGCAAAGCCCGCGCGGGCAGGCGAGGCGCCACGCGCGGCGCCGGCCGGCGGCCTTGCAAGCGCGGGCGGCCCCGTCCGGCCCTGGCGGTCACCGGGGCGGCTCATCCCCCCGTCGGGTGGAAATGCCCGTAGATCTTGCGCGCCACCGCCGGGCCGATGCCCGGCGCCTTCTCCAGGTCCTCGAGCGCCGCGTTGCGCACCCCGCGGGCGGAACCGAAATGATTGAGAAGCTTGCGCTTCAGCGCGGAGCCCACGCCCGGGATCTCGTCCAGTTCGGACCGCACCAGCTGCTTCGACCGCCCCGTGCGATGGGCGGCGATGGCGAAGCGGTGCGCCTCGTCGCGCAGGCGCTGCAGGTAGTACAGCACGGCATCGCGCGGCGGCAGCTGGAAGGGGTCCTTGGCGGTCTGGTGGAACCATTCCCGCCCGGCGTCGCGGTCCGGGCCCTTGGCGATCGCCACCAGCGGGATGTCGTGCAGGCCCATCTCGTTCAGCATCTCCCGCGCGGCGGAAAGCTGGCCCTGGCCGCCATCGATAAGCACGAGGTCGGGCCAGCCGTCGGTCTCGCGGCCGGGGTCTTCCTTCAGCGCGCGTCCGAAGCGGCGTTCGAAGACCTCCCGCATCATGGCGAAGTCGTCGCCGCCACGCGGCGCGGAGCCATCCGCCGGCTTGGCCTCCCTGATCCCGTATTTCCGGTAGTGCTGCTTCAGGAAGCCCGAGGGGCCGGCGACCACCATCACCCCATAGGCGTTGGTGCCCATGATGTGGCTGTTGTCGTAGACCTCGATGCGTTCCGGCACGTCGGGCAGGTCGAACAGCCGCGCCACGCCGGCCAGCAGCTCGGATTGCGCGGCGCCCTCGGCCATGCGGCGCTCGATCGCCTCCCGCGCGTTGGTCGCGGCGTGCTCCACGGCGGCGCGCTTGTCGCCGCGCTGCGGGCGGTGGATCTCCACCTTGCGGCCGGCCTTGATGGCCAGCGCATCGGCCAGGATGTCGGCGTCCTGCGGGTCGTGGCTGACCAGGATCAGCGGCGGCGGCGGCAGGTCGTCGTAGAGCTGGGCGAGGAAGGCGCCGATCACCTCCTCCGCCGGCTGGTCGGACTTGCCGTGCGACAGGAAATAGGGGCGGTTGCCGTTGTTGCGGCCGCCGCGGAAGAAGAAGACCTGCACGCAGGACTGCCCGGCCATCTGGTGCAGCGCCACCACGTCGGCGTCGCCGACGCCGTCCAGGTTCACCCGGTCGCGGCCCTGCACATGGGTGAGCCCCCGGATGCGGTCGCGGATGGCCGCCGCGCGCTCGAACTCCAGGCGCTCGGCGGCTTCCTCCATCTCCTTCGCCAGGCGCCGCTGGATGCTCGGCATGCCGCCAGAGAGGTAGTCCTTCGCCTGGCGCACCAGGTCGCCATAGTCGGCCTCGCTGATCCGCTGCACGCAGGGCGCGGAGCAGCGCTTGATCTGGAACAGCAGGCAGGGGCGGGTGCGGCTGTCGAACACCGTGTCGCGGCAGCTTCGCAGCAGGAAGACGCGCTGCAGGGCCGTCAGCGTCTGGTTGACCGCCCAGGCGCTGGCGAAGGGCCCCCAGTAGCTGGCGCCCTTGCGCCGCTCGCCGCGGTGCTTGGCGATCTGCGGGTAGGGGTGGTCCTCCGACAGCACCAGCCAGGGGTAGGACTTGTCGTCGCGCAGGACGATGTTGAAGCGCGGCCGCAGGCGCTTGATCAGGTTGGCTTCCAGCAGCAGCGCCTCGGCCTCGCTGGCGGTGGTGATCACCTCCACCCGCCGCGTCTCGAACACCATCCGGCGCAGGCGTTCGGGCAGGCGGGGCAGCTGGGTATAGGCGACGACGCGCTTCCTCAGGCTGCGCGCCTTGCCGACGTAGAGCGCATCGCCCTTGGCATCGAGCATGCGGTAGACGCCGGGCGACAGCGGCAGGGTGGCCAACGCCTGCTCGATCACCGCCAGCCCCTGCATGGGGGTCGGCGCGGCCTCCCCGGCCCCTTGCGCGGGCTCCTCGGTCATGGTCGCCTCATCTTGTGGCGGGGCTGGGCGGGCCATTCGGGGTTGTCCACCGAATCTGTGGATAAGTCTGTGGACGCGGCGTGCCCAAGGCCCCCGGAATGGCCGTCATCCGCGCGTCACAACTCCTTGCCTGGATTTTGGGCATTTTCGGTAACCCATTGATCCGTGATGCCATTGTGCCGGAACGGGCTGAGGTGCCGCCGTCAAGTCCCACTTTCAAGTTGACATACTTCGCGGTCCGGGGATTGGCGGCCCGGCGGTGGACAAGTGCCGGGGACAGCGCCGTCTCAGCGCCGCCGCCGCTCCACCACCACGCCCACCGACGCCGCGTCCGGGAAGGCATCCGGCTTCTCCACCGTGACCCGCGCGCGCTCCACCCGCGCATCCTCCAGCGCCGCGAGGGCGATCCGTTCGGCCAGCGTCTCGACCAGCAGCACATGGCCTTGCTGCGCCGTGCTCCGCGCCAGCAGCACCAGGCGTTCGTAGTCCACGACGCGGCGGAAATCGTCCTCTCCCACATCCGCAGGCGCAGCCTCGTCCCGCACCACCAGCTCCACGCCGAGCACGATGCGCTGCGGCGCCGCCTTCTCATGCGGGTGGATGCCGAGCCGCGCCTCCAGCTCGAGCCCGCGCACGAAGACCACCCGCAACCCGCGATCGGCATCGGGCAGGTAGGTCATTCCTCCGGCCCCGCGCCCGGCGCCGACGCCGCCCATTGCAGGTGCTGCCCGCCATCGAGCGCGATCATCTGCCCCGTCATCGCCGGCAGCGACAGGATCGCCATCAGCCCGCGCGCCACCTCCTCGGCCGAGGTGCCGTGGCCGAGCGGGACCGAGGCCGATTGCCGGTCGAACTGCGCCTGGCTCTGCCGCGGCGACGGCATGGCCGGGCCGGGGCCGATGCCGTTCACCCGGATGCGCGGCGCCAGCGCCAGCGCCAGCGTCTGCGTCAGCGCCCAGAGCGCGGCCTTGGAGACGGTGTAGCTGGTGAAGTGCGGCGTCAGCGACCAGACGCGCTGGTCGAGCAGGTTCACCACCACGCCCTCCGCCGCCTCCGGCAGCGCCTTCGCAAAAGCCTGGGTCAGCACGAAGGGGGCGCGCAGGTTGGGCTCGATGTGGCGGTCCCAGCTCTCCCGCGTCGCGTCGTGCCACTCGTCGCGCTCGAAGACCGAGGCGTTGTTGACCAGCACGCCGAGCGGGCCGAGGGCGGCGGTGGCGTCGGGCACCAGGCGCGCCACCTCGGCCTCGGCGCCGAGTTCCGCCCGCAGGGTGACAGCGCGGCGGCCGAGCGCGCGGATCTCGTCCGCCGTCGCCTGCGCGTCCTGCTCGCTGCTGGCGTAGTGGATGGCGATGTCGAAGCCGGCCCGCGCCATCGCCAGCGCCATGGCCCGGCCGAGCCGCTTCGCGCCGCCGGTGACCAGCGCGGCACGGGGGATGTTCTGGGCGATCTGCATGCCCCGCCGGCATAGCCGCTCGGCGCCGCGAAGGCCACCGCTTGACCGGCCCCGAGCGCCTGTGGGTTAACCGCCCGGCGCCGCCAGTGGCGGCGCCATTGGCGGCGGCAGGGCGGCGGGCGTCCTGCATGGCCGCGCGCGCCGGGGCCGATGTCTTCGCGGGCGTCGGGCCGGGCGGGCGCAGGGCGCGGCGAGCGGAAGGGGCGGGAATGCGCGCAGCCTGGGCGGCCTGTGGTGTCGCGATGATGCTGGCGGCGGGCGGTGCCGCGGCGCAGGGGCTGCCGGGGCTCGGCCTGCCGGGCGGCGGCGGTGGCTCGGGCGGGGGGCTGTCGCTGCCGGGCGGCATCCCGGGGCTCGGCGGCCAGCGGGAGACGCCGGAGCAGAAGCGCGAATTCTGCCAGCG
>JAIYDD010000176.1 GCA_027487675.1 Acetobacteraceae bacterium | reverse complement strand
CTCCGGTGCGATCATTGTCCACGCCCCTCCGGTGCGATCATTGTCCACGCCCCTCCGGTGCGATCATTGTCCACGCCCCTCCGGTGCGATCATTGTCCACGCCCCTCCGGTGCGATCATCGTCCACGCCCCTCCGGTGCGATGGTCACTCCGCCGCCTCCGCCCGCGCATCCACGCCGCGCGCCGCGAGCACGTGGCGCGCCAGGTAGTCGGCGAAGCCCGCCTCGGTGCGCGCCGCGCGGGCATAGGCCGCGACATGCGCGGCATCGGCGGGGTATTCGTCCAGCAGCGCGATCGGCCAGGCGCCCCGCTCGGCCACCGCCACCGCCTCGACATAGGTCGCCGAGATGCAGCCGGGCGCCAGGCGCTCATCCTCCAGCATGTTGCCGGGAACCAGGCGTTCCACCGTCACCAGGCAGGCGCGCGATGCATGGGCCAGCGTCGCCGTCTCCCGCCGCCGCCCGACCCACACATTGCCGGCCTCGTCGGCCATCGCGGCGTGGAAGGCGGCGAAGTCCGGCGACAGCGCGGGCAGCAGCACGATCGGGTCCGACACGCCGTCGCCGAAGGGGTTGGGCACCACCTTCCAGTCCGGGCGATGCGCCAGGATGTCGCTGCCGATCAGGCCGCGCAGCGGCATGAAGGGCACGCCCTTCTCGGCCGCCTGCAGCATGGTGTGGATCGCCGGGCAGGTGGCGTCGCGCACGCGCAGCCGGCCTTCCTTGACCGCCGCCGAGAAGCGCGGCGCGAAGCCGGCCTCCCCGAGCGACACGGCGGAGGTCTCGACCTCCGCGACGCAGCCGGCGCCGATCAGCAGGTCGGTCGCCATGCCGGAGACCGGCACGCCGAGCAGCCTGAGCCCGCGCACGCCGCGCCGCACCAGGGCCCGCACCAGCGCCATCGGCGGCAGCGAATTGTCCGGCGGCAGGGCGAGCAGCGCGCCGTCCGGCACGCGCGCGGCCAGGGCGTCCAGGCTGATCGGCGTCATCGGCGGCTCCTCACGCGGCGCGCAGCTGGCGCGTGATCGCCGGGGGGCGGAACGCCCGGAGGCGCGGATCACGCGACGGAACAACAGGCCGGACCATGGCCGGCGATCTGCGCATCGTCCACCATGATCAAGCAGGCTGCGGAAATTCGCCTTGGGACGCAAAAGGAAAGGTCGAGGGGCTCCGCCCCTCGAGCACCCCGGCAGGAACCTGATGTTCCTGCATCTCCCCTTAGTTATTGATATATCCCGTTAAACTTGGGGAAGGTCCAGGAAACTCAGTTTCCTGGCGGGTGGGTGCGGGAGGGCAGCGCCCTTCCGCTGCCTTCTTCAGCCGGCGAATTTCCGCAGCCTGTTAGTCCGCCGGCGCGCCCCGGCCAAGCCATGGTAGAGCCTCGTCCATGCCCGCCCCCGCCGCCCGCCCCCCCGTCACCCTGCACGGCCCGCGCGTCACGCTGCGGCCCTGGCGGCTGCCCGAGGACCTCGACCCGCTCTTCGCCATCAACGGCGACCCGGCGGCGATGCGCTTCTTCCCCAACGTCCATGACCGTGCCGAGAGCGACGATTGGGGCCGGCGCATCGCCGCCGATTGCGCCGCCAACGGCCACGGCTTCTGGGTAGTGGAGCTGCGCGGCGAAGGCATGGTCGGCGTCACCGGCATCAAGGGCGCGCCCTTCGAGGCCGATTTCACCCCGGCCACCGAGATCGGCTGGCGCATCGCCACGCGCTTCCAGCGCCAGGGCCTGGCCGAGGAAGCGGCGCGGCTGTCGCTGGCGCACGGCTTCGGCCCGGCGGGGCTCGATCGCATCGTCGCCTGGACGCCGCCCGCCAACGCGCCGTCCTGGCGGCTGATGGAGAAGCTCGGCATGCGGCGGGTGAAGGTCTTCGACCACCCGCGCCTGCCGGAAGGCCACACGCTGCGCCCGCATCTGCTCTACGAGATCACGCGCGCGGCATGGCTCGCCGGCCGCACGGGCGATTGATGCGGCGCCGCTTCCGGGCCACGCTCCGGGCCGGAGGAACCGATCCATGCGCCACGCCAGCCTGAAGGCGGGGGCCGTCCTGGCGGGCGCGTTCGCGCTCGCCACGCCCGCCGCCGCCGAGGTCGTCCGCTTCGAGCTGACCGGCCCGCCGCGTCCCGCGCTGGAAGGCCAGTCCTTCGGCGCCGTCGGGCCCTATGTCGAGATCCGCGCCCGCGCCACCATCGCCCTCGACCCGGCCGACCCGCGCAACGCGGTGATCGCCGACCTCGACCGCGCGCCGCGCAACGCCGAGGGGCGGGTGGAGGCGACGGCGGATGTGATCGTCTTCCGCCCCGCCGATCTCGCGCGCGGGAACGGCACGCTGCTGGTCGAGCCGCCGAACCGCGGCCGGCGGCTGGTGACGCAGCTGCTGAACGACACCACGGCGGCCGCCACCACGCGGCTGGAACAGGCGGGCGATGCCGGCAATGGCTGGACCTTCCGCCAGGGCATGACGCTGGCCTGGGTGGGCTGGCAGGGCGACTGGACGCCGGGCGCCGGGCTGCGCGTCGATGTGCCGCGCGCCGCCGGCCTCACCGGCCCGGCGCGCGAGGAATTCGTCTTCGACACCACCACCAGCCCCGCCATCGGCCAGCTGACCTATCCGGTGGCCGATCCGGCCAGCCTGGTGCTGACCGTGCGCGCCCGGCAGGAGGATGCGCGCCAGCGCCCGGCCGACCTTGCCTTCCGGCTGCTCGACGGCGACCGGATCGAGATCACCCGCCCCGCCGGCTTCGACGCCGCCGCGATCTACGAGATGACCTACACCGCGCGCGACCCGCTGGTGCTGGGGATGGGCTTCGCGGCCTTCCGCGACGTCACCGCCTTCCTCCGCCGCGACGGGTCGGACGCCAACCCGATGGCCCGGCACGGCCGCAGCACGGTGGCGGTGGCGACCTCGCTCGGCGTCTCGCAATCGGGGCGCTTCCTGCGCGACTTCCTGCATCTCGGCTTCAACGAGGACACGCGCGGGCGCCAGGTCTTCGACGCGCTGGTGCCGCACATCCCGGGCGCGCGGCTGACCGACATGAACCGCCGCTTCGCCCAGCCGGGGCGCAACCCGTCCGACCACACGGACCGGCTGTATCCGGCCGACCAGTTCCCCTTTGCCTATGCCATGTCCACCGACCACCTGACCGGGCGGCGCGACGGGCTGCTGCGGCGCTGCCGCATCTCCGGCACCTGCCCGCGGATCTTCCAGACCGACACGGAATTCGAATTCTGGGGCGCGCGCGGCAGCCTGACCTACACCGACACGCAGGGGCGGCATCTCGACCTGCCGCCCGAGGTGCGCGGCTTCATGTTCGCCGGCCATCCGCATTTCGCGACCGCGCAGTCGGTGGCCGCGCCGGGCCCGATGTGCCAGCTGCCGCTGAACCCGCTGCAGGCCGGCGCGCCGATGCGCGCGCTGATGGTCGCGCTCGACGCCTGGGTGCGGGAAGGGGTGGAGCCGCCGTCCTCCCGCGTGCCGATGGTGGCGCATGGCACGCTGGTGCAGCCGGCCGCCTTCCCCGCCATCCCCGGCCTGCCGCGGTTCGCGAGCTGGACGCCGGCGCCGCTGCTGGACATGGCGAAGAACCCGCCCGAGGTCGCCGGGCGCTACGCCATCCTGTTCCCGCGCCTCGATACGGACGGCAACGCGATCGGCGGCATCCGCCTGCCGGTGATCGAGGCGCCGCGCGCCACCTACACGGGCTGGAATCCGCGCCGGGCGGGCTTCGCGGAAGGCGCGCTCTGCACCAATCAGGGCGGCGTGATCCCCTTCGCCGCGACCCGGGCGGAGCGGCTGGCGGCGAACGATCCGCGCCCGGCGCTGGAGGAACGCTGGCCCGACCAGGCGGCCTATGTCGCCGCGGTGCGGGCCAGCGCCGAGCGGCTGGTGGCGGAGCGGCTGCTGCTGGCCGAGGACGCCGCCGCGATGGTGGCCGCCGCCGGGGCCGGCACGCTGGCCCGGCTGCCACGCTGAGGGTTGGCGGATCAACGCCCGGCGGCGCCGGTCGCGCCAGGCAAGGGCCAGCGCTTTCAACGGGCATCGATGATCGAGCCCGGCTGCTTCACGCGCGCCGGGCGCCGGGCCGTGCGGGCCGCCGGCGGGGCGCATCGAAGCCGCCCGATGCGCCACCGCCGGCGGCACGAACCGGGCCGGCCTTCCCATTCGCGTTGCCGGCATGACGTGTCGCTTGCCACGGCAGGCGGCATTGGTCACAAGGGCGTTGATGCGCCGTCTCGCCCCGACCCTCGCGCTGGCCGTCGTCGCGCCCCTGCTCGGGGCGGCGGTGTCGCCGGGCCGCACCCCGGCGGATGTCGAGGCGCTGGGCTGGCGCAAGCTGCAATGGGACGGCATCCGCCCGGCCGAATTCGGCGGCACGCCTTCGGGCGGCATCCGCATCCAGGCGCAGGGCACCGGGTCCTTCATCGCCCGGCCCCTGCAGGGGGAGGCGACGTGCCTCAGCTGGCGCTGGCGCGTGGATGCCGGCCCGCCGCCCACCGACCTGACGCGGCGCGGCGGCGATGACCGGGCGGTGTCGATCTCGGTCGGCTTCGCCGGCTTCGGGCCGCAGGCCGGCTTCCTGCTGCGCGCCCAGCATTCGGCCGCGCAGGCCTCGGCCGGCGACCGGCGGCTGCCGCGCAGCGTGCTGAGCTATGTCTGGGGCGGCACGGGGCGGGAAGCGGCGAACGGCAACGGCTTCTTCGCCAGCCCCTGGACGTCCGGCCTCACCAAGATCCGGGTGATGCGCCCCGCCGATGCGCCGCGCGGCCGCTGGGTGGAGGAGAGGGTCGATCTCGGCGCCGACTGGCGCGCCGCCTTCGGGGGGGCGGAGGTGCCGCCGCTGCTGGACGTGGTGATCTCCACCGACGCCGAGGACACCGGCAGCCGGGTGGAGGCGCAGGTCGAAGGCATTCGCCTGGCGCCCTGCCGCTAGACGGCGGCTTTCCAACCCGCCGCCGCCGCACCATCTTGGCCGCGTAGCGACAGGGCCGCCCCGCATGCATGTGACCTCGCCGGAATTCCGTGACGCCATGGCCCGGCTCGGCGCCGCGGTGAACGTCGTGACCACCGACGGCGTCGCCGGGCGCGGCGGCTTCACGGCCAGCGCGGTGTGCAGCGTCACCGACGACCCGCCGACGCTGCTAGTCTGCCTGAACCGCGCGAGCCGGAACAACGCGATGGTCAAGGCGAACGGCGTGCTCTGCGTAAACACGCTGGGCGCCGGGCATCGCGCGCTGGGCGACGTCTTCGCCGGCCGCGGCGGGCTTTCGCCCGAGGAGCGCTTCGCCCAGGCGAGCTGGACGCGGCTGGCCACCGGCGCGCCGGTGCTGGAGGCGGCGGCGGTGGTGTCCTTCGACTGCGTCATCGTCGACGTGGTGGAGAAGGGCACGCACAGCGTGCTGTTCGCCGAAGTCGCCGCGATCCGCCAGGGCGCGCCGGGGGCTGCGCTGATCTGGTATGCGCGGGACTACCACCCGGTGGGCGAGGACGCCTGACGCCGCCGGCCGCTCACCACTCCCCGTAGAACACCCCGGCCGCCTTGTGGCGGTCGGTGCGGAACTCGGCTTCCGCCCAGCTCAGCGTGGTGCGGCGCTTGAGGCCGGTGAACCAGCCGAGCAGGCGTTCGCGCATCGCCGCCCGCACGGCTTCCAGCGCCGGGTCGGCGCCGAGGTCGTGGAATTCCGCCGGGTCGGCCGTCAGGTCGAAGAGCTGCGCGCGGTGGCCGCTGCTCCAGTGGACGTATTTCCAGCGCGCCTCGCGCAGCATCCAGGCGTGGTGCTGGCCCGTCGGGTGGCCGAGCCGCCGGCGGGCGCCGCGGAAGGTCCAGTCGAGTTCCGACACCACCGCGTCGCGCCACTCCGGCACGGCGGCGCCGCGCGTCAGCGGCAGCAGCGAGCGGCCTTCCACCAGATGCTCCGCGGCATCGAGGCCGAGCGCGTCGAGGATCGTCGGCACCACGTCGATCGCCTGCACGAAGCGGTCATCCACCGTGCCGCGCGTCCCGTCCGCCTCGGCCGAGGGATCGAACACCACGAAGGGCACGCGCTGGATGCAGTCGTGGAACAGCTCCTTCTCGCCCAGCCAGTGGTCGCCGAGATAATCGCCATGGTCGGAGCAGAACACCACCAGCGTGTCGCGCCAGCGGCCGAGCCGCTCCATCTCCGCGAAGACGCGGCCCAGATGGTGATCCAGCTGCGAGACCAGCCCCTGATAGGCCGGCCGCACGGTGGCGATGCACTCGTCCTGCTGGAAGCTGCGCGCCACCTCCTCGTCCTGGAAGGCGCGCATCACCGGGTGCGCGTCATCCCCGCGTTCCGCGGCGTGGCGCGCGACCGGCAGGCACTGGTTCGGCGAATACATCGCATGCCAGGGCGCGGGCGCGACGTAGGGCCAGTGCGGCTTCACGTAGCTCAGATGCAGCACCCAGGGCGCGTCGCCCTGCCGGCGCATGAAGTCGATCGCGATGTCGGAGGTATAGGCGCTTTCGCTGTGCTCGTCGCGCACGCGGGCCGGCAGGCGCGCGTTGCGCATCTTCCAGCCCGACAGCACGCGCCCTTCGGCATCCTCCACCGCGATCACGTGGTCGGTCCAGGGATCGGCGCCCGCATAGCCCCGCGCGCGCAGCCACTGCGCATAGGCGCTGTCCGGCTCCGCATGGTGGCCGTCATGCCGGTCGACCAGCGTGAACCAGCCTTCGTCGAGCAGCGCCTTCAGGTCGTGCTGCCCATCGAGCTTCAGGCGCTTCATGCCATGCGCATCCGGCAGCACATGCGTCTTCCCGG
The DNA here is from genome assembly GCA_027487675.1 of Acetobacteraceae bacterium. Lineage (GTDB taxonomy): Bacteria > Pseudomonadota > Alphaproteobacteria > Acetobacterales > Acetobacteraceae > Falsiroseomonas. Next base: position 20,564 of record JAIYDD010000176.1, on the reverse strand, counting down.
CCAGCGCCAGCGCCAGCCCCGCCTCGCGCAGGTGCCAGCCCAGCGTCACCTCGCCCACCGAAAGCGGCACGCGGTTGTGCGTCGCGCCATGCGAGGAGACGTGGCGCCCCGTGTAGTAGCTCATCCGCGACGGCCCGCAGATGCCGGACTGCACATAGGCCTGCGCGAAGCGCACGCCGCGCGCCGCCAGCGCATCGATGTTCGGCGTCTTCAGGAAGGGATGGCCGGCGCAGCCGAGATGGTCCCAGCGCAGCTGGTCGCACATCACGAACAGCACGTTGCGGATCGCCGCCATGCCCCGCATCCTCCCGCCCAGTCGAGGGAGGAACGCAAGATGCCGACGCGTCGTCAACTCGGCCTGGCCGCCGGGCTGCTGGCCGCGCCCGCCGCCCGCGCGCAGCCGGATGCCACGCGCATCGTCGTCAACTTCACCCCCGGCGGCGCGCTGGACGGCTCCGCAAGGCTGCTGGCCGAGCATGCGGCGCGCGAAGGCCGCGGCGCGGTGGTGGTGGAGAACCGGCCCGGCGCCGGCGGCAACATCGGCGCCGCGGCCGTCGCCCGCGCGCGCCCCGATGGCCGCACGCTGCTCGTCGCGCTCGACACCGCGCTCAGCGTCAACCCGCACCTGTTCCGTGACCTCGGCTACGATCCGCGCGACCTGGTGCCGGTGGCGAAGCTGGGCAGCTTCGCCCTCGTGCTGCTGGTGCATCCCGCGCATCCGGCGACGACGCTGCGGGACTTCCTGGCGGCCGCGCGGCAGGCGCCGCTGTTCTACACCTCCGGCAGCGTCGGCTCGCCCGGGCATCTCGCGATGGAGCATCTGCGCCAATCCGCCGGCCTGCCGGCGAGCGCGCTGGACCACGTGCCGCAGCGCGGCAATCCGGAGGCGCTGGCGGCCCTCGTCTCCGGCCAGGTGCCGGCGGGGTTCCTGGCGATCGGCGGCGGGCCGGACCTGGTGCGCTCCGGCCGGTTGCGGGCGCTGGCGGTCTCGGGGGCCGCGCGCAGCCCCCTGCTGCCGGAGGTGCCGACGGTGGCCGAAGCCGGATTGCCCGGCTTCGAGGTGCGCGTGGCCAACCTGCTGCTGGCGCCGCGCGGCACGTCGGAGGCGGCGATCGCCGACTGGGCCATGCTGGCCCGCGGCGCGATGGCGTCCGAGGCGGCGCGGGCGCGGCTGGCGGGCTGGGGTCTCGACCCGCCGGAGGGCGATGCCGGCGCCTTCCTCGCCGAAGCCGGCGCGCGCTGGGGGCGGGTGGTGCGCGACGCCGGCATGCGGGTCGAGTAGCGCCGGGCCCCGAAGCGGCGCGGGCCGGCGTGGGCGCGGCGGTGCCGGGCGCCCGCCTTGCGCCTTCCGCCGTGCCACGCGCCTTCCGCCACGGCCGTCCGCGGCGCGCCGCGCATGGCCGGTCCCGGCCAGCCGCCGCGTCATGCCGCCGCGCGGCTTTCCGTCGGGCCAGGCTGGCGGTCCAGCGCGGCGCGGGCGGCGGCGTCCAACACCGCGAAGCGCAGGCGCACCCGGCCGCCTTCGTCGAGCCCCAGCACCTCCGCGCGGATCGGCGCGCGGTCGAGGCGCGGCGTCACCTTCATGCCGGCGCCGAGGCCGCGCAGCGGGCCGCGCAGCGCCGCGCCGCCCGCCGGGAGGTCGATCGGCACCTGCCCGCCGGGCAGTTCGGGCGGCATGGCCAGGCTGACCGGCTGGCGCGGCCCGGCACGGCGATCCACCCCCGGCGTCGCGCTGCGCACCACCGCGACCAGGGTGCGCCGCAGGTCGCCGACGCTGTCGAGGGCGCGTTCCGCCGCCTTGCGCAGGGCGCGGGCGTCCGTGCGGGATTGCCGCGCCTCCCCCCCCCCCCGCCGCGCCGATCCGCGCATCGACGTCGCGGAGCGGGGCGGCGGCGCCGGCCACCGCGCGCGCGACGGCCGGCGCCGCCGCGGTAATCCGCCCCGCCCCGGCTTGCCGCCGGCGGCGGGGCGGATTACCGCGGCGCGGTCACGCAGCGGGAGACGCGCAGGCCATGCCGGACGCCGACCAGCCCACCGTCGTCGCGGCGCGCGAGGGCGCGGCCGGGACCATCCTGATGAACCGCCCGCGCGCGCTGAACGCGCTCGACCTGCCGATGATCGAGGCGATCGGCGCGGCGTTGCGCGACTTCCGCGACGACGGGGCGGTGAAGCTCGTCGTGCTGGAAGGCGCGGGCGGGCGGGCCTTCTGCGCCGGCGGCGACGTGCGCCGGATGCGGGACCTCGCGCTGGCCGGCGACGCCGCCGGGATCGAGGCCTTCTTCGCCGGCGAATACGCGGTGAACCGGGCGATCGCCGAACTCGCAAAACCCTGGGTGAGCCTGATCGACGGGGTGTGCATGGGCGGCGGCATCGGGGTTTCCGTCCATGGCAGCCACCGCGTGGTGACCGAGCATGCCCTGCTGGCGATGCCGGAGACCGCGATCGCGCTGTTCCCCGATGTCGGCACGTCCTTCGTGCTGCCGCGGCTGCCGGGGGCGGTGGGGATGTGGCTGGCGCTGACCGGCGCGCGGCTTCGCGGGGCGGAGGCGGTGGAGGCGGGGCTGGCCACGCATCTCGTCCCCCGCGAAAGCCTGCCGGCGCTCCGGGCGGCGCTGCCGGAGGGCGATGCCGGCGCGGTGGCTCGCTTCGCGCAGCCGGTGCCGCCGGGTGCGGTCGCGGCGCAGCGCCCGGCGATCGACCGCTGCTTCGGGGCGGGGTCGCTGCCCGCCATCCGCGCCGCGCTGGCCGCGGAGGGCACGGAGTGGGCGGCGGCGCAGCTGGCGACGCTGGACCGGATGTCGCCGACCAGCCTGCTGGTGACCCATGAGCTGCTGCGTCGCGGGGCCGGCATGGATCTGGCCGGGTGCCTGGCGATGGAGCTGGCGCTGACCCGCAGCGTGACGCGCCACCCGGATTTCGCCGAGGGCGTGCGGGCGGTGGTGGTGGACAAGGACAATGCCCCGCGCTGGGCGCCGGCGGCGGATGTGGGGGCGATGTTCGGCGGCTGAGCGCCGGCGCCCCTCACCCCCGGCGGCGCACGCGCCGGCGCTCTCCCCCCTCCGGGCGGAGAGGGGGATGGGCGGGCGCCTTCCAGCCGGCCGAGGCCGCGAAGGCGGCCCGCGCCCGGGCCAACCGCCCCGCCGGGGTCGCCCGTGCAGGGCGCGCAGCCGAGGCCGCGGATGCGGCCGCCGGCGCCTGAGGCAAGCAAGAAACCCCGACGGTGCCGTTCAGGCGCCGGCGCGCATCACCTTCGGGATCTCCTCCCGGAAGCGGAAGCGCAGCGCCGACCAGGTGTCGTCCAGCGCGATCTGGGTGACCGGCAGCAGGCCCTCGCTGGTCACCGGCTCCCAGCCATGGTCGCGGTCGAGGTCGGAGCGGACGGGGCCCGACTTCTTGGGGTAGGCGAACCACAGCCGCGCGCCGATGCCGTAGAGGTTCAGCGCCCGCGGGGCCACCGCCCGCAGCGCCGCGCGGTCCGCCGCGAAGGCCAGGATCAGGTCGGCGGCCGCCGTCGCCCCGCTCGGCAGGCCGAACATCAGCCCGGGCGGGTTGCCGATCACCGCGCAGGCCATACCCGGGCGGTAACCAAGCTTGTGGGCCACCTCCCCGATCACGACACCCATGTTGCAGTCTTGTCCGTCACAGAGGTTCCAATCTCTGGGCCTTAGCGCAAACGCGCCGGCGGCGCAGCCTCAGTTTTCATCGGCGCCGGATGGTTTTTTCTCGGGAGGTTGCAGCTTTCCGCCGTTCTGCACGCCAGGCGGGAGCGGCCCTTCCCATTGCAGGAAGGCCAGCCGGGCCGCGCCATGCGCCCGCTCCGCCAGCGGGGCGAAGCCGGGCAGGTCGAGCGGATCGGCGCGGGCGATCTCGGCCACCACCAGCGCGCCGGGGGCGAGCCAGCCGGCGGCCGACAGCGCCGCCAGCGCCCGCGGCACCAGCGCCTGGCCATAGGGGGGGTCGAGGAAGACCAGGCCGCAGGGGACGGCGGCGGGCGGCGGGCGGGTGGCATCGCCGGCCAGCACCCGGCAGGCGGCATCTTCCCGCAGGGCGGCGATGTTGGCGCGCAGCACGGCCAGGGCCGCGCGGTTCTGCTCGATGAAGGTGGCGTGGGCGGCGCCGCGGGAGATCGCCTCGAGCCCCAGCGCGCCGGTGCCGGCGAAGCCGTCAAGCACCCGCGCGCCGTCCAGGACGGCGCGCCCCGCCCAGGGGGCGTGCAGCAGCATGTCGAACAGCGCCTGGCGCACCCGCTCCGCGGTGGGGCGGGTGGCCTGGCCGTCCGGGGCGAGCAGCCTACGGCCGCGATGGCGGCCGGCGACGACGCGCAGCATGGCGGTCCCAGCGTTCCCCGGCATGGCGGGCACGGGGGATGGTGCGGGGGCGGCCCGGCGGGGCGGCTTCGGGGCCCGGCCCGGTGGCCCGGGCCGGCGCGCCTTCGCCGGCGGTCGCGGCGGGGCCCTGCCGGCCGGGCGCGGTGGCGGCCGGCTGGTGCGGCCCGTCGGCGGCAGGCGCGGGCGTGGCGGCGGCGTCCTCGGCGGGCGCGGCGGCCGCGGCAGCGGCCTCCGCCCGGCGGCGCTGGCGCTTGGGCGATGCCTCGCCGATGCCGAGCTGGTCGCGGAGGACCCTGGGATGCACCTCCTCCACCGCGCCCTTCGGCAGCGTGCCGAGCTGGAAGGGGCCATAGGCGACGCGGATCAGCCGCGTCACCTGCAGGCCGAGATGCGCCATCACCCGCCGCACCTCGCGGTTCTTGCCTTCCCGCAGCGAGATGGTGAGCCAGGCATTGGCGCCCTGGCGGGAATCGAGCCCGGCCTCGATCGCGCCATAGGCCACGCCCTCGATCGTCACGCCGCGCGCCAGATGCGCCAACGCCGCCTCCTCCACCCGGCCATGCACGCGCACCCGGTAGCGGCGCAGCCAGCCGTTGGAGGGCAGTTCAAGCCGCCGCGCCAGCTCGCCGTCATTGGTCAGCAGCAGCAGCCCTTCGGAATTGATGTCGAGCCGGCCGACCGAGACCACGCGCGGCATCGCCTCCGGCAGGCGTTCGAAGACGGTGGGGCGGCCTTCCGGGTCGCGGTGCGTGGTGACGGTGCCGACCGGCTTGTGGTGGCGGAACAGCCGGGTGCGCTCCGGCGCCGCGACCGGCTTGCCGTCCAGCGCCACGCGGTCGCCAGCGCCGACGAAGGTGGCGGGCGTCTCCACCTTGCGGCCGTTCAGCTTGATGCGGCCCTCGGCCACCAGCTTTTCCGCGTCGCGGCGGGAGGCGATGCCGGCGCGGGCGAGCCACTTGGCTATTCTCTCCCCACGCGCCTCCGGGCCGTCCTCGGCCGTGTCGTCCGCCGGGCTCATGCCGCATCCGCCAGGCGCGCGCCGCGGCAGGCGTCGACGAAGGCGGCCAGGATGGCGGGGTCGCGCGGATCGACGCCGTATTCCGGGTGCCACTGCACGCCCAGCGCGAAGCGGTGGCCGGGATGCTCCACGCCTTCCACCACGCCATCGGGGGCGCGCGCGTTGACCACCGCGCCGGCGCCGGGGGTGGCGACCGCCTGGTGGTGGGCGCTGTTCACCGAAAGGCGCGGCGTGCCGACGATGCGGGCCAGCAGCGTGCCGGGCGTGACCTCGACCGCGTGCCCCGGCTCGGTGCGCGGGTTGGGCTGTTCATGCGCCAGCGCGCCCGGGATCTCGTCCGGGATGTGCTGGATCAGCGTGCCGCCGAAGGCCACCGCCAGCAGCTGCTGCCCGCCGCAGATGCCGAGCACCGGCATGTCGCGCCGCAGGGCTTCCCGCACGGCCGCGAGTTCGAAATCGGTGCGGCCGGGCTTGAGGATCACCTTCGGGTGCGGCGGCCCGCCGCCCCAGAGGGCGGGATCGACGTCGAAGGCGCCCCCCGTCACCAGCAGCCCGTCCACGGCATCGAGGTAGTCCGCCGCCAGCTCCGGGTGGTGCGGCAGCGCCACCGGCAGCCCCCCCGCGGCGATGACACTGGCAAGATAGTTCTGGCGCAGCGCGTACCAGGGCAGCCTGGACCAGCCACCGGCGGGTTCCGCATCCAGGGTCACGCCGATCACGGGCCGCTTGCTCATTCGGCGGTGCTAGACCGGCGCGCGGCGCCGGGGCAAGGACCGGCCGCGGCCCCGGCGCGGTCAGGCCGGCTTCGGCCGCCGCCGCGCGCCGGCGGCCAGCATCGCAAGCGCGCCGAGCGCGAGCGCGCTGCCGCCGGGCCCCGGCACGGGGGCCGCGGCCGAGAACAGAACGTTGTCCATGCCGAAGCCGTCGTTGGCGAGCCCGACGAAACGGAGCGTGGTGAAGGTCGTGTCGGAGACGAGGCCGAAGAACTGGATGGTATCGCCCACCTGCTGCGGCGGCGTCACCGTGGTGCCGGCGACTTCGATCACCGTGCGGAGAGCGCTGTTCTGCATGCCTCCGAAGCTCGCACCGAAGGCCCGGACCGGGGCGTCGAAGGTGATCGTAAAGCCTGACATGTCAGCAAGGCTGACAAGGGCATTGACGAGGGTGGTGCCGTCCACGTTGAAGACGGCGAATTGCGCCGGCGGCCGGTCGATGAAGTTGCGGTCGGACTGGCTGCCGAAGCCGAGCAGGGAGAAAGGGCCGGCATCACGGCGCTGGTCCGGAAGCTCACTTCCGTCGGGAAGTCGTTGAAATCCACCAGCACGGTGCTGCCCGCCGCCGCGGCGAACGCCGTCTGCGAGGTGTAGGTGGTCACCGCCGCCCGGGCCGGGCCTGCCGCCAGAGCGCAGGCCATCGCCGCCATCGCGAGAGTCCTGAGCCGCATCGCCGCCATCCGCCGTCGCGTCGCCATCGATGCCGGATCGTTACAGACGGCACGGCGTCGGGTCAACTCTCGACAGCGCGGCCCGGTCGGCGGGATATGCTGGCCGGATGCCGTCCGCCCCGATGGAGATCGCGCTCGCCGAGGCCCGCGCCGCCGCCGCGCGCGGCGAGGTGCCGGTGGGCGCGGTGGTGACCGATGCCGCCGGCGCCGTGCTGGCCGCCGCCGGCAACGAGGTGGAGGCCCGCCGCGACCCCTCGGCGCATGCCGAGATGCTGGCGCTGCGCGACGCCGCCGCCGCGCGCGGCGTCAAGCTGCTGCCCGATGCGACGCTGTGGGTGACGCTGGAGCCCTGCGCCATGTGCGCCGCCGCCGCCAGCCTGTTCCGGGTGAAGCGCGTGGTCTTCGGCGCCTATGACCCGAAGGGCGGCGGGGTGGAGCATGGCGCGCGGGTCTTCGCCCATCCCACCTGCCACCACGCGCCGGAGGTGGTGGGCGGGATCAGGGAGGGCGAGGCGGCGGCCCTGCTGCGGGGCTTCTTCGCGGGGCTGCGCTGACCAATCACAGCATCCGCGCCAGCCGCAGCGCCGCCAGCGTCCCGCCGATCGAGGCGCCGACCAGCCCCATCGCCATCCAGAACCCCCAGCCCGCACCGCCCTCCTCCCCCGGCACGCCGGGCACGCCGCCGACATTCATCCCGAAGATGCCCGCCACCAGGCTCGCCGGCAGCATCGCGGCCGAGATGACGGACAGCACCAGCAGGCGCCGGTTGGTCTCCTCGGTGGCCGCGGAATCCAGCGTGTCCTGCGCCAGCCGGGCCCGCTCCGCCAGGCCTTCCACCCCGCGCAGCGCCGCCTGGGCGTGGCGGGCCGCGCGGCGCAGCGGGGCGGCATCGGCCCAGTCCGGCGGCTCCTCCCGAAGGGTCGCGGCCACCTCGGCGAGGGGTGCGAAATGGCGCGACAGGCGCAGCGCGTCGCGGCGCAGCGCGGCGAGTTCCGTGCGCATCCCCGCCGCCCCCGGCCGCAGCATCGCATCCTCGACCCGGCCGAGCCGGTCGCCGAGCCCGGCCGTCACCCGCAGCAGCTCCGCCACCACCGCCTCCAGCAGCGCCGCCAGCGCCTCGGGCGCGGTGGCCGCGGCGGGGCGCTGCAGCGCTTCATGCACAGCGCGCAGCGGGTGGCGGCGGGCGGTGACCAGCAGCCGGGGCGTCAGCGCGAAGCGCAGCAGGCCGGTGGCGAGGGCCGCGCCGTCCTCCCGTTCGTAGTGGAAGTCGGGCAGGGCGCCGAAGACCGCCTCGCCCGCCTCCTCGAGCCGGACATGCGCGTCGGCCTCCGCCAGCGCGGCGCGGGCGGGCTCGGGCAGGGCGGGCAGGGCGGCGAGGAAGGCGCGGGCGCGCACATCGACCAGGTCGAGATGCAGCCAGAGGCCGGCCTCGCCCTCGGCAAGGGCGCGCGCGGCCATCGGTTCGTCGAGCCGCTCGGGCCCCGATCCGGCGAGCCGCCAGCCGGCGATCAGGCCGCGGCAGGGGGGGATCGTCGCCTCCGTCACGGCCGCCGCGTCCGGGCGCGGAGGAGGGCGGCGACGCGCCGGGCGCGGCGTGGCGCGGCATCCCGCGCCCTGCGCCGGGCCTGCCAGCGCCCGGGGCCGCACGTGCCGATGCCTGCCTGGTCCAGGGAGTCCGCCATGTAGCCGCCCGCCGACGCCGCGGCGGCCATGCTGTCAGGCGGCAGCGCGGGCGGGAAGGTGGCGGGCGTGAAGCCTGCGCGACGGCGCCGGCTTCGGCCGGTGGCGGGGCTTTGCCGCACCCCCCCCGCATGCGCTATTCGGGGTGCTGGGAACCGACAAGGCCAGGCATGCCCGATACCCATCTGCCCCGCCGCATGACGGGGAATGGCGAGGTGATCGAGACCTCCGCGCCGATCGGCGACGAGGTGAAGACGACCACCTGCTACATGTGCGCCTGCCGCTGCGGCATCAAAGTCCACCTGAAGGACGGCCGCGTCCGCTACATCGAGGGCAACCCGGACCACCCGGTGAACCGCGGCGTGCTGTGCGGCAAGGGCTCCGCCGGCATCATGACGCACTACTCGCCGGCCAGGCTCCGCGCGCCGCTGAAGCGCGTCGGCCCGCGCGGATCGGGCGAGTTCGAGGAGATCTCCTGGGCCGAGGCCATGGACATCGCCACGGGCTGGCTGAAGGCCGTGCGCGCGACCAGCCCGGAGAAACTCGCCTTCTTCACCGGCCGCGACCAGTCGCAGTCCCTGACCGGCTTCTGGGCCGCGCAGTTCGGCACGCCCAACTTCGCCGCGCATGGCGGCTTCTGCTCGGTGAACATGGCGGCCGCCGGGCTCTACACCATCGGCGGCAGTTTTTGGGAATTCGGCGAGCCGGACTGGGACCACGCGAAGTACTTCGTCATGTTCGGCGTGGCCGAGGACCATGATTCCAACCCGATCAAGATGGGCCTGGGCAAGCTGAAGGAACGCGGGGCGAAGTTCGTCTCGGTGAACCCGGTGCGCACCGGCTATTCCGCCATCGCCGACGAATGGGTGGGTATCCGGCCGGGCACGGACGGGCTGCTGATCCTGGCGCTGGTCCATGAGCTGCTGCGCACCGATCGCGTCGATCTCGATTTCCTGGTGCGCTACACCAACGCGCATTGGCTGGTGGTGAAGAGCGCCGGCGGCGCCGACGACGGCCTGTTCGCGCGCGACGCGGATGGCAGGCCGCTCGCCTGGGACCGCGTGGCGCAGGCGCCGCGGGATGCGCAATCGCCGGAGTTGCAGCCCGCCATCGTCGGCGAGGTGACGCTGCCCGATGGCCGCCGCGCCGTGCCGGTCTTCGCGCTGATGGCCGAACGCTACCTCGACGCGGCCTATGCGCCCGATGCCGTGGCCGAACGCTGCGGCGTCCCCGCCGAGCGCATCCGCAGGCTGGCGGCCGAGATCGCCGAGGTCGCCTTCAACCAGACCATCACGCTCGACGTGCCCTGGACCGACAGCCTCGGGCGGCGGCACGAGACCATGGTGGGGCGGCCGGTGTCCTTCCACGCGATGCGGGGCATCTCCGCGCATTCCAACGGCTTCCACACCTGCCGCGCGCTGCACCTGCTGCAGATGATCCTGGGCGCGATCGATGTGCCGGGGTCCTGGCGCTACAAATCGCCCTTCCCGCGGCCGATCCCGCCGGGCCCCGGCCCCTCCGGCCGCGGCGCCAGGCCGAACACGCCGCTGGCGGGCAATATCCTCGCCTTCCCGCACGGGCCGGACGATCTGCTGGTCAACGACGACGGCAGCCCGATCCGCATCGACAAGGCGTTCAGCTGGGACGCGCCGCTCGCGCTGCACGGCATGATGCACACGGTGATCGGCAATGCCGGCGCCGGCGATCCCTATGAGATCGACACGCTGTTCATGTTCATGGCCAACATGGCCTGGAACAGCGCGATGAACCCCGGCGAGATCATCCGCATCCTGACCGAGACGAAGGCGGACGGCAGCTACCGCATCCCGCATGTCATCTACGCGGATGCCTATTTCAGCGAGACCGTCCCCTACGCCGACCTCATCCTGCCCGACACCACCTACCTGGAACGCTGGGACTGCATCTCCCTGCTCGACCGTCCCATCGGCAGCGCGCACGGCCCGGGCGACGCCATCCGCCAGCCGGTGGTGCAGCCCGATCGCGACGTGCGCGGCTTCCAGGAAGTGCTGATCGAACTCGGCGCCCGCCTCGGCCTGCCGGCCTTCGTGAAGGAGGACGGTTCGCCGAGGTTCAAGGACTACCCGGACTACATCGTGAACCACCAGCGCATGCCGGGCGTCGGCCCGCTGGCCGGCTTCCGCGGCGCCGAGGGCGACAAGGCCGGCGTCGGCGAGCCCAACCCGGACCAGCTGAAGCGCTACATCGAGAATGGCTGCTTCTGGCGCCACCATCTGCCGGCCGATCAGCTCTACTTCAAGCACGCCAACAAGGCGTATCTGGAAGGCAGCAAGGCGATGGGCCTGATCGGCAAGTCCGACCAGATCGTCCTGCAGATGTATTCCGAGCCGCTGCAGAAATTCCGCCTCGCCGCGCAGGGCCATGGCGCGAAGCAGCCGCCCGACCATCTGCGCGCGCGCATCGCGACCTACTGCGACCCGCTGCCCTTCTGGTACGCGCCGCTGGAACAGCAGCAGCACGACACCGCGCCCTATCCGCTGTCCGCCGTCACGCAGCGGCCGATGGAGCACTACCATTCCTGGGGCGCCATGAATGCCTGGCTGCGGCAGATCAAGGGCGCGAACCGGCTCTACATGAACCGCGCCACCGCGCAGGCCATGGGCCTTTCGCAGGACGACTGGGTGTGGGTCGAAAGCCGCAACGGGCGGGTGAAGGGCCAGCTCGCGCTGATGGAGGGGACCAACCGCGACACGGTCTGGACCTGGAACGCCATCGGCAAGCGCCGCGGCGCCTGGCGGCTGGACCCTTCCAGCCCCGAGGCCAACAAGGGCTTCCTGCTGAACCACGTCATCAGCGAATGGCTGCCCGCCCAGGCCGGCCCCGGCCGCCTGGCCAATGCCGACCCGGTCACCGGACAGGCCGCCTGGTACGACCTCCGCGTCGCGGTGACGAAATGCACCGCCGACGAGGTCCCCGCCACCGACCCGATGCCCGCCACGCTGCGCGAACCGCCCAACATGCCCCCCGTGCCCAGCCTGGTCCGGGAGCCGGGGCGCGCCGCCACCACGCGCGAGGACGCGCGATGACCGAACTCCCGCCACCCGCCGCGAAGAAACTCGGCCTGGTCATCGACCTCGACACCTGCGTCGGCTGCCAGGCCTGCGCCACCAACTGCAAGGAATGGAACACCGGCGGGCATCTCGGCCCGCTGCCGGACCTCAACGCCTTCTCGGCCGGCGCGGAGGGCACCTGGTTCAACCGCGTCCATTCCTACGAAGCCGGCGAGGGCGAAGACGGCCGCACCGTCCACTTCCCCCGCTCCTGCCTGCATTGCGAAACGCCCGCCTGCGTCACCGTCTGCCCCACCGGCGCCTCCTACAAGCGCGCCGAGGACGGCATCGTGCTGATCAACACCGACAGCTGCATCGGCTGCGGCCTCTGCGCCTGGGCATGCCCCTACGGCGCGCGCGAACTCGACCAGGACGAGGGGGTGATGAAGAAATGCACCCTCTGCGTGGACAGGATCTACAACGAGACCATCCCCGAGCCGCAGCGCCAGCCCGCCTGCGTCATCACCTGCCCGGTCGGCGCCCGCCACTTCGGCGACCTCGGCGACCCGGACAGCAAGGTCTCGCAGCTCGTCGCGGCGCGCGGCGGCTACGATTTGATGCCGGAGATGGGCTACAAGCCGGTCAACAAATACCTGCCGCCCCGCGAACGACCGAAGGCCAAGGCGGCCTCGCTCGACGAAGCCCAGCCCACGCCGCTCGACATCAAGAACCCGCTGCTGCGGTGGCTGGACCGGGCGCTGTCGCGGTGAAGGCGGCGCCGGTTGCCCGTGGAGGGCGCTGCCCTCCCCGTACCCCTCCCGCCAGGGGCGAGCCGCCCCTGGACCCGGCATCAGTTGGTCGTGCGTCAGGGAGGGGGCCGGGTGCGCGCGTCCCGCTGGCGCGCCAGCGGGGCCCCCTCCCTGACGCACGACGAAACTCACGGCTGGGGTCCGGGGACCGCCACGGTCCCCGGCGGGTGGGTCCGGGAGGGCAGCGCCCTCCCGGGACAGCGACACCTCCTGCACCCCGACGGACGCCCGCATGAATCCCGCGCCGAGCATCGTGTTCTTCACCACGGCCTCGGGGGCCGGCTATGGGCTGTTGCTGTGGCTCTGCGTGCTGCGGCCGCTCGGGCTGGTGCCGGGCGGGTCGGGCTTCGGGCTGGTCGCGCTGGGCGTGGCCACGGCGCTGGTCGTGGCGGGGTTGTTGTCCTCCACCGCGCATCTCGGCCGGCCGGAGCGGGCCTGGCGGGCCTTCTCGCAATGGCGGTCCTCCTGGCTGTCGCGGGAGGGGGTGGCGGCGGTCGCGACCTTCGTGCCGATGGTGCTGTTCGGCTTGTCGGTGCTGGCCGGCAATGGCGCGGCGGCGGCGCTGACCGGCCTGCTGGCCGCGGCGGGGGCGGCGGTGACGGTGTGGTGCACCGGCATGATCTATGCCTCCCTCAAGCCCGTCCGGCAGTGGCACCACCCGCTGGTGCCCTGGGGCTACATGCTGTTCGCCGGCTTCTCGGGCGCGGCGCTGCTGGCGGCGCTGGCGGGGTTCTGGGGCCAGGCTGCCTGGCCGGCGGCGCTGGCGGCCGGGCTCGGCGCGGCGTCCTTCGGCTTCAAGCGCGCCTATTGGGCGGAGATCGATGCCCCCCCGCCCGCCGGCACGCCGACCATCGAGACGGCGACCGGCCTGGGCCGCATCGGCGCGACCAGGCCGCTGGATCCGCCGCACACCGAGCAGACCTGGCTGCTGCGGGAGATGGGCTTCCGCGTCGCCCGCAAGCACAGCCGGAAGCTGCGGCTGCTGGTGCTGGGCGGCTTCGGGGCCGCGGCGCTGGTGTCGCTGCTGGCGGCCTTCGCCGGCGGGCCGCTGGCCGGCCTGCTGCTGGTCGTGGGCGCGGCGGCGGCGCTGGGCGGGCTGCTGGTCGAACGCTGGCTGATGTTCGCCGAGGCGACGCACACGGTGACGCTGTTCTACACCGGGGAAGCCTGACGGCCGGCGTTCCGCGCCGCCATCGCGCAACTTTGCGACGGCCCGACGGATGTCGTTATCGGAAGCTTGACGGCACCCCCCGGAACGCGGTTAGGGAAGCTTACGCCAACGCCGTCAACTCCGGACCGCCGCATGCCCCCCGCCGACCATCGGCCGCAGCCTGCCGACCTGCAGCGCTTTCGTACCCTGTGCGGACGGGCCTGGGGCAAACGCATGGCGGAGATCGGGCAGCGCGCCGCCGGCGCCTCGCTCAGCGGCCGGGCGGTGCAGCAGCGCCACGCGCTGGAACTGGCCCTCGAACGGCTCTGCGATCCCGCCGCGCTGGCCCGCGCCACCCCGGCAGAGCGGCGCGTCTGTTCCTTCGCCCGCGAAGCCGTGACGCTGGCCGCCACCCTGCCCACGCCGTCGCGCAAGCGCCTGCGCGAGCGGATCGAGGCCGGGCTGAGCGGGGAGGCGACGCTGGTCCCGCTGTTCCACCTGCTGCGCACCGCCGCCCTGCACCGCGCCCGCGGCTTCGAGGTGGCCTTCACCGGCCTGGCCGAGGAAACCCCCTGGGACCTGCAGGTCGCCCGCGACGGCGAGACGGCCGAGGTGGTGTGCGAGGCGGTCTCGGCCGAGGATGGCCGCCAGGTGCATCGCGGCGACTGGTGCGCGCTGGTCGATCGCGTGAACCCCGAATTGCAGACCTGGCTCGCCGCCCATCCCGGCCGCTACCTGCTGAAGATGACCCTGCCGGAGGGCATGGTGGAGGACCGCCAGGTGGCGGAGCTGCACCGCCGCATCTCCACCCTGCTGCAGGAACAGCGCCGGCAGGATTCCAGCGCGGATGCGGTTCTGAAGCTCGATCCGCTGGTGCTGGCCGGCGCCCAGGCCGCCGGCCGCGGCCTGCCGGGCCAGCTGCGCGCCCAGTTCGGGGAGGAAGCGCACCTGGCCGTCACCACGGCTTCCGATGGCGGCTCGGTCTTCGTCATGGCGGCCCGCGCCGGGCGGGAGAACGCGATCAGCCACGCCGTGACAAGGCGGCTGGAGGAAGCGTCGCAGGCCCGCCTGTCCGGCGGGCGGCCGGGGATCCTGGCGATCTTCCTCGACGACCTCGACCGCGGCGAATGGCGGTCGCTGCGCGAGCGGATGGAGCTGGAAGGCGCGGTGCGGCGCTGGATGACCGAGCCCGCCGCGCGGCGCACCGTGGCGGTGACCTGCGCGTCGCGGATGGAGATGCTGGGCATCGCCCCGCCGGACGGCGCGCCGGAAGGCGAGTTGCGCTTCCGCAACCCCAGCCACCCGGCGGCGAAGAGCATGGCGCTGGCGCCGGCGGTGCTCTCCTCGCCCTGATGTCTGGGCCGGCGCGGTTCGCCGGCGCAGCCGACGCGCTGCCAGGGCAGGACCGGATGCCGGCGCCGGGCTTGCCGTCGTTCGCCCTGCTGCGGGCTGGTGGCCGCGCACGGGAAGGTGACCGCCGCGGAGTGTGATACTTCGTCACCCCGCCGTCCTGCCGCAAAGCCTTCCTTGACTCGCTGCCTCACGCTTTGCGACTAGGTGTGACAACACGGAGGCGCACACCTTGGCGGCGACACGGGGCAGCACCCCATTCGCGACCACTGGGCATCCGGGCAATGCCGGCAGCCGCCGCGGATACGTCCGGCTGCCCGGCGGGGGCAGCGCGCCTGCTGCAGCGGTCTCGCCACGCAACCGCCCTGGCACGGCCACGTTGCTGCACTCACCTTCAGCCGCTGCTCCTCTCCCCCGGGAGGGCGGCGCCGAGCCCCCCGGATTGGCAGGATTCCCATGACAGAGCGCGAGATCGAGAAGAAGCTGGCCGAGCTCGATCGTCTGCTCAACGATCCGGACGTCCGGATGGATCCGCACAAGGTCTGGAGCCTGCTGGCCGAGATCAGCGGCCGCGCCCTGCCCGGCCCCGTCGCGCCGGCGGCGCGCTAGCTCCGGATCCCCGCCGGCGGCGCGCTAGCTCCGGATCCCCGCCGGCGGCGCGCTAGCTCCGGATCCCCGCCGGCGGCGCGCTAGCCCCGGATCCCCGCCGGCGGCGCGCCGGCCCGTCTCCGCGCCGGCCGTCGCGACAAGCACGCCCCGCGTCCCGGCCCCGGTCGCACGCCGGGAGGTCCATCCACTGCGGCGCCCAGCGCTCGCGCGCACCGCGCGGCGCCCTCATCCGGCCAGCTTGAGCGCAACGATCCCGGCCGCGATCAGCCCGATGCCGGCCAGCCGCATGGCCGTTGCCGGCTCCCCCAGCACCAGCATGCCGAAGGCGGCCGTGCCGACGGCGCCGATCCCGGTCCAGATCGCATAGGCGGTGCCGACCGGCAGCGTCTTCAGCGCCAGGCCGAGCAGCGCGATGCTTGCCGAAAGCGCGAACACCGTCATCACGCTGGGCCAGAAGCGGGTGAACCCCTCCGTCGCCTTCAGCCCCACCGCCCACACCACTTCGAGCAGCCCCGCCAGCCCAAGCCAGACCCACGCCATCGCCTCTCGCTCCATGATCGGTTCGGATGCGACGGGACATGACCGCCATCGGATGGGCTGTCGATTCACGCTTCGCCGACGCCGGGGCGGGATCGCCGGCGGCGTGACCGGCGCTTCGGCCGGGCCGGATCGTGGCCGGGCGCGGCCAGGCAAGGCGCAGCGAGGGCAGGGCCGACGAAGAACGCCCGAGCCCCGCCGGAAAGGCTGCCGGACTCCGGCGCCAAAAGACCCGTTCACCGAGCTGATCGAGGAGAGGGCGTGTCGCGCCGCCTGCGAAGGCCGGTCGGCGCGGTTGCCCGTCCGATCCCGCGGCCGGCGCCTGCCGGCCCTGCTTCACAGGCTCTCCGCCACCGCGTCCAGCGCCGGGTCCCAGCGCCACAGCCCGCGCGGGCCGACGGTGACGCCGCCCTGGAAGCGCGGCGCCGGGCCGTGGCGCACCTCGCCGCGCAGCAGCCCCTGGCCCCAGGGCGCCAGGTGCCAGGGCGTGCCGCGGGCGATCGGCGGATGCGCCCCGCCCGACAGCCGCGCCACATGCTCCTTCACGATCAGGTCGGTGACGTGGAAGACCGGGTCGGCGGCCAGCATCGCCGCGAGCAGGGAGCGAAGGTCGGACGCGCCCCGTGCGATGGCGCGCAGCACCAGGCGCTCGGTCAGCGTCAGCCCGTCGGTCGTCCAGGGCAGGTCCTGCAGGTGCCGCCGCAGCGCGACCGCCAGGTGCGGCAGCGGCAGGGCCTGCCGGCGCAGCGCATCCAGGGGCCGGGGATCGGGCGCGGCGAAGGCGGCCCAGGCCTCGGCGCCGGCCTCGGCCTGCAGGCGGGTGAGCGGCGCGGGAACCAGCGCGCCGAGTTCCGCATCCGCCAGCGCGGCGAAGGGCCGCCTGCCATCGGCCGGCACCAGGGCCAGCCTGCCCTCGAGCGGCGCCCGCCCGGCCAGCAGGCCGAGCACGCGGATCAGCGCCGCCTGGTCCCAGAGGTCGTGCTCGAACCACAGCAGCACCCGCCCGAAGCGCGCCAGGCCCGACAGCGCGGCGTATTCCGCTTCCAGCCGCCGCCGCGCCTGCCCCGCATCCACGCCATAGGCCGCGCCGAGGAAGCGCGCGCGCTGGCCGAGATAGGTGTCGAGACCCTCCGCGCCGACCGGCCCCTGGCAGACCGGGTCGGCGAAGGCGAGGTAGTGGCCGCCCCAGCCGGAGGCCGGCAGCCTGTCGCGCAGGTCGTCGCCGCAGCGCAGATGCGCGAGGCCCTGCCCCGGCGCGGCGCCGGTCAGAGCCGCAGGCCCATGCGCCTGATCATCGCGCCCTCCTCCTCATAGGTCTTGCGCGCGAAGGTCGCGTATTCCTCCGGCCCCAGATGCATCGGCGCCATGTCGAAGCGGTCCAGGATGGCGATGTGGGCGGGGTCGAACAGCGCCTCGCGGAAGGCGTCGTGCAGGATGCGCACGGCCTCGGGGTTCATCCCCTTCGGCCCGGCCAGCCCGTAGGGAGAGGCGGAGACGATGTCGATGCCGCTCTCCCGCAGCGTCGGCACATCGGGGAAGCGCTTGGCGCGCTCGCCGCTCCACACCGCGAGCAGCCGCAGCCGCCCGGCCTGCACCAGGTCCGCCCAGCCGGAACTGTCGGCCGAGGCCTGGATCTGGCCGCCGAGCAGCGCCGTCGCGTTCTCCGACCAGCCGCGGAAGGGCACATGCGTCCATTCGATGCCGCGCGTGCCCGCGATCTGCTCCATGGTGATGTGCAGCGAGGTGCCGACGCCGGGCGTGCCGTAGTTGACGCGGCCGGGATTGGCCTTCGCATGGTCCAGGAATTCGGCCAGCGTCCGCCAGGGCGCGTCCGCGCGCACCACCACGCCGAACAGGTAGCCGGTGACGTGGATCACCCAGGTGAAATCCTCCAGCGGGTTGAACAGCGCGCGGCTCGCCATCTGCGGGTGGCGGAAGACGCTGATCGGCATCTGCGCCAGGACATGGCCGTCGGGGCGTTCGTTCAGCAGTTGCTGCGCGGCCAGGATGCCGCCGGCGCCGGAGCGGTTCTCCACGATCACCGGCTGGCCGAGCCGGCGGGCGGCCTGCTCGGCCAGGGCGCGCATCTGGATGTCCGTGGTGCCGCCGGCGGCCCAGGGCACCAGCAGGCGGATGGGACGCTCCGGGAAGCGCGCCCCCCCCGTGCCCTGGGCGCGGAGCGCCGGGGTGGCGAGGAGCGTGGCGCCGAGGCCGAGCGCGGTGCGGCGGCCGATCGCCCCGAGGACCGGTCGGGTCGTCATGGTTTTCGTTCTCCCTGTCTGTGGATGCCGGCCTTGGCGGCCGGTCGGCGGCGCGGCGCTGCCGGCCGCGTGGGGTCATCCTTGCCCGCTCGGGCCGGGCGGGCAACCGCGGCGCTCGCCGTGCCGGCCGGCGGGGCCGCGGGGCATCGCGGGGTCCGGAGTGGCGGACGCCTCCTGTCCCGGCCGCGAAGCGCCGCGGCTTCGCGGCCGCACCACTCGCCCCTGTTTCCGGTGGCCTGCCGATCCCTTTCCTTCGTCGGCGATGCCGACGGGCTTCAGGGGCAGGACACGATCGCGCGATCGTCCCGGGGCGTGCGCGCCGAAGCTCGGCACGACGAAGGGCGCGGATCGCCGGGCCGAGGAAGCTGGGCCCGGGTTGGCCTGGGCAACCAGGCCAGCCCAGGTCCAGGCGCTACCACTTTGGTAACCTGCCGCGGCGAAGCTGCGCGCCCATGGCCCGCACGCGCTCCTCCGCCCCGTCCCCGCTCCGGCTGCTCGGCATCGGGCTGGCGCTGCTGGTCGCCGCCGCCGCCGCGGCCACGGTGGCGACCTACCGGCATCTCGAAGACGTCCAGGCCGGCTTGCAGAGTGTCCGGGCGGAAGTGGCCGGCGCCGGCCGGCTGCAGGTGATGGTGAGCGAGGCGCAGGCGGCGAAGCGGCTCTGGGTGCTGACCGGCCGCGAGGAGGACCGGGAGGCCGCGTCGCGCAGCGCCGAGGCGCTCGCCGAGGCCGGGCGGGCGGAAGCCCTGGCGCTGGCCGAGCCGCTGCGGCGCGTCGGCTTGCCGGGCGTGACGGCGGCGGTGGACCACCTGCTGCGCTTCGATGCCGAGGTGCGGCGCGCCTATGCGACGGGCGGAACCGCGGCGGCGGCCCATGTCGAGGCAAACGTCAGCTCGATCGCGACCGCCGCGCGCATCCGCACCGAGCTCGAGGCGTTCCGGCGGGCCCGCCAGGCTGAGGCAGCGGCGCTGGATGCGCGGCTGCGCCAGGGTTCGCTGCTTGGGCTGCTGCTGATCGGCGCCTGCAGCGTGACGATGCTGGCGATGCTGCTGGGCGCACTGGAACTGCTGCGCCGGCGCCAGGCGGCCGCCGAAGCCGCGCGCGCCACCGTGGACCGGCAGGGGCGGGAAGTGGCGACGCTGTTCCGCATGGGCGAGCTGCTGCAGGCCAGCGTGACCCCCGACGACGTGCAGCGCGTGGTGGCCAACACCTGCGCCGACCTGCTGCCGGAGCTGGAAGGCGCCTTCTACCTGTTCAACAATTCGCGAGACCGGCTCGACCTGCTCTCAGCCTGGGGGCATTGCGGCGCGGCCCCCTCGGTGCCCGAGCATTTCGGCCCCGCCGATTGCTGGGGCCTGAAGCGCGGCCGCGCGCATCGCTGCGGCGGCCCGGGCGGGCTGCGCTGCGAGCACGCGGAAGGCATGGCCGCCGCCTGCCTCTGCATCCCGATCACCGCGCGCGGCGAGCTGCACGGCGTTCTGCAGTTCCACCACGCCGCCGACGGGCCGAATGCGGCGAAGCAGGAACGCCTGGCGCAGGCGCTGGCCGATGGCGTCTCCCTCGCGCTGGCGAATTTCGGGCTGCGCGAGAAGCTGCGCAACCAGGCGCTGCGCGACGAGCTGACCGGCCTCTACAACCGCCGCTTCCTGGAGGAGACGCTGCCGCGCCTGGTCGCGCATGCGGAGCGCCGCCAGGCGAGCCTGGCCGTGCTGATGCTCGACCTCGACCACTTCAAGCAGGTGAACGACCGGCATGGCCACCTCGTCGGCGACGCGGTGCTGCGGGAAGTGGGCGCCATGCTGCGCGCAAGGCTGCGCGCCATGGACATCGCCTGCCGCTATGGCGGGGAGGAACTGCTGGTGCTGATGCCCGATTGCGCGGCGGAAGATGCGCTGCACCGGGCGGAGCAGCTCTGCGGGGAGGTCCGCGCCCTGGCCGCGGGGCAGCGCGGCGTGCTGCCGGCGGTGACCGTCTCGATCGGCGTCGCCGCCTGGCCGGCGCATGGCCGGGGCATCGCCGAGGTGATCAAGGCGGCCGACGCCGCGCTCTACGAGGCCAAGCGCCAGGGGCGCGACCGCGCCATCCCGGCGCGCCTGGCCGGCGCCCCCGCCTTGCCGGTCGCGGCGGAAGCGACGGCGGTGCCGGCCTGACCGCGCAAGGCGCCGCGGCCTTCCCCGGCTTTCCTTGCGCGCGGGCTTCGGACATACCGCCGCACAACCGCCTGTTGCAGAGGCCCCGCCCGCGATGTCCACTTCGCCGCCCGAGCCGATCGTTCCCGTGATCCTGTCCGGCGGCACCGGCACGCGGCTGTGGCCGCTGTCGCGGGAGGGGTATCCGAAGCAGTTCTGG
>JAIYDD010000091.1 GCA_027487675.1 Acetobacteraceae bacterium | reverse complement strand
CAGGCTGCGGAAATTCGCCTCGGGAAGCAAAGGGAAAGGTCGAGGGGCTCCGCCCCTCGAGCACCCCGGCAGGAACCTGATGTTCCTGCACCTCCCCTTCATTATTGATATATCTCGTTGATTTCGGGAAGGTCCAGGAAACTCAGTTCCCTGGCGGGTGGGTGCGGGAGGGCAGCGCCCTCCCGCTGCCTTCGTCCGCCGGCGAATTTCCGCAGCCTGCTAGAGCCTGCCGCAGCACAGGCGGCGGCAGGCGCGGAAACGCCGCGTGAGCGCATCGAGCGGGCCGCCGCCGAACTCCGCGCCGCGGTCGCCTCCGATCTTCTCGATCAGCTTCGGCGCATGCATCCGGACGCGTTCGAGCGACTGATCGTCGACCTTCTGCTCGCCATGGGCTTCGGCGGAAGCCGCAAGGACGCCGGCGAACGGCTCGGGCGGACGGGCGATGGCGGCATCGATGGGATCATCCGTCAGGACGCGCTTGGGCTCGACGCGGTGTTCATCCAGGCCAAGAGGTACGCGGAAGACAGCCCGGTCAGCGCGCCGGCGATCCAGGGCTTTGCCGGAGCCTTGCCCGGCCGCGGCGCGACCAAAGGCGTCTTCGTGACGACAAGCCGCTTCACGCCCGCGGCCCGCGAAACTGCGGAAGGGTACCGGAGCCATCGAATCGTGCTGATCGATGGACCCGAACTCGCCCGGCTGCTGATCGAACACGAGATTGGCGTGCGGGTCGTCCAGACGCTGCGCATCCATCGCGTCGACCTCGAAGCATATGAGGACGAAGAGGCCTGAGCACCCTTCGCCGCCTGCCGTGCTATCCTCCCCCCATGCCCACCATCCAGGACATCGATGCCCGGATCGAGGCCCGCCTCCGCGCCGCCCGCGATCGGCTGATCGCCGGCCTGGCGGAAGCCGCGCGCCAAAAACCCTGGCACTACATCCTGTTCGGCTCCATGGCGCGCGGCATGCCGCGGCGGGGCAGCGATGCGGACATCGCCATCCTCGGCGCCGGCCCCGACTGGGCGGCGGCGGAGCACGCGGCGCATGCCGTCTGCCGGCAGCTCGGCCTGGCCGGCGACGTCATGCAGTGGGACGACCTGGCCGAGCCCGTCCGGGCACGCGCCCTGGCGGAGGGGGTGCGCTGTGGCTGACCCGCGCTGGGAGCCGCTGGCGCGCTACCGCGACGCCATCGCCGCCGACCTCGCCTTGGCGCTCGAGATCTGGGAGTCGCGGGACTGGGCCGGCGGCGCGCAGGCCCGTCCGATGGAGTCCAAGGCCTTCCAGAAGGCGCTGCAGGACGCCTATTCCAGCTTCGAGCAGGCGGCGCTCTACGTCCTGACGCTGGCCGACGAGCCTCGGCCGGTCGGCGATGCCTGGCACGAGCACCTGCCGGTGATGGTCACGCGCCCGAGCGCCGCGCGGCCCGCGCTTGCGGCGGAGCTGGTGAAGCCGCTGCGCCAGCTGCGCCGCTTCCGCCACGTCGCCATGCACGCCTACCAGGATTTCGAGATGGCTCTGAGCGACCACACGGCTGCCGCCGCCCGGCAGGTGCTCGGTACCCTGCCCGCCGCCTTCGGCAGCTTCGGCCGGGATTTTGGGCTGCTGCCACCGGCGCGGCCCTGACCGGCGCTCAGCCGGGCGGCGGCCGCAGGAAATCCACCACCTCGCGCCAGGTCTCTACCCCCGCCCAGCCGTAGCGCAGCGCCGGCGCCGCCAGCGCGACCATCGGCGCGATGTGCCCCGCGCCCTCCACCAGGTGCAGCCGCGCCGGCCGCCCGGCCTCCGCCATCGCCGCGGCCAGTTCCGTCGCATGGAAGGCCCCGACCACCGTGTCCGCCATGCCATGCACTAGCAGCAGCGGCGGCGCGCCCGCCAGCGCCGTGGCGTCGGGCAGCGCCGCGATCCGCCCGCCGGGCGCGCTGGCAAAGATGCTGCGCACCGGCTCGTCCGTCGGCTGCCAGGCGATCGGGGCGGAAACCAGCACGCCGCCCGCCAGGGCCGCCCGCCCCCCCGGCAGCCCCGCGCGATCCAGCCAGCGCGGGTCGAGCGCCAGCGCGGCGGCGATGAATCCGCCCGCCGAATGGCCCATCACGAAGAGCGGCCCCGAAGGCGCCCCCGCCCCCTGCCCCGCCGCCCCGCGCAGCCAGGCCAGCGCCGCCGCCGCGTCCTCCAGGAAGTCGGGCCAACGCCCCTCAGGCCACAGCCGGTAGTCGGGCAGCGCCACCGCGATGCCCTCCGCCGCCAGGGCGCGCGCCAGGAAGCCGTAGTCGCGGCGCGATCCCGCCTGCCAGGACCCGCCATGGAAGAAGGCCAGCAGCGGCGTCGACGGACCCGCCTGCGCCGGCAGGGTCAGGTCCAGCAGCCGGCGCGGCCCTTCGCCATAGCGCAGCCCGCGCCGCTCCCGCGCCCCGGCACGCGGCGTGGCGAGGCCCGCCAGCCGCATCGGCAACCCGCTCGCCAGCAGCCGCGCCAGAAGCGCCATGCCGGGCCGCTCAGCGCCCGAAGCGCGGCCGCGCCCGGGCAGCGCGGCCCGCCGCGCTCGGGCGCAGGCTGCCGCGGAAGCCGGCGCCGTCAGCCATCGCACCGCACGCCCTCAGCCCTCCAGCCCGCCCCGCGCCCCACCGTCCGGCGCGCCCCGCGCCCCATCGTCCGGCGCGCCACGCGCCCCATCGTCCGGCGCGCCCCGCGACGCATCATCCAGCGCGCGCCGCGCGCGGGCCAGCGCCGCGCGCCCCTCCTCCGTCACCCGCGGGTAGTGCAGGTCGAGCCCCTCCAGCGCCCGGCAGATCGCCGCCACCACCACCAGCCGCGTCAGCCATTTCCGGTCCGCCGGCACCACGTACCAGGGCGCGTGCGGCGCGGCGGTGGCGCGGATCGCATCCTGGTAGGCGGCCATGTAGGCCTTCCACCGGCCGCGCTCCTCGACATCCGCGGCCGAGAATTTCCAGTTCTTCTCCGGCTCCTCGATGCGCTTCAGGAAGCGCTCGCGCTGTTCCTCCAGCCCGACGTTGAGGAAGAACTTCAGCACCACCACGCCCTGGCGGGAGAGGTAGCGTTCGAAGGCCGCGATGTCCTCCAGCCGCTCGTCCCAGATGCGGTCGGTCACCACGGCGGGCGGCAGCTTCTGGCCTTCCAGCAGGCCGGGGCGGACGCGCACCGCCAGCACCTCCTCGTACCAGGACCGGTTGTGGATGCCGATCTGGCCGCGCGACGGCAGCGCCGCGACGTGGCGCCAGAGGAAGTCATGATCGAGCTCGGTCGGGCCGGGCGCCTTGAAGCTGGCGACATGGCAGCCCTGCGGGTTCACCCCGGTGAAGACCTGCTTGATGGCGCTGTCCTTGCCGGCGGCGTCCATCGCCTGGAAGATGCACAGCACCGCCCAGCGATCCTGCGCATAGAGCATGTCCTGCAGCGCCGAGAGCCGCTCGACGCCGGCCTTCAGCAGCGCCGGCGCGCCTGCCTTGCCGTCCGCGATCCCGCCATCGTCGCCGCTGTCGTGGTCACGCAGCGCAAAGCCCTTGCCGCGCTCGATGCGGTAGCGGTCCAGCAGGGCCTCGATGCGCTCTTCCATGCCGGGGGCTCCTGTGCTGCCGGCGGATCGACGCAGGATCAGCCCGGCCGTTCCCGCCGCAGCATCGTGGCGGCGGCCAGCATCTGCAACAGCAGCGTCAGCCCGAAGGCCCAGCCATAGCCCGCCGGGTCCCACCCGCCCGAAGCGGTGCGCGGCCACAAATCCAGGATCCAGCCGATCGCGTTCTGCAGCAGGAAGACCAGCAGCAGCATCGACCCGTTGATGGCGGTGGCGACGCGGCCGGCCAGCTCCGGCCCGAAGCGCTGCGCGATGGCGGCATAGGCCGCCGGCCCCGCCGCGCCGCACAGCGCGAAGAGGCACCACAGCCCGCCCAGCGCCACCACGCCGGACGGCGGCGCCACCGCCAGCAGCGCCTGCACCAGCACCAGCACCGCCATGGCCAGCCAGGGCACCAGCATCGGATCCGCCCCGCGCCGCTGCAGGGCGGAGGACGCGCTGCCATGCAGCACGCTGCCCAGCATCAGCCCGACCGCATAGGCCAGCAGCACGCCGGCGCGCGCCTCGTCCCCCAGCCCGCCCACGTCGCGCAGCCACGGCCCGGCCCAGAGGCCCTGGTAGGTGAAGTTCACCGCCGCCATGACGATGACCGAGGGCGCGAGCCGCAGGAAGGCCGGGTGGGAGAAGATGCGGATGAACTCCCGCGCTTCCTGCCCCAGCCCGCGCTTGGGCGGCGCCGCCCCCGGCCCGCGATCCGGCACCGACAGCCAGATCCAGGCCGCCACCACCAGCGACAGCGCCAGCAGCAGCACGAAGACGCCCCGCCAGCCCAGCAGCGGCACCAGCATGGCGGAGGGCAGCGTCGCCGCGATGCTGCCCAGCGCGCCGACGAACACGCCCTTGCCGGTCACCGAGGCGACCTGCGCCCGCGGCCACCATTGCGTGCTGACCTTCAGCATGGCGATCAGCCCGGCCGAGATGCCGATGCCCGTCACCACCCGCCCGACCGCCAGCATCAGCGGCCCGGTCGCCAGCGCGCAGAGCAGGAAGCCCGCCGCGCAGACCAGGGCGAGCGCCGCCTGCACGCGCCTCGCGCCCCAGACATCGATCGCCAGCCCGACCGGCAGCTGCGCCGCCGCATAGGCGGCGAAGAACATCGCGGCCAGCAGGCCGAGCTGGCTGGCCGAGAGCGCGAACTCCACCGCGATCAGCGGCCCGATGGTGGCGATCAGCCCGCGGGAGAACTGGTTGACGAAGTTGAGCCCGGCGAGGGGAAGGGTGATGCGGGCGAAGGACGGCATGCGGCGCAGCCTGCCATGCGGCGGCCGGCGCGTCGCCCCGGGGGGCGGAGGGCGGGCCTCGGCGGGATGCGCTGGACTTCCGAGGCCCATCCAGAACATAATGCGAAGATCGGCGCCCCCGGCAGCCGCGCTCTTTTGATCCGTGCATCCGCCAGGTCTTGTGCAGGCCTGGAACCGCGAAAGGCCTCGATTCAGCACAAAAGGCTAAAATGCCAAAACTCCAGGGACAATTTAGTCACTTTACTCAGCTGCGCCAATGACTTGCACCACGGCGTCGCCGCCACGCCCAGCCGGACGCCACCGAATCGCGAAAATAAAGTGCGCTTAGTGGCAAAGCGGCAAATCGGCCAAAGTCTCGATCGGCCGGCAAGCCCGCCGCCGCCGGCGCGGCCCGCGCGACGCACCCGGCGCAGGGCGCGTGATCCGCGGAGGCCGCCCCTGCCCGGCGGTGAGACGCACGGAAGGACAACGGCCTAGCAGGCTGCGGACATTCGCCTCGGGAAGCAAAGGGAAAGGTCGAGGGGCTCCGCCCCTCGAGCACCCCGGCAGGAACCTGATGTTCCTGCACCTCCCCTCAGTTATTGATATATCTCGTTAACTTCGGGAAGGTCCAGGAAACTCAGTTGCCTGGCGGGTGGGTGCGGGAGGGCAGCGCCCTCCCGCTGCCTTCTTCAGCCGGCGAATCTCCGCAGCCTGCTAGGCCATCCCGCCGCGCGCCGCCACCGGCCAGACGCATTCCACCCGCCCGCGGCGGACGCCCACATACCAGTCGTGCCGGTCCACCGTCGGGTCGCAATGGCCAGGCACCAGCCGCACCTTCTGCCCGAGCGCCGGCAGCCCCTCCCCCTTCAGCGTCCCGTGCTCGTCCGACGCCCCGGCATAGACCGCGCCGGCGAAGCCATGCACCAGCGGCAGGCCGGAATCGGTCGGCACCGCCTTGTGCCCGGCATCCAGCACCGCCACGCCCGCGCGCGGCGCGCTCATCACCTGCGCCAGCACGAACAGCGATTGCCGGAAGGGCGGCGGGTCGTCGTTGCGGGCGTAGTCGGCATCCATGAAGGCATAGGAGCCCGCCTGGACCTCGGTCCAGACGCCGCTTGCCGCCTCCAGCGCGAAGGTGCCCGTCCCCGCCCCGCCGACGATCGCGCAGGCCAGCCCGCGCTGGCGCAGCTGCTCCACCGTGCGCCGCGTGCCTTCGGCGGCGAAGCCGATGGCCGCCACGCGTTCCTCCTTCGTGCGGCGGTGCTGCGCGCTGCCGTGATAGGCCTGCAGGCCGCCGAAGATCAGGTGCGGGCTGGATGCGATGCGCTCGGCCAGCGCGACGGCCGGCGGCCCGGGGTCGACGCCGCAGCGCCCGGCGCCGACATCGATCTCGACCAGCACCGTCATGCGGATCCCCGCCGCCTCCGCGGCCTCTTCGATGCGGGCGATGCCGGCCGCGTCGTCGGCGCAGACCGCGACCTTCGCGATCCCGGACAGCGCCGCCAGCCGCGCCAGCTTGCGGGGTGCCACCACCTCGTTGCTCACCAGGATGTCGGGCACCCCGCCCCAGGCCAGCGCCTCGGCCTCCGCGACCTTCTGCACGCATTGGCCGACGGCGCCGCGGCGCATCTGGGCGAGTGCCACCACCGGCGATTTGTGCGTCTTGGCATGCGCCCGCAGCTTCGTGCCGGTGGGCGCCAGCAGCGCCGCCATGGTGTCGAGGTTGTGTTCGAAGGCATCGAGGTCGAGCAGGAGGGCGGGGGTGTCCACCTCCTCCTCGCGCATGCCCGGCTCGGCGGGCGGCGGCTGCGGCATGGGCGATCCCTGCTGTTGCGTCGGGGGCGGAGAGTGGCACGCTGCGCCCGGGGGAAACAGCCGCCATGGATTTCCGCGAGACCGGGACGCAGGCCGCGCTGCGCGAGGCGATCCGCCGCCTCTGCGCCCGCTTCGACGATGCCTATTGGCTCGCCGCCGACCGCGACCACCGCTTCCCGCACGAGTTCCACGCCGCGATGGCGGAAGCCGGCTGGCTCGGCATCTGCATGCCGGAGGAGGTGGGCGGCGCCGGCCTCGGCGTGACGGAAGCCGCGATCATGATGCAGGAGGTCGCGCAATCGGGCGCGGCCATGGCCGGCGCGTCCTCGATCCACATGAACATCTTCGGCCCGATGCCGATCGTGGTGTTCGGCAGCGCGGAGCAGAAGGCGCGCATGCTGCCCCCGCTGATCCAGGGCGCGGAGAAGGCGTGCTTCGCGGTGACGGAACCCGATGCGGGGCTCGACACCACGCGGATCTCCACCTTCGCCGAACGCCGCGGCGACCGCTACGTGGTGCGTGGCCAGAAAGTGTGGATCAGCACCGCGCAGCAGGCCGACCGGATGCTGCTGCTGGCGCGCACCACGCCGCTCGATCGCGTGGGCAAGCGATCCGAGGGGCTGAGCCTGTTCTACGCGCATCTCGACCGCAGCCGCGTCGAGGTGCGGGAGATCCCGAAGATGGGCCGCCACGCCGTCGATTCGAACCAGCTCTTCATCGACGGGCTGGAGATCCCGGCGGAGGACCGCATCGGCGAGGAAGGCCAGGGTTTTGGCTGCATCCTGCACGGGCTCAATCCCGAACGCATCCTGGTCGCCGCGGAGGCCGTCGGCATCGGGCATGCGGCGATCGCGCGCGCGTCGGCCTATGCGAAGGACCGCGTGGTGTTCGGCCGGCCGATCGGCGCGAACCAGGGCGTGCAGCACCCGCTGGCCGCCTGCTGGATGAAGCTGGAAGCGGCGCGGCTGATGGTGATGCAGGCGGCCTGGCAGCACGATGCCGGCCTGCCCTGCGGCGCGTCCGCGAACGCCGCGAAATGGCTGGCCGGGGAGGCGGGGTTCGAGGCGGCGCAGACCGCGGTGATGACGCTCGGCGGGCATGGCTATGCGCAGGAATTCCACCTGGAGCGGCTGCTGCGCGAATCGCTGAT
>JAIYDD010000281.1 GCA_027487675.1 Acetobacteraceae bacterium | reverse complement strand
TCGGCCCGGATGTTCGCCGCGCGCACCACCTCGCCCCAGCGGGCGTGGTCGCGGCGCGCCGTCTCGGCCAGCTGCTCGGGCGTGCCGCCGCCCGGCTCGTCGCCGCGGCTGGTCATGCGTTCGCGAGTCGCCGGGTCGGCGAGGGCCTGGTTCAGCGCGGCGTTCAGGCGCGTCACCACCTCGGGCGGGGTGCCGCGCGGGGCGAACATCCCGATCCAGGCCGTGAAGGTGAAGTCCTGCAGCCCGGCCTGGGCGCTGGTCGGGATGTCGGGGAAGGCGGGGCTGCGGTTCTGGCCGGTGGCCATGATGCCGCGCAGCTGGCCGGCCTGCAGGAAGGGCGCGACGACGGAGGCGCCGTCGAACATCGCGTTGAAGCGGCCGGCGATGAAGTCCTGCATCGCCGGGCCCGAGCCGCGATAGGGGACGTGCTCGATCGGCAGCGGGCTGAGGCGGGTGCGCAGGAGTTCCATCGCGATGTGCGAGATGCTGCCCGCGGAGGCCGAGCCGTAGTTCGCGCGCCCGCCCTGCGCGCGGATCCAGGTGGCCAGTTCCTGCACCGTGCGCACCGGCATCGAGGGATGCACGCAGAGGATCATCGAGGATTGCAGCATCATCCCGACCGGCGTCATCTCCAGCGGGTCGAAGGCGAGCGGGCCCATGGTGTGGGGGTTGATCGCCATCGGCGAGATGTTGCCGGCCAGCAGCGTGTAGCCATCGGGGCGCGCGCGCAGCACCGCCTCGGTGCCCAGGTTGCCGCCGGCGCCGGCGCGGTTGTCGATCGCCACCGGCTGGCCGAGCGCGGCCTGCAGGCCGTTCTGCACCACGCGCGCGGCGAAATCCGTCTGTCCGCCGGGCGGGAAGCCGACGACGAGGGTGAGGGGGCGGCTCGGCCAGGCGGCCTGGGCATCGGCGACATGCGGCGCGGCGAGGCCGCCGGCGGCAAGGCCAAGGCCGCCGGCGATCAGGCCGCGGCGGCCGAGGTGGGTCTCGGTCATGGTGTGCGTCTCTCCCGGTGGTTCGCGGCGCTGGGCGCCGAGAGAAGGACCATGCCTCACAGCCCGGCGAGCGCCAAGCCGAGCAGCGCGGCGGACAGCGCGCCGATCACGGTGAAGGTCAGGCTGGTGCCCAGCACGCGCCAGCGGAAGACCTCCGGCTCCTGCGCGATGCCATGGGCGTGCAGGGCGCGTCCGGCCAGCAGCGCGACGCCGAGCGCATGCAGCGCCCAGCCGGGCAGGCCGTTCGCCTCGGCCAGCGCCATCAGCAGCAGCGCCAGCGGGACGTATTCGGCGAAGTTGCCATGCGCGCGGGCGGCGCGTTCGACCAGCCGGTGCGTGGTGCCGAGCGCCACGCGGTGGACGCGCCGCGCCTTGATGACGCGGGTGGACAGCCAGACGAAATAGAGCCCGGCAAGCCCTGCATAGAGCGCGGTGGCGGGCAGCATCAGCCGCCTTCCTTCACATCCGCCCGGGTGCCGCCGCTGATGCGCAGCAGCTCGGGGGGCGTGGTCGCGAAGACATGCATCGGCGAGCCCGCGGCGGCCCAGACCCGGTCGAAGGCGAAGAGGTCCTCATCCACCAGCACCACCGGCGGCGCCAGGTGGCCGAGCGGCGCCACGCCCCCGATGGCGAAGCCGGTGACGTCGCGCACCCATCCGCCGTCGGCACGTTTCACGTGAAACGTCGTCGCCGCCGCGACCTTGGCCATGTCCACCCGGTTGGCGCCGGAGGCGATGACCAGCACCGGCCTGTCGCCGGCCCTGAACACGATGGATTTCGCGATCTGCGCCACCTGGCAGCCGACGGCGGCAGCGGCCTCGGCCGCGCTGCGGGTGCCTTCGGGGAAGGCCTGGACGGTGTCCGCATGTCCCGCGGCCGCCAGCGCCGCCCGCACCCGTTCGACAGACCCGCCCGACATCGCCATATCCCTCCAACCGCATGCGCGTCGCGCATGCCCTCAATCGCCGGCGCCGGCATCCGCCGGCTTGGCTTCGCGGCATTGGCCGCCTGGACATGCCATATGCGGACCGCGATGCACGAACCCCTCGCCCTCTACATCCACTGGCCCTTCTGCGCCGCCAAGTGCCCGTATTGCGACTTCAACAGCCATGTCCGCGACCGCGTGGACCAGCCGGCCTTCGCCGCCGCGCTGCGGGCGGAGCTGGCGCGGGAGGCCGCGCGCGCCGACCGGCGCCCGCTGGCCAGCATCTTCTTCGGCGGCGGCACGCCGAGCCTGATGGCGCCCGCGACCGCCGCGGCGCTGATCGAGGACGCGACCCGCCTGTTCGACCCGCTGCCCGATATCGAGATCACGCTGGAGGCCAATCCGACCAGCGTGGAGCGCGAAAAGCTGCGCGATTTCCGCGCGGCCGGCGTGAATCGCGTGTCGCTCGGCGTGCAGGCGCTGGATCCTTCGGCCTTGGGGTTCCTCGGCAGGAAGCATGATGCGCCGGAAGCAATCCGGGCGCTGGGCTTCGCGCGCGAAATCTTTCCGAGGGTCTCCTTCGACCTGATCTACGCCCGCCCCGGCCAGGCCGAGGATGCGTGGCGCGCCGAGCTGCGCCAGGCGCTCTCGCTCGCCGCCGACCACCTCTCGCTCTACCAGCTCACCATCGAGCCGGGGACGCAGTTCGCGACGCTGCACGCCCGCGGCGCCTTCGCCCTGCCGGAGGGGGACGAGGCCGCCCGCCTCTACGACGCCACGGCGGACGAAGCCGCCCGCTTCGGCCTCGCGCGCTACGAGGTCTCGAACTACGCGCAGCCCGGCGCCGAAAGCCGCCACAACCTCGCCTATTGGCGCTATGGCGACTACCTCGGCATCGGCGCCGGCGCCCACCAGCGGCTGACCATGCCGGACGGCACCCTGCTCGCCGCCCGCCGCCACCGCGGGCCGGAGGAATGGCTCGCCCGCGTGGCGCGCGACGGCCATGCGGTGGTGGAGGAGGAAGCGCTCACCCCCCGCGACCGCGCGCGCGAAGCCCTGCTGATGGGCCTGCGCCTGGCGGAAGGCATCGACCCCGCCCGCATCGAGGCGCGCAGCACCCTGCCCTTCGCCGAGACCGTCGATCCCCGCATGCTGGACGCGCTGGCCGAGGAAGGGCTGCTCGCCTGGCGGGGCGGGCGGCTCGTCGCCACCGATGCCGGGCTGCTGCGGCTGGACGCGCTGCTGCCGGCGCTGCTGCGCTGACCACGGCGGCCCTGCTACACGGGTGGTCCGCATGACCACCACGGCCTTCCTCGGCGCCTATGGCTACGGCAATCTCGGCGACGAGCTCTGCCTGGTCGAGGCCTTGCGCGCCTTCCCGACCGAGGACGCGCATGCCTTCTCCGTCGCCCCCGACTGGACGCTCCGCTGCGTCCCCGGCCTCGCCGGCTGCTTCGACACGGAAGCCGCGCTGCTGGCGCTGCGCCCCGCGCGCATCGTCTTCGGCGGCGGCATGTTCGGCATCTCCCGCGCCTTCGCCCGCTGGATGCCGGTGCTGGCCGAGGCCATGGCGTGGGGCGCCGAGATCCACCTGCACAATCTCGGCGTGGAGCGGATCAAGCACGACCTCGGCTGGCTGGACGACCGCGCGCGCGGCGTCATCGCGGGCCTGTCCTCCTTCACCGTGCGCGACTACGTCTCCTTCGAGATGGTGGCGGAGGCCGGCCTCGGCCGCATGCCGCGCGTGACCTTCTACCCGGAGGCCGACATCCCGGCCGAGGACGACCTGGCCGCACGGCTGCTGCCGCGCGGCCGACCCCTGCTCGGCGTCTCCGTCATCCCCGGGCCGCTGATGCAGGCCTGCCTGCGGCACGACGCGGCGCGGGTGCGCGCACTGCTCGCACCCTTCGCCGGCCATGCGGTGGTGCCGGTGGTCAGCACCGTGCACGCCGACAGCGCGGCGGAGGACGACGTGGCCGGCTGCGCCGCCTTCCTGCAGGCCTTCCTGCCCGATGCGCCGGTCGCCGCGCCCGCCCTGCTGGACCGCGACCACTGGCGCGCGCTGCTGACGCCGGCGCGGCTGAAGGGCCTGATCGCGCGCTGCGACGCGCTGGTGACGCAGCGCAAGCACAACGCCATCCACGCCATCGGCGCCGGCGTGCGGGTCGTCGGCCTGCACCCGATCGAGGATGACAGCCTGCGGCGCACCTTCGTGGCGCTGGCGCACCGCCTGCCGCCCGGCTCGCGCTGCGTCGGGTTGGACGCGCCGCAAGCCGAGGCGGCATGACCACGCTGCTGCTGGCCGAGGCGCCGTTCCGCGACCTCGTCTCCCGCGCCATCCTGGAGCATCTGGCGGCCAGCCTGCCGCACGCCCCGCCGCTGCTGCTGGCCACCCCGGCGCCGCGCGCCCCGCCCGGCTTCGCCCCCGTTCCCCCCGGCAGCATCCCGGCCGGGACGCGGCGCGTGGTGCTGGCCGGCGTCTTCCTGGACCGCGCCGCGCTGGAATCCGCGCTGGCGCTGGCCGCCGCGGCCGCGCAGGCCGGCATCGAGCTCGCCGTCCACGATTTCGGCCTGGAAGGGGAGGCAGGGCAGGCGCAGGCCGCGCGGGGCGCCGAGGTGCTGGACGCCGCCGGCACGCTCCGGCTGCGCGACCACCGCACGGCGAACATACTGACCCTGTGGCGCGTCGCGGCGCCGATGCGCATCCTCGGCTATCCGGAACGCGCCATCGCGCCCGACCCGGCGCTGGCCGCGGCGCTGCCGCCGGGCCGTTTCCTCGGCATCGCCATGCGCGGGGGGGAGGAGATGGAGCGCGCCTGGAAGGTGCGGCTGCCCGCCATCCGCCGCCTGCTCGGCCCGGCGCTCGACTGGCCGGTGCTGCCGCTGCCGAGCCAGGTGCCCGGCACGCCCGGCAGCGACTGGGAAGGATCGCGCGCCCTGGCGCTGGCGCTGGCGCCCGGTGCCCTGCTGCCGCTGGCCGAGCTGGCCGATCCGCGTGCCTGGCGGCAGCAATTGCGCCCGGCGCGGCTGAAGGGGCTGGTCGCGCGCTGCGGGCTGGTGCTCGGCAACCGCGACCTCGCCGCGGCCTATGCCGTGGCCTGCGGCGTGCCGGTGATGGGGGTGGCGCTGGGGGCGGACCGGCGGATCGTGTCCTGCCTGGCCACCCTGGCGAACGAGCTGCCGCCCGGCTCGCTGCTCGCCCACCCGCCGGTCGGCGGCTGAGGCGGACCCAGGCGCGGTCCGTCACCGGCGTGGCCCATGGGTGCGAGGCGACGGGTCGGGCGGCACCCGCTGGCCCGGGGGGAGGCTTCGCCTGCCCCCCGTAGCCCCCCACCACCAGGGCTGCCGCCCTGGACCGGCATCAGCAGAAAGACCAAGCAAACGAAGGGGGTTCCCAGGGGGCGCTGCCCCTTGGCGAGGTCCAGGGGCGGCGCCCCCGGCGGAGCGCGAGGCGGAGCCTCGCCGCGCGCCACCGCGCGACCCGCTGTCGGAAAGCGGCATGGCTTCCCGCCCATGCCGCAGCGCCCTCCCGCTTGCCCTACCCCTCCCGCGACAATTCCAGCGCGCGTGCATAGACCTGCTTGCGCGGCAGCCCCGTCGCCGCCGCGACCAGCGCCGCCGCGTCGCGCAGGCTCTGCCCGGCCATCGCCGCGCGCAGCTGGGCGTCCAGGTCGCCCGCCGCCGGGGTCTCCTCCGGCGCCGGCCCCACCACCACGCAGATCTCGCCGCGTGCCTCGGCCGTCGCGTAGTGCGCCGCGAGCTCCGCCAGGCTGCCCCGCCGCACCTCCTCGAAGCGCTTGGTGATCTCCCGCGCCACCGCCGCCGGCCGGTCCCCGCCGAGGCCGGCGGACAGCGCCGCCAGCGCCTCGGCCAGCCGGTGCGGCGCCTCGTGCAGCACCAGCGTCGCCGACAGCCCCGCGCGCTCCGCCGCCCGCAACGCCGCGATCTGCGCCGCCCGCGCGCCCTCCTTCGCCGCCAGGAAACCCAGGAACAGGAAGGGGTGCGGCGGCAGGCCGGACAGGGTCAGCGCCGCCACCGCGGCGTTCGGCCCGGGCACCGCCGTCACCGCCACCCCGGCCTCGATCGCCGCCCGCACCAGCCGGTAGCCGGGGTCGGAGACCAGCGGCGTCCCGGCATCGGAGACCAGCGCCAGCCGCGCGCCGCCGCGCAACCTTTCGAGAAGCCTTGGTGTCAGCTCGGCTTCGTTGTGGTCGTGCAGTGGCAGCAAGGTCGCGGAGACGCCATAACGGGCGAGCATCTGGCCGGTCACCCGCGTGTCCTCGCACAGCACGGCGTCCGCGGCGCCGAGCACGCCGAGCGCGCGGGGGGAGAGGTCGCCCAGGTTGCCGATCGGCGTCGCCACCAGGGTCAGCCCGCGCGGGGCTGCCTCGGGGTTCGCACGTCCAGGAGGGTCGTCTGTTGCCACGTTCCGCCTTGCCGCCTGCCTGCCCGCCGAGCCCGCCTGGCGCCACCCGCCGACGCCTGCCGGTGATCGCCTCGCTGCTGTTCCTTCTCGGCCTCGTCGGCTGCGCGCCGCAAGCCCCGGCGCCGGGTTTCGTGGGCGTCGCGCCGCGGATCGGCGGCCTCGCCCCGCCGCCGCCCACCCCCACCACCCGCGCCGCGCTGCTGCTGCCGCTGTCGGGTCCGCAGGCGCCGCTCGGCCAGGCGATGCTGAACGCCGGCACGCTGGCGCTGTTCGACGAGGCGCCGGTCGGCGTCGAATTCACCCCGCGCGACACCGGCGGCACGCCGGCCGGCGCCGCCGCCGCCGCGCGCACCGCGATCGCCGACGGCGCGCGGATGCTGGTCGGGCCGCTGACCAGCGCGGAGGCCGGCGCGGTGATCCCGCTGGCGCGCGCCGCCGGCGTGCCGGTGCTGGCCTTCACCAACGACGCCCAGCGCGCGGGCGAGGGCGCCTGGGTGCTGGGCACCACGCCGGCCCAGCAGGTCCGCCGCGTGGTCGCCGCCGCGGCGCGGGAGGGCGCTCAGCGCTTCGCCCTCGCCGCGCCCGACACCGAGTTCGGCCGGGCGCTGGCCGCCGCGCTGCGCGGCGCGGCGTCCGACCTCGGCCTGCCGCGGCCGGCGGTCTCGCTGCATCCCTCCTCGGCCGATCCGGCGCTGGCCGCCGCCGCCGCCCGCGTCGCCGCCCCCGAGGCCGATGCCCTGCTGATCGGCGAGGGCGCGGAGCGCGCGCGGCGCCTCGCCGCGGCCTGGGCCGCCGAGGCCCCGCCCGACCGCCCGCCGGCACGGCTGCTGGGCACTGCGCTCTGGCTCGCCGATCCCGCGGCGCGGGCCGAGCCGGCGCTGGAGGGCGCCTGGTTCCCCGGCCCCGACGCCACCAGCCGCACCCGCTTCGAGGCCCGCTACCGCGACGTGTTCCGCGAGACGCCGCCGCGCGTCGCCGCCTCGGCCTATGATGCGGCGGCGCTGGCCGCGCGGTCGCTGCGCGGCGGGGCGCCGCCCGGCAGCGTCACGGCGGTGGGCAGCTTCCCCGGCGCCGACGGCCCGGTGCGGCTGCTGCCCGATGGCCGCACGCTGCGCGGGCTTGCGATCTACGCCATCACGCCGGGCGGGGAGGCGGTGGCGGTGGAGCCCGCGCCCGATCCCGGCCTGGCCGGCAGCTGAGGCGCCGCCCGGTGGCTTGCGCACGGCGCGCCGGGGGTGCGGCGCCGGCCGGCGCCCGTGCGGCGCCGCCGGGCGCGCGGGGGCGCCGGCCGGCGCCTGGGGGCGAAGGCGTGCCGGCGCCTCCGCGGGCGGGCATGCGACGGGCAGGGATGGCCGGCCCGGCCCGGCCGCCTCGGCAGGGCTGAGCCCGGCATGCAGCCTCCGCCCGCCTCGCGCCTCGTTGCCGCGGCCGCGCTGATCGCCGGCGTGCCGGCGCTCGCGCTGCTGGTGCTGATGGCGACCGCGCAGCTCTCGGTCGGGCCGGGCCTGCTGGCGCTGGCCAGCGTGATCGCCGGCGCGGTCGCCCTGGCGCGCATCTGGCTGGGCAACCTGCGGCGGCTGGCCGAGGCGATCCGGCGCGCCGAGCTCGGCGATGCGGACCCCATCCCGCCCGGCGGCCCGGTGCTGCTGCGCTCGGTCGAGGAAGCGGCGGAGGGCGTGCGCCGCCTGGCGCGCAGCGCCCAGCAGCGCGCCGAGCTGGTGCTGCGCCTGCGCCGCGCCGACGAGGCGATCGTGGAGCGCCTGCCCGACCCGCTGGTGGTGCTGGGCGCGGAAGGCGGCGCGCTGCGGGCCAACGCCGCGGCGCGCGCCCTGTTCCCGGCCGAGCGCGGCAGCCAGGGCGACCTCGGCGCCCTGCTGCGCCACCCGCTGCTGGCGGATGCGCTGGACCAGGCGCTGGCCGAGGCGCGGCCGCAGCGCGTCGACCTCTCCCTGCCCGTCCCGGTGCTGCGGGAGCTGATGGTGCACCTGATCCCGATGGAGCCGCCGCTGGCCGATGGCGGGCGCATCGTGATGCTGCTGTCGGACCGCACGCGCGAACGCGCGGTGGAGCGGATGCGCGCCGACTTCGTGGCGAATGCCAGCCACGAGCTGCGCACGCCGCTGGCATCCCTGATCGGCTTCATCGAGACGCTGCGCGGCCCGGCGCAGGACGATGCGGAGGCGCGGGCGCGCTTCCTCGGCATCATGGCGGAACAGGCGGACCGGATGCGCCGGCTGATCGACGACCTGCTCGGCCTGACCCGCATCGAGGTGACGGAGCACCAGCCCCCCACTGGCCGCGTGGCGCTGGCGCAGCTGGCGCGGGCGGAGGCGGAAGCGATGGCGCCGATCCTGACCCAGCGCCGCGCCACGCTGGAACCTGCCCTGGACGAGGCGGCGACCGCCGTGCCGGCCGATGCCGAGCAGCTGGCGCAGGTGCTGCGCAACCTGCTGGAGAATGCCGCGCGCTACGGGCGGGAGGGCGGGACGATCCGGCTGGAAGTGGCCCGCGCCAGCCCCGGCGCGGCTGGGCCCCGCTGGCCGCCGCGGCCCGGGGTGGTGATCTCCGTCGCCGATGACGGGCCGGGCATCGCCAAGCACCATTTGCCGCGGCTGACCGAGCGCTTCTACCGGGTGGACCGCGGGCGCAGCCGCAATGCCGGGGGCACGGGGCTCGGGCTGGCCATCGTCAAGCACATCGTGAACCGCCACCGCGGCCAGATCGCGATCGAGAGCGAGGAGGGCGTGGGTTCCACCTTCCGGATCTGGCTGCCGGGCGAATAGGCCGCGCGCGCCCTGCGGGCGGGGCGTTCGGGCGGCCGTCGCGGCGCGGAGGGGCTTGCACAGAAGGTATACGATAGGCGATATGGACGCGGCCGGCTCACGAGCCCGTGATGGCGGCCCGGGAAGCCGCCCCTGGCCGGGGCGTTACCGCAGCGATCCACCCGCCTGCCGCCCCTTCGACGGAGGTCCCCGTGACCCTGCCAGAGCCGCTGTTCCAGTCCTTCTTCATGGCCGGCTTCGAGTGTTCCACCCACCGCAACATGTCGCGCCGGCGGCTCGACATGATCGCCGCCACCCGCCACGACCTGCTGGCGCAGGAGGATTACGCCCAATGCGCCGAGCACGGCATCCGCACGGTGCGGGACGGCGTGCGCTGGCACCTGGTGGAGGCCTCGCCCGGCCGCTACGACTGGTCGTCCGTCCTGCCGATGCTGCGCGCGGCGGAGCGGACGGGCACGCAGGCGATCTGGGATCTCTGCCACTATGGCTGGCCGGATGACCTCGATGTCTTCGCCCCCGCCTTCGTCGACCGCTTCGCCGCCTTCGCCGCCGCCTTCGCGCGGCTGCATGTCGAGGAGACGGGGCGCGCGCCCTTCGTCTGCCCGGTGAACGAGATCAGCTTCCTGGCCTTCGCCGGCGGCGACATGGAGCGCTGCAGCCCGCATGCGCGCGGGCGCGGGATGGAGCTGAAGCGCAACCTGGTGCGCGCCGCCATCGCGGGGACGCGGGCGGTGCGGGATGCGGCGCCCGGCAGCCGCTTCGCGGCGATCGACCCGGTGATCAACATCGTCCCCCGCCACCCCGGCGAGGCGGAGGAGGTGCGGCTGCACAATGCCAGCCAGTGGCAGGCCTGGGACATGCTGTGCGGGCGGGAGGAGCCGGCGCTCGGCGGCACCGAGGACGTGCTGGATGTGGTCGGCATCAACTACTACTGGAACAACCAGTGGCTGCACCATGCCGAGCCGCTGTCGGTGTTCGACGCCGCGCGCTTCCGCCCCTTCCGCCAGCTGATCGCCGCCGCCGCCGCGCGCTATGCGGGGCGGGAGCTGTTCGTGGCCGAGACCAGCATCGAGGGCTGGCCGCGCGCCGCCTGGCTTCGCTACGTGACGGAGGAAGTGCTGGCCGCCCGCGCC
Organism: Acetobacteraceae bacterium; assembly: GCA_027487675.1. Taxonomy (GTDB): domain Bacteria; phylum Pseudomonadota; class Alphaproteobacteria; order Acetobacterales; family Acetobacteraceae; genus Falsiroseomonas. The sequence goes on along the minus strand of JAIYDD010000281.1, from coordinate 425 downwards.
GAGGGCGTGCGGGTGCATGGCGTCTGCCTCTACCCCGTCATTTCCCATATCGGCTGGGACGAGGACCGCTACTGCGCGAACGGCCTGTTCGAGCTGCAGCCGCGGCATGGCCGGCGCGAGGTGCACCGCCCGCTGGCGGAGGAGATGGCGCGGCTGCTGCCGCTGGTCGCCGCGCCGGCGCCGGCGGTGCGGACGGCGGCGGTGTGACGACGCGGCGGGCGGCGTCCCGGCCGCGGGCCGGGCCCGCCTCGCCATGCCCCGTGCCGGCCGCGCCCGCAGGCGCCGGCCTGCACGCCGGCCGGGATCATACTGGACGGCGTAAGTCCTGACTTGCAGCCGCCGCCGGCGGCTGAGGCGCCGAATGGCGCCCGCCGCAAGTGCGGCGAGCCAAGCGCAGCGCCGGCGCCTGAGGGGAAATGCGTCAG
>JAIYDD010000227.1 GCA_027487675.1 Acetobacteraceae bacterium | reverse complement strand
TAAGCGGGGCAAAACCCCGGGCACGCAAGTGCACCATCGCCGAGCGGAACAACTGAAAACGGCGGATAGCTGCCATTTCTGCCGATGACTGATGCGCGAATCCGAGTTGTCTCCCCACATCCACCCGAGATGTTGCCCCGCTTACTGCATCTCGCTTGGCTCGGGCGGGGCACAGCGCGAATGGTCCGTCACGCGCACCGACGAGGGGCTGCGCGCCATCGGCATCGACCCGAACGCGGGCGACGCGCGCGAGGAGGACGAGCAGAGCGCCGAGGCCATCGCGCGCCGCAACGCCGAGCGCCGCGCCGCCGCGGAGGCCGCCGCGCCGGTGGCAGACACGGCGCCCACGGGCGGGGAGGACGCCGCGGCGGGGGATGCCCCCGCGGAGGAGGTCGAGGCGGCCCAGGGCGCGCCCGCGGCGCCCGACGCGGGCGACCGCGCCGAGGACCTCGCCCTGCTGGACGCCGCCCTCGCCGCGCCCGCCTCGCGGGGCAGCCTGTTCACCCGCGGCGCCGCGCGCCCGATCATCCCGGCCCGCCCGGAGAGCGGCCCCGGCCAGGGCGACCCCGCCCAACTGGTCGACGCCATGGCCGAGGCGCTGGCCGTGCGCTGCATGCCCGGCTACCAGCCCCGCCAGCCGGGCGGGCGGCACGCCGAGTTCCTGGGCTGGCGCCCCTCCGACATGATCGGCGAACTGCTGCGCGCCCGCGGCGAGCGCGCCATCCCGCGCAACCCGGCGCTGCTCGCCGAACGCGCCTTCCACACGACCAGCGACTTCCCGCTGCTGCTCTCGGCCGCCGCAAACAAGATGCTGCTCGCCGCCTACCAGCCCGCCCAGCCCTCCTACCGGCAGATCTTCCTCCGCCGTGATTTCCGGGACTTCAAGCCGCACCGCCACCTCCGCGTCGGCGACTTCCCGACGCTGCTGCCGCTGCTGGAGAATGGCGAGATCCAGGCCGGCACGATGTCCGAGAGCCAGGAGATCGTGCTTCTGCAGACCTTCGCCCGCCGCATCCGCGTCACCCGGCCGATGCTGGTCAACGACGATCTCGGCGCCTTCACCGACTTCGCCGCGGCGATCGGCCGGCGCATCGCCGACTTCGAGAACGCCACCGCCTACGGCCTGCTGAACTCGGCCAATGGCGACGGCCCGACGCTGACCACCGGCAACGCCGCGGTGTTCGGCACTGCGGCGGCGCGCGCCAACAAGGCCGCCACCGGCACCGCGCTCGACCTGCCGAACCTCGCCGCCGGCCGCGCCGCCATCATGCGCCAGAAGACCCTCGACGGCCTGCCAATCGCCACCGGCGCCTCCATGCGCCTGCTGGTCGGGCCGAACTAGGAGCTGGCGGCGCGGCAGCTCACCGTGGCGGTGCAGGCGACCCAGACCTCCAACGCCAATGTCTATGCGGGCTTCGTCCAGCCACTGGTCGAGCCGCTGATCGGGGCGAACCGCTGGTACCTGTTCTCCGAGCCGAGCGCGGCGCCGGTCTACGTCTACGGCTACCTCAATGGCGCCGAGGGCCCGCAGGTCACCACCGGCCCGGTCTCCGGCGTCGATGGCGTCGAGGTCAGCGTGATCTTCGACTTCGGCGTCGGCGCCATCGACTTCCGCGGCGCCTGGTTCAACGCCGGGACCTGACGCGAGGCTGGCAGCGACGGGATGCAGGTGCACGGCCGCGCCTGGTCGGCGGCTCCAGCCGCGCGACGGGCCGGCCATGCTCCAGGATCAACACCGGATGGCCAAGCTGCGCACGGCGGAGAAACCACATCAGTCTCCGCCGGACCATCTCCGCCGGGATGCGCACGGCGAACCCCATGGCGCGCCTCACGCAAAGCCGAGGAACACGGCGAGGCTTCGGTTCAGCGCCACGGCCTCGTCGTCAGAGATACGGCCGATCAAGGCGCCCACCCTGTCGCGCCGCACCGCCGTCAGCTTCTCGACGGCGATGCGGCTCGGCCGGTCGAGGCCGCTCCTTTCCGTGACCTCGACAGGAACGCGCAGCAGCGGTGCTCCCGTCGTCTGCGTGGTCAGCAGGCAGACCACGATTGACCCGGTGTCGTGGAACATCTCGGACTGCACGACGACAGCTGGGCGCGGCTTGCTCGCATAGTCGCCGCTCGCGCGGTCAGCGACCAGAACGATGTCACCGCGGCGCATCGTATTCGGGGATGTCGCCCTCGTCGTCCGGCCATGCGGAGTTCCGTTCGATGAAGTCCATCACCTCGTCGAAGTCAGCTTCGGCGGCGATGAGCAGGGACTGACGCCGCGCCTCATCGGCGAAGCCGGGAGCGCGGGTGTCGGGAACCCAGATCTGGATCGGGCGCAGGCCTCGCTTGCGCAGCTCCGCCCGATGGGCAGCCACGCGCTTTCGGACGTCGGACGCAGCCATCGGCATCTCCATCGCGTGTGACATGTAACGCGCCGGCCGGCGCCATTCAAGGCCGGTCTACCTCCCCCCCAACAGCAGGAGTACCCATGCGCAACTTCATCCAGCCCGGCCACAGCCTGGCCGTCGCCGTCCCCTATGCCGGCGGCGTCACCGCCGGCCAGGGCGTGCTCGTCGGCGCGCTGTTCGGCATCGCCGCGATCGACGGCATCCAGAACGCCACCATCGAGGTCGCCACCCAGGGCGTCTTCGACGTCACCAAGCAGCCCTCGCTCGCCATCACCGCCGGCGCCCGCGTGTTCTGGGACGACACCAACCGCCGCGTCACCACCACCGCCGCCGGCAACTTCCAGGTCGGCATCGCCACCCAGGCCGCACTCGCCGCCGATGCCACCGCGCGCGTCTGGCTGAACCGCGTGCCGGCCTCGGGGAGCTGACCATGCGCTCCCCGCTGCTGGACCGTGATCGCCTGCGCCTCGCCGGCGTGCATCCCGACCTGGTGCGCGTGGTCGAACGCGCCCGCCTCGCCCAGCCGTTCATCGTCGTCGAGGGGCTGCGGACGCGGGAGCGGCAGCAGCGGCTGGTCGCCATCGGCGCCAGCCGCACGCTGAACAGCCGCCACCTCACCGGCCACGCCGTCGATCTGGCCTATTGGCTCGATGACGGCGACGGCGTGCCGGAGAACGGCGAGGTCCGCTGGGACTGGCCGCTGGCCCGGCAGTTGGCCGCCGCCATGAAGGCCGCCGCGGCGGAGGAAGGCGTCGCCCTGGTCTGGGGCGGCGACTGGGCCTCCTTCCCGGACGGCCCGCATTTCGAGCTCGCCCGGGCAGCGTACCCGTGACCGGCGCGCTGCTCGTCCTGCTGTCGCGCCACGCCCTGCCGCTGGCGCTCGCCGGGGCGCTGCTGCTCGCGGGCGGGATGGGCTGGCACTGGCGTCTCCAGCGGGACGCAGCGCGCCTTGACGCCGCCGCCGCCGCCCGCGCGGCCGAGGCCAATGCTGCGGCCCTGGCGCAGGCCACGGCCGATCATGCGCGGCATGTCGCAGCCCTCACCGGCGAGGCCGAGCGCGCCCGCGCGCAGGCGTCGCGCCTCGGCGCCAATCTGGAGGCCCTTCGCCGTGACCCGAGCCATGCGACCGGCGCTGCCCCTGTGCTGCGCGATGCTGTTGAGCGCCTGCGGCTCTCCCGCAGCGCCAGAGATCCGGCTGCTGCCGATGCGCCTCCCTGACGCGCTGCTGGTCTGCGCGCCGGCACCCGCCCTGCCGTCGCCCGGGCAGCTGACGCAGGGCGCCATCGCGGAGTTGCTGCTCGCCTACGACGCCGCCCATGCCGACTGCGCCGCGCGGCTGACGGCGGTGCGACGGCTCAACGCGGGCGCGGAGCAGGCGCCATGACCGCCTTTGCAGACGCCATGGCGGTGCTGGTCGCCGATCCGAACCTCGGCACGGCGGCCGCCTGGCAGCGCGGCGGCGGGGCGGCGGTGGCGGTGCGGGTGCTGCGCTCGTCACCCGACCAGCTCCGCGACGCCTTCGGCACCAGCCTCATCCAGGCCACCGACGTGTTGACCGTGCCGCTGGCGGCCGTGCCGCTCCCCGAGGCGGGCGACACCTTCACCCTGGGGCCCGAGGTCCTGACCGTCCAGCACGCCGAGCGCGACGCCGCCGGCGTCGCCTGGCGCGTCCTCTGCCAGCGCTAGGAGGCCCCCCATGCCACAGACCAGCCCCGACCTCTGGCGCATCGGCCTCGACCTGCTGCTCGGTGCCGGCGCCGGGCTGGCCGGCGGCTTCGTCCGCTGGAACCACCCGGAGCGCCGTCGGGTCGGCTGGTGCCTGGCCTGGGAGCTGCCCTCCGCCGCGCTGGTCGGCAGCGCCGGCTACGCGCTGGGTGGGCTGCTCGAGTTCAACGAGTACGGCCGGTTCCTCTTCGCCTTCGTGTTCGGCTATCTCGGGCAGGCGGCGCTGCACGACCTCGCCGTGGCGATCATCCGCCACCGGGCCGGCCTGCCGCCGCGGGATCCGCCCGTTTGAGGCTCGGCGCCGCGATCGTCGGCGACCTCCGCCAGCTGCTGGCGGCGGAGGTGCGGGCGGGCGAGCGCGCCGCGATGGGCGCCGTGCGCGCCGAGACAGCCGAGGTCCAGGCGGAGCTGCGCCGGCAGGTCACCGACAGCTTCGGCGGCCGGGCGCGCGGGCTGGCCAATGCCTGGCGGTCGCAGATCTTCCCGCGCACGGGGCAGTCGCTCCGGCCGGCGGGTCTGGTCTGGACCAAGGTGCCGACGATCATCGACGCCTTCGAGCGCGGGGCCCTGATCCGCGCCACCGGCGGGCGGCGCTTCCTCGCAATCCCGACCGGCTTCAACGCGGCGCGGGGCTGGCGCGGCCGCGGCGACAAGGGCCTGCGGGTGACGCCGGCGCAGATGGTCGCCTCTGGGCAGGGCTTCCTCCGCCCGTTCAAGTCGGGGCGCGGCTTCGTCTGGTGCCTGCCGGTCCGCCAGGGCGAGCGGGTCGGGCGACGCCGCGCGCCGCTGATCGCCGGCGGCATCGCCGCGGTCGCGACGGGCAATCGGCGCGGCGCGCCAGCCTGGCAGCAATCGCTGCTGGCCCAGGGCTTCGTACCGATGTTTCTTCTGTTGCCGCAGGTGCAGCTCACCAAGCGGCTGGATGTGCGCGGCGCCGCCGAGCGTGGGCTGCGGCGCCTGCCTCGGCGCTTCGTGGCGGCCTGGGAGCGCGAGAGCGGGAGGCGGGCAACATGAGCGCGCGCGAAACCGCCCTGGCCGCGCTGCACACCCTGCTGGCCACCGCGCTGGCCCCCGCCGCGAAGGTGCTGCGCAACGAGACCGTGCCCCAACGCCTGCCCGCGAGCGGGCTGGTCGTCATCCGCGACGGCGAGACGGTGGAGGAGACCGCGATCCTCTCCCCGCTGGCCTTCGCCGTCGAGCACCGGGCCGAAGTCGAGGTGGTCGCCACCGATACGGCGACCCTCGACACGCTGCTGGTCGAGATCGGCGCTGCGATCACCGCCGACCGCACGCTCGGTGGCGCGGTCGAATGGGCGCAGCCCGGCGCGGCCGACTTCCAGGATGTCGAGTTCGAGGGTGCCGCCGCCGCCCGCGCCGCGCTCGTCCCCGTCACCCTCTGGTTCACCGTCGCCGGCTCGCCGCTGGCCTGACGCTCCTCACCCTCCTGCTGGAGATCTCCGATGCCGCGTGCGATCGGCGCGAATTGTCGACTGCTGATGTTCCCCGAGGTCAGCTACGGCACCGCGCCGGGCGGCAACTGGCGGCGCGTGCCGTTCCTGACCTATGACCTCGGCGCCGAGCAGCCGCTGCTCGACGCGGACTTCATCGGCGTCGGCGCCAACCGCGATCCCGCCGCCCCCTTCCTCGACGTCGTCACCGTCGGCGGACAGGCGGTCGTGCCCGTCGACCTGGTGAACATCGGCCACTGGCTGCGGCTGCTGCTCGGTCCGCCCACCACCACCGGCACCAACCCGAACTTCATCCACAACTTCGGCTCGGGCGCGGCGGCGCTGCCGTCCAACAGCGTCGAGGTCGGCTATCCCGACGTCCCCTCCTTCGACGTCTGCACCGGCGTGCGCGCCGACACGCTGGAGATTGACTTCTCGCCGAGTGGGCCGGCCACGGCGACCTTCGGCCTGATGGGCCAGGGCTCGACGCGCGGCGGGTCGAGTTTCGGCGGCACGCCGCTCACGGCCGCCTACACCGCCTTCAACAAGGCGCAGGGCTCGATCAGCCGGGCGGGCGCGGCGCTGGCGCAGGTCACCGGCGCGCGGCTCAGCTACGCCAACGGCATGGAGATGGTGCGCACCATCCGCGCCGATCGCAGGGTGGAAGGCATCGACCCCGGCATCGCGCGCGCGACCGGGCAGATCACGGTGCGCTTCGAGAACACGATCCTGCTGAACCAGGCGGTGAATGGGACGCCGGCGGAGTTCGCGCTGGCCTACACAATCGACGCCAACCGCAACCTCACCTTCACGCTGCACGAAGTCTACCTGGCGCTCGCGAAGACGCCGATCGAGGGGCCGGCCGGCGTCGAGGCGAGCTTCGAGTTCCGCGCGGCGTTCAATGCCACAGCGACGCGGATGATGACCGCGGTGCTCAGGAACCAGCAGGCCGCGGCGGAGTATGCGTGAGGGCTACTGGTTGGTCAGGCTGGCGAGGACCGCCTCGAGGTGTCGCTTGCCGTGGAGGATGCGCATGATGCGAGCGCGTGGCAGTCCCTCGGCCTGATACACGACGAGGTAGTCGAACACTGGGATCACCAGGAACCGGAACTGATCCGGCGCGAGATCCGGACGCGTGACGCCGATCTCCGGAAAGTCGCCGATGCGCTGCGCGGCTCGACGCACCGCACCGCGTAGTTCCTCCGCTGCCTGCGGGTTGTTCTGTTCGATCCAGAACAGCGCGTCCCGCAGGTCCTCGCGCGCTTCCGGCGTGAGGACCGCCGGCCGGCTCAGCC
>JAIYDD010000251.1 GCA_027487675.1 Acetobacteraceae bacterium | reverse complement strand
GGAGCAACTGCTCGGCCGTCCGGATCTCGCGCCGCCGCACCAGCGCGCCGCTGGTCCGTGCCGTGGCTTCAAGATCGATCGCTTCAGAGATCGCGCCAACCACATCAGGCCAGCGCGAAATGAGGGCGGATGCAATCTGCATCAGCACCCAGAATCACACCTCGATTCCGAGAACAAACCCTAAAGTTGGCGCCTGTGGGGCAGCGCCCCGGCGCCCCGGTCAGGGGCAGCGGCCCCTGACAACCCCCTTTGTTTTTTCCCTGACGCCGGTCCAGGGCGGCAGCCCTGGTGGTGGGGGGTATCGGGGGTGAGGCGAAGCCTCCACCCGGGCCATTCGGCGCTGACCGACCGGCAACTCCCCGCCCATGAGGCAGCGCTACCGGCGCGCCAGGAACGCCGCGGCGGCCTCGATGCCGCCGGCGCGGCCGATCTCGTTGTGGTCGGCCTCGGGGGCTTCCCAGAGCTGCACGGGCGCGGTGGCCGCGGCGGCCAGGCGCCGGCCCATCCCGGCGGGCACCAGGCGGTCGCGGCCGCCGACCAGGATCAGCACGGGCACGCGCACCTCCGGCATGCGCGAGAGGCTGTCGAAGCGGTCGCGCAGCAGCAGGCCGCTCGGCAGGATCGGGTAGTGCAGCCGCGCCAGGTCGAGCATCGAGGTGTAGGGCGATTCCAGCACCACCGCGCCGAGCGCCGCCGGCCGCTCCGCCGCCAGCCGTACCGCGAGCCCGGTGCCGAGCGATTCCCCCCAGGCGACGATCCGCGCCGGCGGCACGCCCCGCGCCGCCAGCCAGTCGAGCCCGGCGGCGGCGTCCAGCGCCAGACCGGCCTCGGACGGGCTGCCGGGATTGCCGCCATAGCCGCGCCACTGCACGAACAGCGCGCCCCAGCCGAGATCGGCGAAGCGCTGCGCGCGGCCGGCGCGGTGCAGCAGGCTGCCGCCATTGCCGTGCAGGTAAAGCAGGACCGGCGCATCGGCCCTTGCCGGTTCCAGGTGCCAGCCGAGCAGGGCGAGCCCGTCCGCGGTGCGCAACTCCACCGCCTGCACGCCGCGCAGCCCGAGCGCGGCGGGCGCCGGCGGCGCCGCCGGATCGGGAAAGTGGATCAGCCGGTCCTGGAAGGCATAGAGCGCCGCGCCCGCGCCGAGCAGGCCCAGGGCCATCGTTAAGGCGGCACCAGCCAGTATGGCCATGTCCCGCGTCAGCCCTTCAACCTCTCCGCCAACTCGCGGAAGCGAAGCATGGCGCGGTGAAGGCTAGGCGAAGCCGACAGCACGTCGGGCGCGGTAGGATTCCATTGCTCGGCGACGAAGCTCCCGAGGCGTCGGTTGTACTCGGGACCTTGCCGAAGCGGCGGCAGCCTAGCGATGAGCCGGCCGCGCTCCGCCGGGCGGCGTCGCGCGATGGCGTCGAGAAGCAGTCGCTTCGGAAAGTCGACGCCTTCCGGCCGGCGCGGGAGGTCGCCTGCGCGCAGCCCGACGGCGCGCGCCAGGCCAGCACGGTCCGCCATCAGCCACGCCTCGATGGAGCGCACCGGGCAACGCAGGAGAAGGGAGGGCGGCCGGCTCGGCAGATGCGTGGCCACGAAGTTGCCTACGCAACCGCTCCACTGGTCGAGATCAAGCAGGGCAACGAAGGGCCTGTGCTGCGACGCGGCCGCATATCCGGGCAGCCGCTGCTTGAGCGTGCCGTCACCACGAGTGACATGTGCCTGCCCTACCGAAAGGCCGGCCTCGCCAAGTAGCCGGGTGCCGACGGCGATGTCGAGATCGCCCTCGCCGACGAGCGTCACCTCCACTGTCCGCCCCTCAGCTCCGCCCGGCGAACAGCGGCAGGTCCTCGTGCCCGCGAAGCCCGGAGGCTGCCGTCTCGGCGAGGACCAGCTCGCCGATTGGCACGTCGCGCTCGAGCAGCGCGGCAAGATCCTGCCGGTCGGCGCAGCTGCGGACCTCGGTCCCGTTCTCGCCGGGGATGAGCATGTGGATCTCGTCGAGCTCGACGCCCGGATCGTCAAGCAAGGGCGCCGAATGGGTCGAGATCAGCGTCTGGCGCCCGCTGCGGCGGTGCATGTTGTGAAGCAGGCTAGGCAGCCTTCGGACCAGGGCGGGATGAAGCGACAGCTCAGGCTCCTCCATCAGAAGGGGTCCGCCAGGCTCCGTCAGGGACCAGAGGATGCCGAACAGTCGGAGCGTGCCGTCGGAGAAATCCACCTCGTCTTGTCGCGCCTTGGTGGCACGCCAGTTCCTGAAATGGCCGACGAGATGGGGCACGCCCCGCGCGTCCGGGTGCAGCTTCAGCGAGCCAAGCTGAGGGACCGCCACACGCATCGCCTCCGCGATACGGTCGAGCCGCGTGGCACGCTGGCGTTCGGGAAGCCGCGCCACACGCTCCAGCAGGTCGGTGCCGAACGGGTCGTCGCGTTGCAGGACTACACGTTGCGGATGGCGCAGCAACTGCGGCACTACATGCAAGAAGCGGATGCCCGCCAGGTATTCTGCGAGGGGGCGGAACCGTGCATTCTCCGATGTCGTCTCCAGATGGGTTTGCTGCAAACGGTCCGGGTCGTCACGGTCCCGGCGGTCCGGTCTATCGAGTACGAGTTCGCCGCCGCTCCACGCCTGCTCCCGCTTCACGGCGGGTGCGCCGCCGCGGGCGGCGTTGAACTCCAGCGCATACCGCCACAGCGCCTGGTCTGCGTTCTCTCCGAGCGTGACTTCGAGGACGACGTCGGACGTATCGCGTGCGGCAAGCGCCCGGACGCGACTGACGCCGCCACGCTGGTCAACGGCGGCGCGCAGTCCGCCGCCGCCCGTCATGGCAATAGTCCGCAGGAACAGCAGCGCGTCGAGCAGGTTCGACTTCCCGGACGCATTCGGTCCGACGAAGAAGGCGCGATGTGCCAGCGCGACGTCGACGCGACGGAAGTTCCGCCAGTTCTGCAGCCGCAGACGGGCGATCCTTAGTGCCGCCCGGCGTCGCGACGAGGGGGCGCTGCTCAACCTTGTCACTCCTCCCGCGGCCCCGGCGCCAGCACTTCCCGCTTGCCGACATGGTTCGCAGGCCCGACCACGCCTTCCTTCTCCATCTGCTCGATCAGCTTGGCCGCGCGATTGTAGCCGATGCCGAGGTGGCGCTGGACGAAGCTGGTGCTCGCCTTGCCTTCGCGCGTCACCAGTTGCACGGCCTGGTCGTAGAGCGAGCCCTCGGCGTCGGTGTTGCCGCCGAGCAGGCCGGCGGCGGCGCCGGCGCCGTCCTCGTCGTCCTCGGCTTCGGTCACTTCCTCGACATAGGCGGGTTCGCCCTGTTCGCGCAGCACGGCGACGATCGCTTCCACCTCAGCATCCGACACGAAGGGACCGTGCACGCGGCTGATGCGGCCGCCGCCGGCCATGTGCAGCATGTCGCCCTGGCCGAGCAGCTGCTCGGCGCCCTGCTCGCCCAGGATCGTGCGGCTGTCGATCTTCGAGGTGACCTGGAAGCTGATGCGCGTCGGGAAGTTCGCCTTGATGGTGCCGGTGATGACGTCGACCGAAGGCCGTTGCGTCGCCATGATCACGTGGATGCCCGCCGCGCGCGCCATCTGCGCCAGGCGCTGCACCGCCGCCTCGATGTCCTTGCCGGCGACCATCATCAGGTCGGCGACCTCGTCGATGATGACGACGATCATCGGCAGCGGCTCCAGCGCCAGCGGCTGGTCCTCGAAGAGCGGCTTGTTGGTCTCCGGGTCGAAGCCGACCTGCACGCGTCGCGTCAGCACCTCGCCGCGGGCGCGGGCGGCGGCGACCTTGTCGTTGTAGCCGGCGATGTTGCGCACGCCGAGCTGCGACATGGCCCGGTACCGGCGCTCCATCTCCCGCACCGTCCATTTCAGCGCGCCGATCGCCTTGCGCGGGTCGGTGACGACGGGCGCCAGCAGATGCGGGATGCGGTCATAGACCGACAGCTCCAGCATCTTCGGGTCGATCATGATGAAGCGGCACTCGTCGGGGCTGAGGCGATACAGCAGCGACAGGATCATGGTGTTGATCGCCACCGACTTGCCCGAGCCCGTGGTGCCCGCGATCAGCAGGTGCGGCATGCGCGCCAGGTCGGCGATCACCGGCGCGCCGCCGATATCCTTGCCCAGCGCCAGGTTCAGCCGGCCGGAATGGCGCGCCCAATCCTCGGCTCCGAGCAGCTCGGACAGCAGCACCGTCTCCCGCTTCGCGTTCGGCAGCTCGATGCCGATGACGTTGCGCCCGGGGACGGTGGCGATGCGCACGGCGGTGACGGACATGCTGCGCGCGATGTCGTCGGCCAAGCCGATGACGCGCGCCGACTTCGTGCCGGGGGCGGGTTCCAGCTCGTAGAGCGTCACGACCGGGCCCGGGCGGATCTCCACGATGCGGCCGCGCACGCCGTAATCCTCCAGCACCGTCTCCAGCATGCGGGCATTGCCCTGCAGCGCTTCCTCGGAGGGGCCCGCGGCGCGGCGGGCCGGGGGGGCGGCCAGCAGCGACAGCGGCGGGGTGTGCCAGGTGCCGTCGGGCAGGGGCAGGCTGGGCTGGCGGGATTGCGGGCTGGGCTTCGGCGGCTGGACGCGGTCGGCGACCCGCGGCGGCGCGGGCTTGCGGGACGCGGGCTCCGGCACGCCGGCGCGGGGGGCGGCGGCGGGCAGGGCGGGTTCCCCGGCGACGGGTGGCGGGGCGTGCCGCATCACCACCGGCACGCCGAAGGCGGGCTCGCGCCGGCGGATGACGGCGCCGGCGGGCGGCGTGGCCTCCGCCGCCTCGTCGGCGCGGCGCAGCACATCGGCCAGCGGCACCGGGGCGGCGCGGCGGCGCGCCAGGCCGCCCAGCGCGCGGAAGGGCGCGGCCAGCGCGCCGACGATCCGCCCGGGCAGGCCGGTGCGCCGCGCGCCGGATGCGGCGGCGCGCGCCGCGAGCCCCGCCCCGGCCGCCGTGGTCGCCACCGCGCTGCCCGCGGCCCGGCCCGCGCGCCGCCATTCGCCGGGCGACAGGCCGAGCGCCACGAAGCCCAGCAGCGCCGTCAGCCCGAACAGCGCCAGATGCGCGATCCCCTCGCCGACCGGGCCGAGCAGCCGGGACAGCAGGTCGAGCCCCGCCTCGGTCGCCAGCGGCCCGATGAAGCCGCCCGGCCCGGCCGGCGCCGGCGCCCCGGCCGGCAGCGGCAGGACCGAAAGGCTGCCCGCCAGCAGCGGCAGCGCGGCCAGCAGGCAGGCGATGCGCAGCGGCAGCGGCGACAGGCCCTGATGGGTCGCCAGCCGCCAGCCCCAGCCCATCAGGCAGGCCACCGGCAGCCAGGCGGCGTAGCCCAGGCCCTGCAGCAGGATATCCGCCGCATGCGCGCCGACCGGCCCGGCCAGGTTGCCGACAGCCCGCGCGGTGGCGGTGGAGAAGGAGGGATCGGCCGGGTCGTAGCTGGCCAGCGCCACGCCGCCGAGCAGCGCCAGCGCCACCAGCGCCAGCGCGACCAACTCCGCCAGCCTTCGGCGTATCGCCTGCTTGACGGCGGGGGAGGCGAAGCGGCGGCCGGCCGCGGCGAGGCGATCGCCCACCACACCCCCGGCCCGGCCCTCGGCGCTGCGCGGCATGCGAGGTTCCATCCTGACGTTCCGCCGCAGGCATACACCGGATCTGCCTGGAATTGCACGGTCCGCTTCCGTCGCGGCGCCGCGCGGTGCAGGCTGGCCCCCGCCATGGCCGCCATCGCCCTGCCGCCGGAACTCGACCCCGCCAGCCGCGACCTGCTGCGGGCCGCCGCCCACCCCTTCGCCGCGCCGGCGGGCGCCGTGATGTTCCGCCCCGGCGAGCCCTGCCGCGGCTTCGTGCTGCTCGGCGCCGGGCTGGTGCGGGTGGACCTGCTGGCCGAGGACGGCCACGCCCTGCTGCTCTATCGCCTGGCGCCGGGCGAGGCCTGCCTGCTCTCCACCGCCTGCCTGTTCTCGGGCGAGGCGCATGCGGCGGAGGCGCGGGCGGAAGCGCCGGTGGAGGGGCTGCTGCTGCCGCGTCCCGCCTTCGACGCCCTGGTGGCCGAGAGCGCGCCGTTCCGCCGCTTCGTGCTGGCCGGCTTCGGGGCGCGGCTCGGGGCGCTGATGATGCGGATCGAGGAACTGTCCTTCCGCAGCGTGGACCGGCGGCTGGCGGCGGCGCTGCTGGCGGCGCCGGGCCCGGCGGTGGCGATCACCCAGGCGGCGCTGGCGGTCGAGGTCGGCACGGCGCGGGAAGTGGTGACGCGCCGGCTGCAGGCGCTGGCGCGCGAGGGCCTGGTGGCGATCGGCCGCGGCAGCGTGACGGTGCTGGACCGCGCCGGGCTGCGGGCGCGGGCGGAAGGGGCGTAGCGGCGTCAGTCCGGGGCCGGCTTCTCGCCGCGCATCCGCTTCACGCCGGCGCGCTTGGCCTTGCCCTCCAGCCGGCGTTCCTGTGAGCCGCGGGTTGGCTTCGTCGGCCGGCGCGGCGGGGGCGGGGGCGCGGCGGCGCGGGCCAGCAGATCGGCCAGCCTCTCGCGCGCCTCGGTGCGGTTGCGGTCCTGGCTGCGGTGGCGGTTGGCCTGGATGACCAGCACGCCCCCGGCGGTCAGCCGCCGTCCGGCGAGCGTGGCCAGGCGCTGGGCCACGCGCTCCGGCAGGTCGGCCCGGGCGAGGTCGACGCGCAGTTCCACCGCGGTCGAGACCTTGTTGACGTTCTGGCCGCCGGGGCCGGAGGCGCGGACGAAATGCTCCTCGATCGCGGCCTCGGGGATCGCGATCATCGCGGCCGCCTGGGTGACATGGTCACCGACGCGGCGCGGGCGCGGTGCTTCCATGCCGGCATGCCGCGGCGCCCCGCCGCGGGCGGACGGCAAGGAGAGACACGATGACCCCGAATGTGGGCGGCCTGGATCGCGGGCTGCGCATCGTCGCCGGGCTGGCGCTGCTGGCGGCGGGCGCGCTGACGCCGCTGGGCTGGTGGGGGCTGGTCGGGCTGGTACCGCTGGCCACGGGCGTGATGCGCGTCTGCCCGGCCTATGGGCTGCTCGGCCTCAGCACCTGCCCGCTGAAGGGCGGCGCGGCCTGAGCGGGCGCGCCGGGCGGCGCGAGCCAACCCCGCGCGCCGGGCGGCGCGACCTGAGCCCGCGCGCCTGGCAGCGCGACCTGAGCCCGCGCGCCGGGCGGCGCGACCACCGCCCGGCCGCGCGGGCGCGTCAGGCGCGGCTGAAGGCATCGGCGCCGTCGAAGCGCTGCAGCTTCTCGATGTGCATCCAGTTGTGCTGGCGGCCGATGCGCTGCAGCAGGTCGGTGATCTCCGCGATGCCGTTGCCCTTCGGGGCTTCCTTGAACATGAATCGCGCGCGGAAATGGTCCACCAGGAAGGTGTTGCCGCCGAGGTCCGGCCAGACCTGCGCGCCGCGGGAGGAGATCATCTCCAGCGTGAAGGCCGAGCCTTCGGCCGCCGCCTGCAGCGTGATGCCGATGGCGCGCGGGTCGCGTTCGGATTCGACGAAGACATCGACGCCGACCAGCTCCCGCGTCGTCGCCGCGCGATACCAGGTGATGGCGGGCCAGCGCTTCATCTCGAGCGGGCGGTATTCGCGCGCTGGCACCTTGGCGCTTTCGCGGCCGAGGTTCGCCACCACGCGGTCGGCGAAGGCCCAGGTGGAGACGCCCTGGCCGGGGGCCGCGATGTCGCCGGTCAGGTCCACCCCTTCCTCCAGCGTGACATAGAGCGCGTGCTCCACCTTCGCCGCCGTGGCGAAGTCGCCGATGTGGCGCAGCATCATCACGGCGGAGAGCAGCAGCGCGGTCGGGTTCGCCAGCCCCTTGCCGGCGATCTGCGGCGCCGATCCATGCACCGCCTCGAACATCGCGACCTGGTCGCCGAGATTGGCCGAGGGCGCGACGCCGAGCCCGCCGACCAGGCCGGCTGCCAGGTCCGACAGGATGTCGCCGTTCATGTTGGTCATCACCGCGACGTCGAACTGCTCGGGCCGGATGACCATCTGGTGCGCGCAATTGTCGACGATCATGTGTTCGTGGGCGAGCTGCGGGTAGTCCTTCAGCACCTGCTCGCCGACGCGCTTCATCATGCCTTCCGTCAGCTTCATGATGTTGGCCTTGGTGCTGACGGTGACCTTGCGCCGGCCTTCCGCCACCGCCAGCGCGGCGGCCAGCCGCACGATGCGTTCGCAGCCGACCTCGGTGATCAGCTTCAGGGTCTGCGCGACGCCCGGCGTCTGCATGTGCTCGACGCCGGCATAGACGTCCTCGACATTCTCGCGCACCACGACGAAGTCGATGCCCCGGCCGGAGAAGGGGGTGCGCAGGCCCGGGATCTCCCGCACCGGGCGGATGTTCCCGTACATCTCGAAGATTTTTCGAAGAGTGACGTTCGCACTCTTCTCGCCATAGCCCACCGGCGTCTCGAGGGGCCCCTTCAGCGCGACGCCGTTGCGGGCGATGCTGTCCAGCGTCTCCTGCGGGGCGCCGGAGACGATGCCCTTCCTGAAGGCCTCGGCGCCGGCCAGCGCATCTTCCCATTCCAGCCGGGCGCCGGCGGCGGCCAGCACCTGCTGGGTGGCGCGCATCACCTCCGGCCCGATGCCGTCGCCGGGGATGGCCGTGACCTTCGTCGTGGTCACGGTGGCGGGGGTCGCGTCCATGGGCACCTCGTCGGCAGCTTCTTCCTCGCCGGCCGGTATAGATCGGGACTGCATCGCTGGCGATGGCCGGCATCTTTGCGTGAGCGTCGCGACGGCCCGCATGGCGGCGCGTTCACGGCGCGGACATGGAGTTGCCCCGCCGATGCTGCGCGCCCTTGCCGTCGCCGCCACGCTGCTGGCCGGCCCCGCCCTCGCCCAGAGCATGGGCCCGCTGATCGTGGAGGGCGACGCGCAATCCCGCAGCCTGGACTGCGCCGGCCGCGACGTGGTGGTGCGCGGGGAGCGCAACCGGCTGAACCTGACCGGCGGCTGCCGCAGCCTGGAAGTCACGGGCGGCACCAGCGAGATCCTGGCCGAGCTCGCCCCCGGCGCGCGCGTCAGCCTGCGCGGCGACACCATCGCGCTGCGCTGGGCGCAGCTCGGCAGCGGCCCGGCGCCGCGCATCGCGACCGACGGCCAGGGCATCAGCGTGGCGCAGGTGCAGGCCGGCCCGCCGGGGCGCGAGAGCCAGGTGCAACGGCGCGAGACGCCGCGCGGCGTCGCGCTGAACCTGTCGGGCGACGTGCTCTTCGCCTCCGGCGCCGACCGGCTGCGGGGCGAGGCGGCGGAAGGCCTGGCGGAGGTGGCGGAGCTGATCCGCACGCTGCGGCCGCAGGCGATCCGCATCGTCGGCCACACCGATGCGGTGGGGGACGAGGCGCTGAACCGCGACCTGTCGCTGCGCCGCGCACGGGCCGTGCAGCGCTGGCTGGAGGAACGGGTCGGCAGCGGTGCGATGCCCGCGGTGGTGGTGGAAGGCCGCGGCGAGGCGGAGCCCGTCGCCACCAACGACACCGAGGAAGGCCGCGCCCGCAACCGGCGCGTGGCATTCGTGCTGGAGCGGTAGCTTCCCTTCCGGGATCGGCCGCCAGAGCCGCATAGCGGGCTTCGACGACCTCACCAGGATCAAGGTCGAACCCAAAGATCGGGGAGGGGCAGGAACCTCAGCTTCCTGCCGGGGCGTTTTGCGGGGCGGCGCCCCTCCCTCCTGCCCCGTGCCGTCAGATCACCCCGCCCCGATCAGCCGCCGCCGCAGCCGCCCCGACACGAAGTCGATCGCCGCCACCATCACCAGCACCAGCAGCACGATCATGGAGACCGCCTGCCATTCCAGCGTGCGGATCATCTCGGCCAGCACCAGGCCGATGCCGCCCGCGCCGACGATGCCGATGATGGTGGACGACCGCGCATTGCTCTCGAAGAAGTAGAGCACCTGGCCCGCCAGCACCGGCAGCACGCCCGGCACCACCCCGAAGCGCACCCTCGCCGCGCCGCCGCCGCCGGATGCGACGACGCCTTCCTGCGCCTTGCGGTCGGCGGCCTCGATCGCCTCGGAGAACAGCTTGCCGAAGGTGCCGATGTCGTTGGTCATGATGGCCAGCACCCCGGCGAAGGGACCCAGCCCGACGACGGAGACCCAGATCAGCGCCCAGATCAGCGCATCGATGCCGCGCAGCGAATCGAGCCCGCGGCGGGAGACGAAGCGCAGCACCTGGTTCATCGTGGTGTTGCGCGCCGCGACGAAGCCGATCGGCAGCGCGATCAGCGCGGCTAGCAGCGTGCCGAGGAAGGCGATGGCCAGCGTCTCGGCCAGCGCCAGCAGCACGCCTTCCAGGCTGGCGCCGCGCGTCGGCGCGGGCGGGACCATCAGCGTCAGGAAGTGGAACAGCTGCCCGACGCCGCTCAGCAGGCGGGAGGCATCGATCTCCAGCCGCCAGACGCCGAAGCCGAACAGCGCGAGCGCGGCGGCCAGGACCGCGGCGGTGGTGACACGGCCGGGCGTCAACGCGCGGAACTGCGCGGGATAGGCGGCGCGCAGCATCGGCAGGCGGGCGCGCGCGGCTTCCGTCAGCGGCGCGCGGTTGGGCATGGCGCCGCTCATGCCGGCCGCTCCGCGTCCAGCAGGCGCCGTCGCAGCCAGCCGGTGCCGAGGTCGATCAGCGTGACCGTCAGGATGATCAGCACCAGCAGCGCCGCGACGTCGTTGTAGTAGAACTTGCGCACCGCCTCGATCAGGTCCTGGCCGATGCCGCCGGCGCCGACGAAGCCCAGCACCGCGGCGGAGCGGACATTCACCTCGAAGCGCAGCAGCGCGTAGCTCATGAAGCCCGCCAGCACCTGCGGCACCACGGCGAAGCGCGCCATCTCGGTCCAGGACGCGCCGGCGGCGATCGCACCCTCCACCGGCTTCATGTCGATGTTCTCGACGATCTCGGAGAACAGCTTGCCCTGCGCGCCGAGCGAGTGGATGGCGATCGCCAGGATGCCGGGCAGCGGGCCGAGGCCGAAGGCGATGACGAAGATCAGCGCGAAGACGATCTCCGGCACGGTGCGGCAGAATTCCAGCACGCGCTTGACGCCCCAGCGCAGCGGCGCGGAGCGCACGATGTTGGCTGCCGACAGCAGTCCGAGCGCGAAGCCGCCGAGGCAGCCGAGCAGCGTGCCGAGATAGGCCATCAGCAGCGTGTCGCCCAGCTGCCACAGCCAGCGGTCGAGGCCCCAGAACCACTCGGCCGGGTCCATCCACACGCGCTGGCCGGCGCGGTCGCCGCCTTCCAGCGTCAGCAGCCGGTCGAAATACCCGAAGAACTGGCCGCCGCGCTCCCACAGCACGCCGGGGCGCACATCGGCGACCCAGCCGCTGAGCAGCGCGAGCGCGAGGATGATGGCGGCGCCGATCAGCAGGCGCCGCCGTTCGGCCCGGCGCACCGCCGCATAGCCGGCCATGAGCGGCGCGAGCCGCTCGGCCGGCAGCATCGGCGTGCTGGTGGCGCCGGCGCTCATCGGGCGTCAGCCGCGCTGGCGGCGCAGATTGTCGACGAACCGGTTCAGCTCGATGATCGGGTTGTAGGCGGCGTTGTCCACCGGCTGCCAGGGCTGCGACTGGCCGTCCGTCATGCGCTGGAAGATCTGCGGCTCGCGCGTCGGCAGGTTGAAGACGGCGTCGCGGATCGCGGCCTTCAGCGGGTCGGGCAGGGCGCGCAGAAAGGCCATGGGCGAGTTCACGATCTGCTCGGAGCGGAAGATGACGCGGAAATTGTCGTAGCGGGCCATGCCGCGCCGCTCCATCCGCCGCAGGTTGCTCTCCTGCTCGTCGTTCCACCAATTGGCGGCGACGTCGACCGTGCCCTGCTGGAGCGCGATCACCGCGTTCTCGTGGCTGCCGGTGTAGACGACGCGGCCGAAGAACTGCTCGGGCGTGATGCCCATCTGGTTCAACGCGAAGCGCGGCACGTTGTTGCCCGAGGTGGAGTTCGGGTCGACCAGGCCGAGGTTGCGGCCGCGCAGATCCTCGATGCGCTGGAAGGCGCTGTCGGCGCGCACGTAGAAGACCGAGTAGTAGCCCTTGGTGCCGTCGCGGTTCACCTCGATGGCGAAGGCATCGACCTGCGCGCCGGTGGTCAGCGCGCGGGCGAAGGAGGCGGGGCCGTACATCGCGATGTGGATGTTGCCGGCGCGCTGGCCCTCGATGACCGCGGCGTAGTCGCTGGCGATGCGCAGCGTGACGCGGGTGCCGAGCGTGCGGCCCAGATACTCGATGAAGCCGGCAAAACGCTCGGTCACGCCGGCGGCGTTCTCGGCCGGCACGATGGCGAAGACCAGCTCGGGGAACTGGGCGCGCCAGG
Source organism: Acetobacteraceae bacterium (assembly GCA_027487675.1). Lineage (GTDB taxonomy): Bacteria > Pseudomonadota > Alphaproteobacteria > Acetobacterales > Acetobacteraceae > Falsiroseomonas. The sequence continues at coordinate 21,261 of JAIYDD010000251.1, read as the reverse complement.
CCGGCGCGGGCTGGGCGGCGGCGAGGCCGGGAAGCGCCAGCGCCGGGGCGGCGCCGAGCAGGAGGCGGCGGGTGAACATGGCGGTTTTCTCCGGTGATCTTGCGGGGTGTCAGGGCGCGTCGAAAGATCGAGCCTGAGCATCGATGCCGGTCGGTATCGCTCGCGTTGTCCTGGCAGGGTTGGCGCGGTCGGGCATCGATCCAAAGGCTCTCAGGCCAGCGCGTCGGCCGGCCGGTGCGGGTCCCCGCCCTGCGGGCCGGGTCCCGGCTTGGCGGGCCCGACGGCCTCGGCCGCCTCCAGCCCGTAGAGGGTCTGCGCGGCGGCGTCGGTCAGCGCCTCCGGCGGGCCGTCGAAGACCAGCCGGCCGGCGGCCAGCCCGACCAGCCGTTCGCAGTAGTTCCGCGCGAGGTCGAGGGAATGCAGGTTCACCAGCACGGTGATGCCGTAGCGGCGGTTGATGTCGGCCAGCGCCTCCATCACCAGCAGCGAGTTGCGCGGGTCGAGCGAGGCCACCGGCTCGTCGGCCAGGATGATCCGCGGTTCCTGCACCAGGGCGCGGCAGATCGCCACGCGCTGCTGCTGGCCGCCCGAGAGGCTTTCGGCCCGCTGCGCGGCGAGCGCGCCCATGTCGAACTGTTCGAGCGCGGAGAGCGCGACGGCGCGGTCGGTCTCCGGCCACAGCCGCAGCAGGGACCGCCAGGCCGGCACATGGCCAAGCCGGCCGACCAGGACGTTGGTCAGCACGTCGAGGCGGGGGACGAGGTTAAACTGCTGGAACACCATGGCGCACTCGCTGCGCCATTCGCGCAGGGCCTTGCCGCGGAGCGCCGTGATGTCCCGCCCCTCGAACAGCACGCGGCCTTCGGAGGGGTCCTGGAGGCGGTTGATCATGCGCAGCAGGGTCGATTTGCCGGCGCCGGAACGGCCGATCACGCCGACCATCTGGCCATCGGGGATCACCAGCCGGATGTCGTCAACCGCCGTGACGCTGCCGAAGCGCCGCGTGAGTCCCTGGATTTCGAGCATTCCTGCCCCTCTTCCGCGGGGCGCCTATACAGGCGGTCCGTGACGACTTGGCGACGGTTGGATGACGTCCGGGTGTCGTGCTGCGACGCAGCGCTACAAAGCCGGCTTCCAGCCAGGGCGCGGGGCTGCGATCCTCTCCCCCCGACAGGGAGGAACCCGCCATGATCGTCGATCTCAGGATCTACACCACGCTGCCCAACAAGCTGCCGGCCTTCGTCGCGCTCTACGAGGCGAAGGCGTGGCCCTTGCAGCTGAAATACCTGGAGAACTGCCTGGGCTGGTACACCACGGTGGAGGGCGAGCTGAACACGGTGGTCCACATGTGGGGCTATGCCGACCAGGGCGACCGGGAACGCCGCCGCACCGCCATGGCCGCCGACCCGGCCTGGGGGGAGTATCTGAACGAGGCCGCCGAGCGCGGCCTGCTGCTGAAGATGGAAAACCGCATCATCCGCCCGACCGCCTTCTTTGCCGCGCGGCAGGCGGCGATGGCGGGCTGATTCCGCCGGGGCGCGGCGGCGCCATGCTGGACAGCCGGGCGCCGCCACGCCGAGACTTGCGCCGCACCGAGCGCGGGGAACGGGCATGGACGCGACGCTGATCCGCAACGCCGATTGGGTCGTCCGCTGGGACGAGGCCGCCGGCCGCCACGCATATGCGCGCGGCCTCGACATCCTGATGCAGGGCGGGCGCATCGCGGCGATGGCCCCGCATGACCCCGCCGCGCCGCCGCCGGCCGGCGCGCGCGTGCTGGATGGCAGCCGCTTCCTGGCGATCCCCGGCCTGATCGATGTGCACAGCCACCCGACGACCGAGCCCGGCTATCGCGGCGTGCGGGAAGACCATGGCGTGCCGGAACAGCAGATGACCGGCCTCTACGAACGGCTTCTGGCCTTCAAGCTGGACGAGCCGGGGCGGGAGGCCGGGATGCGCCTGTCCTATGCCGAGCTGCTGTCGGCCGGCGTCACCAGCCTGGTCGACCTCTCCGCGCCCTTCGACGGCTGGTTCGGCGTGATGCGCCAAGCCGGCCTGCGGGTCTGGGTGGGGCCGGCCTTCGCCTCCGCCCGCTGGCGGCTGGAGGCGCCGCAGCGCATGCGCTGGGAATTCGACCCGGCCATGGGCCGCGCCGGCTTCGCCCGTGCCCAGGCGGTGATGGACGCCGCCGATCGCGACCCCTCCGGCCGGCTCTCGGGCATCGTCTTCCCCGCCCAGATCGACACGGTGGAGGAAGACCTGCTGCGGGAGGCGGTGGCGCTGGCCGCGGCCACCGGCCGGCCCTTCACCACCCATATCGCGCAATCGGTCGTGGAGGTGCGGGAGATCGTCGATCGCCACGGCACCTCGCCGATCCAATGGGCGGCCTCGCTCGGCCTGCTGACGCCGCGCAGCATCCTGGGGCATGCGATCTTCGTCGACGAGCATCCCTCCATCGGCTGGCACACCGCGCGAGACATCGGGCTGATCGCCGAGCATGGCGCGGCGGTGGCGCATTGCCCCAGCCCCTTCGCCCGCTATGGCGAGCACCTGAAGCATTTCGGGCGCTACCGCGGCCGCGGCGTGCGCATGGCGATGGGCACGGATTGCGCGCCGCACAACCTGATCGAGGAAATGCGGCTGGCCATCATCCTGGCGCGCAACGCCTGCCGCGACATCGCGGCGGCCGATTCCGCCGCGGTCTTCCACGCCGCGACGGTGGGGGGCGCGGATGCGCTGGGGCGGCCGGATCTCGGCCGGCTGGCGCCGGGGATGGCGGCGGACCTGGTGCTGGTCTCGCTCGACCACCCGCTGATGACGCCGGCGCGCGACCCGCTGCGCAGCCTGATCTTCCACGCCGCGGACCGCGCGGTGCGGCATGTCTTCGTCGCCGGCGAACAGGTGCTGCGCGACGGCGTGGCGGTCGGGCTGGACCTCGTGGAGGCGGCGGGGATCGTGGCCGAGGCGCAGGCGCGGATGCTGCGCGACGCCGCCCGGCACGACTACCGCGGCCGCGACGGCGATGCGATCGCGCCGCTCTCCCTGCCGCTGCACTGAAGGCCGGCCGCCGCCCGGCGCATGAAATTGTAGGCGGCGGCACGACGCGGGGGCGGGGCGGGCTTTTCGGCGGCCCGCCTTGCCGCTACCCACCCGCCATGCTCACGCAGAAGGCGAAGTACGGCCTGCAGGCGCTCCGCGTCCTGGCGGAGGTGGAGCCCGCGCCGGGCCTGCCGCGCGCCCCCATGCCCATCGCCGAGATCGCCGACCGCGCCCATGCGCCCCGCAAATTCCTGGAGGCGATCCTGCTGGACCTGCGGCGGCACGGCTTCGTCGACAGCCTGCGCGGCAAGGCGGGCGGCTATGCGCTGGCGCGGCCGCCGGCGGAGATCATGGTCTCCGCCATCATCCGCGCCATCGACGGGCCGCTGGCGCCGATCCCCTGCGCGAGCCTCACCGCCTATCGCCCCTGCGCGGATTGCCCGGACCCGGCGCATTGCGCGGTGCGCCAGGTGATGCGCCAGGTGCGGGACGCGACGGCGGCGATCCTGGACCGGACGAGCCTGGCGGACTTGGCGGCGCGGGAGCATGCGGTGGCGGACGGCGCGCTGCCCGGGGCCGCCGCGCCGGTGGCGGCGCGCGACACCTCCCCGGCCTGACGCCGCCGCCGGCCGCCCGCTTCCGGACCCGCGGACGCCTTCCGCCTGCGCGGGCGCCGCGTCCACACCCAGGGCAATTGCACACGCGGCACGAAGCGCGAAACCGGGAGATGTTCTTGCCCTCTCCCCCCGATGGGGGGAGAGGGTCGGGTGGGGGGGGCGTAGCGCTGCGTCAAGCAACCGTTCAGTCGATTTCTTCCGTCCAGCGTTGCGCGCCCCACCCCCACCCCCGACGGCGCACTGCGCCGGCGCTCCCCCGCCGAGGCGGGGGAGGGAGATGTTCTCCGCGTCTGCGCGTGTGCGATCGCCCTGCGTCCAAACCCGGGCGGCATTGCGCGTGTCAGCACGCACGCGCACGATACGGTATCATTCCGCGACTTTTGTTCTTGCGATCTTGCTGTCGGTGCCCGGCCGCGCGTGGCATTCCGCCATCAGGGCCGCGGGACGGGCAGCTGGACGCGGCACCCGGAAAAAGCGCTTGATTGAATCTCCATAAAGCCGATAGGGTTTTTGCGCGCCCCGGACCTTCCGGAGGCGCCCGGCTCCGGAGGTTCCCATGCCTGTCCGCCAAGACACCCTGGACCAGCCCGCCGACCGCCCCCCGGTCGCCCGCCACCCCCTGGATGGCTGCGTCCTGCCGCTGCTGGCGCAGGCCGCGCGCCATGCGCCGGTCGGCGACCTCTCCTTCGTCGCGGCGCTGCTCGCCGCCGGGCGGAGCGGCATGGCCCTGCCGTCCGCGCCCTTCGTCGCCACCCCTGGCGGCCAGTACTGAAACCCCGCACGGAAGGACAGCACGCATGCCGCCCCACGGCCCTGCCACGCCGCGCCGCGCCCTGATCGGCGGCGCCCTCGCTTTGGCCGCGCACGGCGCGATCCGCCCCGCCTCGGCGCAGCAGGCGACCCTGCTCAACGTCTCCTACGACCCGACGCGGGAACTGTACCGGGAGTACAACGCCGCCTTCGCCCGGCAATGGCAGGCCCGCACCGGGCAGGCGCTCAGGGTCAACACCTCGCATGGCGGATCCGGCCGCCAGGCGCGCAGCGTGATCGACGGGCTGCAGGCCGATGTCGTCACCCTGGCGCTGGCCTACGACATCGACGCCATCGCCGAGCGCGGGCTGATCGCGCGGAACTGGATGGCACGGCTGCCCTTCAACTCCGCGCCCTACACGAGCACGATCGTCTTCCTGGTGCGTCGCGGCAACCCGAAGGCCATCCGCGACTGGGGCGACCTGCTGAAGCCCGATGTCCGCATCATCACGCCGAACCCCAAGACCTCGGGCGGCGCGCGCTGGAACTACCTCGCCTTCTGGGGCTGGGCGCTGCGCCAGCCGGGCGGCAGCGCCGCCACCGCGGAAGCCGCGACGCGCCAGTTGTTCCGCCAGGTGCCGGTGCTGGACACCGGCGCGCGCGGCTCGCTGACCACCTTCGCCCAGCGCGCGCAGGGCGACGTCTTCCTGTCCTGGGAGAACGAGGCGCATCTGGCGCTGGAGGAATTCCGCGAGGCGGGGCTGGAGATCGTCTATCCGCGCTTCTCCATCCTGGCCGAGCCCTCGGTCGCGGTGGTGGACGGCAACGTGGACCGCCGCGGCACCCGCGCGGCGGCCGAGGCCTATCTCCAGGGCCTCTACGCGCCCGAAGGCCAGGCGCTGGCGGCGAAGCATTTCTACCGCCCGCGCGACGCCGCCCTGCTGGCCGCCAATGCCGCGCGCTTCCCGCGCATGGAGCTGATCACCGTGGATGACAGCTTCGGCGGCTGGGCCGAGGCGCAGCGCCTGCACTTCAACGACGGCGGCGTCTTCGACCGGATCACCGCCCGATGAGCGCCACCCTGATCCATGCAAGGCCGGCGCGCGTCGCGCCGGTGCCGGGGCTCGGCCTGTCGCTCGGCGTGACCATCGCCTGGGCGGGGCTGATCGTGGTGATCCCGCTGGCGGCGCTGGCGATCAAGCCGTGGGAGCTGGGCGTCGCGGGCGTGCTCGCCTCGCTGGCCGATCCGCGGGTCGTGTCGGCGCTGTCGGTCTCCTTCGGTGCGGCGCTGGCGGCGGCGCTGGTTGCGCTGCCGCTCGGGCTGCTGCTGGCCTGGGCGATCGTGCGGCTGGAATTCCCCGGCCGGCGCGTGCTGGACGGCGCGATCGACCTGCCCTTCGCGCTGCCCACCGCGGTCGCGGGCATCGCGCTGACGGCGCTGCTGGCGCCGAACGGCTGGCTCGGCGCGCCGCTGATGGCCGCCTTCGGCTGGCAAATCGCCTATACCCAGGCCGGCATCGTCGCCGCGCTGGTCTTCGTCGGCCTGCCCTTCATCGTCCGCACGGTGGAGCCCGTGCTGCGCGACATGGGCCGCGACGCGGAGGAGGCGGCGGCGACGCTCGGTGCCACGCGGCCGCAGGCGCTGGCCCGCGTGGTGCTGCCGGCGCTGGCGCCTTCGCTGCTGACCGGCTTCGGCCTGGCCTTCGCGCGCGGCGTCGGCGAATACGGCAGCGTCATCTTCATCGCCGGCAACATGCCGATGCAGACCGAGATCGCGCCGCTGCTGATCGTGATCCGGCTGGAGCAGTTCGACTATGCGGGCGCCGCCGCGGTGGGGCTGGCCATGCTGCTGCTGTCCTTCGCCATCCTGCTGGGGCTCAACCTGCTGCAGCGCGCGCTGCGCCGGGGGCGCCGATGAGCGCGCGCTTCCGCCCCGCCCATGCCGATGCGCCGGCCTTCAACGCGGTGCTGATCGGTGCCGCGCTCGCCGTCGCCTTCATGCTGCTGGTCCTGCCGCTCGCCGCCGTCTTCGTGGAGGCGCTGCGCCGCGGCCTGCCGGTCGCGCTGGACGCGATCGTCGAGGAGGACAGCCTCGCCGCAATCCGCCTGACGCTGGTCGTCGCCGCCATCACCGTGCCGCTGAACCTGGTGGGCGGCGTCGCCGCAGCCTGGGCCGTGGCGAAGTGCGACTTCCCCGGCAAGCGCCTGCTGGTGACGCTGATCGAGCTGCCCTTCAGCGTCTCGCCGGTCATCGCGGGGCTGGTCTTCGTGCTGATCTTCGGCGCGCAGGGCTGGCTCGGCGGCTGGCTGCAGGCGCGCGACATCCAGGTCATCTTCGCCCTGCCGGGCCTGGTGCTGGCGACCGTCTTCGTCACCTTCCCCTTCGTCGCCCGCACGGTGATGCCGCTGATGCAGGAACAGGGGCGGGAGGAGGAGGAAGCCGCCGCGACCCTCGGCGCCACCGGCTTCCAGACCTTCTGGCGCGTCACCCTGCCCAACGTGAAATGGGCGCTGCTGTCGGGCGTGCTGCTGTGCAACGCGCGCGCGATGGGCGAATTCGGCGCGGTCTCCGTCGTGTCCGGCCACATCCGCGGCGAGACCAACACCATGCCGCTGCATGTGGAGATCCTCTACAACGAGTACCAGTTCGCGGGTGCCTTCGCGGTCGCCGCGCTGCTCGCCCTGCTGGGACTCGTCACGCTCGCCGCCAAGTCCATCCTCGAGCGGCTGTCGGGCCGCCCTTCGGGAGGTGCCGCATGACCGTCTCCGTCGAAAACGTCCATCGCCGCTTCGGCGCCGCCGCGGCGCTGGATGGCGTCTCGCTCGAGGTCGCGCCGGGGGAATTCGTCGCGCTCCTCGGCCCGTCGGGGTCGGGCAAGACCACGCTGCTGCGCGTGCTGGCGGGCCTGGAAGGCACCGATGCCGGCCGCGTCGGGATCGGCGGGCGCGACATGACCGGCGTGCCGGCGCGCGAACGCGGCGTCGGCGTGGTGTTCCAGCACTACGCGCTGTTCCGCCACATGACGGTGTTCGACAACGTCGCCTTCGGGCTCGGCGTGCGGCCGCGGGCCGAACGGCCGACGCGGGCCGAGACGGCGCGGCGGGTGCGCGAACTGCTCGAGCTGGTGCGGATCCCGGAGCTGGAGCGGCGCTACCCCGACCAGCTCTCCGGCGGGCAGCGGCAGCGCGTGGCGCTGGCCCGCGCCCTGGCCATCCAGCCGCGCCTGCTGCTGCTGGACGAGCCCTTCGGCGCGCTCGACGCGCTGGTGCGCAAGGAGGTGCGGCGCTGGGTGCGGCGCCTGCATGACGAGCTCGGCATCGCCACCATCCTGGTCACCCACGACCAGGAGGAGGCGATGGAGATGGCCGACCGCGTCGCGGTGATGGAACGCGGCCGCATCGTGCAATGCGACGCGCCGTCGGCGCTGCTGGACGCGCCGGCCACTGCCTTCGTCGCCGGCTTCGTGGGCGAGGCCGCGCGCATCCCCTGCGCGGTGCGCCACGGCGTCGCGCATTTCGACCCGCTGCCGCTGCCGCCGATGCGCGTCGCGCTGCCCGACGGCCCCGCGCAGGCCTTCGTCCGCCCGCACGAGACGCTGGCCGGGCCGGGGGAGGGCGCGGTGCTGCGCCTGGTCCGCGCGGGCACGGCCGGGGAGGCGCGGGCGGTGGTGGAAGCCGGCGAGGCGACGCTGGATGCGCTGCTGCATCCGCAGGGCGCCTGGGCGGTGCGCGGCGGCGCCTGCCGCGTGCAGCTGCGCGCCGCGCAGGTGTTTGGGGCCGCCGGCGCGCAGGCACGGGCGCTGCCGCTGGTGGAGCGTGCCGGGGTGCGGGCGTAGCCGGGTTGCCCCGGCCCGCGCGCTGCCGCTGGTGGCGCGCGCGGGGGTGCGGGCGTAGCGGCGCCGCCCCGGCCCGCGCGCTGCCGCTGGTGGTGCGGGCTGCGGCGGGGGCGCGGGCGGCCTATGCTCCGGGCCGCGCCCGCGCCGCCGCCAGGACCACCCCCGCCCATGTCCCGCTTCCCCGAAGCTTCCGTCCTCGCCCGGCTGGTGGACGCACCCGTGCTGCCCGGGCGCCTCGCCTGGATCGGCCTTCGCCCGGACCGCCGCGCGCCGATGCGGGAGGTGGCGGAGGCTCGGCTGGAGCCCGGACGCGGGCTGGAGGGCGATCGCTGGCGCGGCGCGGCCACCGGCGCGCGCCAGGTCACGCTGGTCAGCGCCGAGCATCTTCGCGCCATCGCCGGCTTCCTGCGCCTGGATGCCGTCGCCCCTGCCAGGCTGCGCCGCAACCTGGTGGTGGAGGGGCTGAACCTGCTGGCGCTGAAGGGCCAGCGCCTGCGCATCGGCGCCGCCCTGCTGGAATGCAGCGGCGAATGCCACCCCTGTTCCCGCATGGAGGAGGAATTCGGCCCCGGCGGCTACAACGCCGTGCGCGGCCATGGCGGCATCACCGCCCGGGTCGTGGAAGGCGGCGCGATCCGGCTGGGCGATCCGGTGGCGCGGGCCTGACCCGGACCGGCCATCCCTGGCGCCCGGGCCTCGCGGGAAGACCGGGGCCGGGCATGACCCATGCGAATGGGGCCGGCGCGTCCCGGCCGATCCCGGCGCCGTCGGGCGCTGCTGCGCCGCCCTTCAGGCCGCCGGCTGCGCCGCCCGCCGACGGCCCAGCCGCAGCGCGCCCGCCAGGGGCTCCACATGCCGCGCGGCCGGGGCGCCGGCGTGCCGTTCCTGCGCCAGGTAGTCCGCCGCGGCGGTGGCGGCCAGGTCGGGCGGGATCTCGCCGGACCAGGCCATCGACCACCCGTGGAAGCGCCGGCGGCCGATCTCCGCGAAGTCGAGCAGCCGGATGTCGGCGTGCCGCGGATCGGCCAGGATGCGGTCGAACAGCGCGACCAGCACCTCCGCCCGGCCTTCGAGGATCTGCGCGAACCAGCCGCCGCCCACTGCCAGCGCGCCGGTGACGCGGGCCCTGGCGTTGCGCGGGGCGGAGGCCAGGGCGATCGCCTCGGCCTGCGCGCGCAGCCGAGCGGGGTCGGCTTCCAGCGCGCGGCTGACATAGACCATGCGGTGCAGGCGCCGGCACAGGAGGCTGCCAGGGCCAGAAGCCGTACGCATCGCGGAGGAGGAGGAGGTCACGCCGCGGTGTCCCAAGCATTTGCGCAAGACTTGGGCGTGACACCGGCCAGGATCAAGAATGTCGGGCTCGGTTATCGACGATCGCACAATATAGATGTTGCGTTCATCATCACCTTCTACGCCTGGGACGGTTGCGCCGCGCGGGCCGGGCGATGGCGGGCGCCCGGTGCCGCGCGGGCGCGCCATGGCCCGGCCGCCCGCCGCGCCGGACGCGGCAGGGGGAGGGACGCGCGCGGGTCAGCCCCCGACCAGCGCCTTCGTCGCCTGCATCACCTCGGCCGCATGCGCCTCCGGCTTCACCTTGCGCCAGACCTTGCGCACCACGCCGTCGGGACCGACCAGGAAGGACGACCGCTCCATGCCCATGTAGGTCTTGCCGTACATGCTCTTCTCGACCCAGGTGCCATAGGCGGTGGCCACCGCCTGGTCGGCGTCCGAGGCCAGCGGGAAGGTCAGGTTGTACTTCCGGGCGAACTTCTCGATCGGCGACATCGGGTCGGGCGAGACGCCGATCACCTCGAGCCCGAGGCGGCCGAGCGCCGGCAGGGCTTCCTGCACGCCGCAGGCCTGCTTGGTGCAGCCGGGCGTGTCGGCCTTCGGGTAGAAATACAGCAGGTAGGGCTTGCCCTTCAGCGCCGCGCTGCTGACGGTGCGCCCGCCGGTGGCGGGCATGGAGAAGGCGGGGGCGGGCATGCCCTCCGCCGGCCCGGCGGCGGGGGCGGGCGCGGCGGCCGGCTTCGCCGCCTCGGGCTTCGCGGCCTTGGGCGGCGCGGCCTTCGCGGCCGCCTTGGGGGCGGCGGCCTTCTCCGTCGCGGTCTTCGCCGTCGGCTTCGCCGTCGCGGTCTTCGTCGTCGTCTTCGCCGGCGTGGGCTTCGCCGCGTTTTTCGCCGGCGCGGCCTTCATCGTCGCTGTCTTCGTCGCTGCGGGCTTCCCCGCCTGCGTCTTCGTCGTCGGCATCGGCCGGTCCCCCTCGCTCCCGCTGTCGCGCGCCCGCCCCCCTCAGGGCAGGTCGAGCGGGCCGATGCGCCGCACGAAGCTGTCGCGCACCCGGCCCGCCGCCTCGCGCATCTGTGCGCGCAGGCCCGACTGGTCAACCACGCCGGCGGGCACCAGCCCGCGCAGCGCCGGCAGCAGCGCGGCCGCCACGGGTTCGGGCAGCGTCTCCTCCCGCCAGCGGCCGAGCGTCAGGCGCAGATGCGCCAGCACCGCCCGCCACAGGCGTTCCGCCGCGACCAGCGCCTCCGCCTCCGCCGGGTCGAGCAGCCCGGCGCGCGCCAGCCCCGCCAGGGCGGTGCGCGTGCTGGGCGCCAGGACGCCGGCGACCCGCGGCGCATGCGCCACCTGCAGCGCCTGGGCGATGAACTCCACCTCCACCAGACCGCCCGGCATCAGCTTGATGTCCCAGGGCCCCTCGGCCGGCAGGTCGCGCAGCATGCGCGCGCGCATCGCCGCGGCGTCGGCCAGCACCGCCGCCGCGTCGCCGCCGCGCGCAGGCGCCTGCGGACCCTGCGGCGCGGACCGCGCGGCGTCGTGGATGGCAGGGGGCCACCCGCCGCCCCGCGCCGCCGCGTCCGCCGCCGCGCGCCCCGGCGGGACATCCCCCGCGCGCCCCGGCGGGACATCCCCCGCGCGCCCCGGCGGGACATCCCCCGCGCGCCCCGGCGCGACATCCCCCGCCCGCGCCAGCCCACCATCCCCCGCGCGCGTCAGCCCACCTTCCCCCGCGCGCGTGAGCGCGACCCTGACCGCCGCCTCCACCTTCCGCCTCAGCGTGGCCGGGCCGGCGACGAAGCGCGCCCGCGTCAGCGCCATCCGCTCCCAGGTCCAGGCGCTCTCGGCATGGTAGCGGCTGAAGGCGGGCAGCGAGACCGCGACCGGCCCCTTCGACCCCGAAGGCCGCAGCCGCATGTCCACCTCGTAGAGCTTGCCCTCCGCGCCCGGCGCCGTCAGCGCCGCCACCATCTGGTTCGCCAGCCGCCCGAAATACTGGCTGGGCGGCAGCGCGCGCGCCCCGCCGCGGCTCGCCTCGGCGTCCTCGTCATGATCGTAGACCAGGATCAGGTCGAGGTCGGAGGCCGGCAGCATGTCCAGACCCCCGAGCTTGCCCAGCGCCACCACCCCCAGCGCGCCGCCCGGCACCTTGCCGTGGCGCTGCGCGAATTCTGCCGTCACGCGCGGCAGCAGCGCCGCAATCGCGGCATCCGCCAGCGCGCTGCGCGCCAGCCCGGCGGCGTCCGCGTCCAGCCTTCCTTCCAGCGCCGCGGCGTCGATCTCGAACTTCCGCTCCGCCACCACGCGGCGGACGGCCTCCAGCGCCTCCTCCAGGAAGCGGGCTTCCTTGACCAGGGCGGGCAGCGTCGTCGGCGCCTCGATCGAGCCCGCCACGTCGCCGGCCAGCAGCCCTTCCAGCGCCGCCGGGCTGTGCGCGAAATGGTCGGCCAGTGCCGGCGCGGCGCCCAGCACGAAGGCCAGCCGCTCGATCAGCGCGGGGTTGCGGTGCAGCAGGCTCAGCGCCTGGACGCCCGCCTGCATCCGCCCGAAGGCGGCATCCAGCCGCAGCAGCGCCACGTCCGGCTGCGGCTGCCGGCCGAAGGCCGAGAGCAGGGCGGGCGTCAGCGCGGTGAGCAGTTCCTTGGCGCGCGGGCTGCGCGTGGCGCGCGTGCGGCCATGGTGCCAGCCGCGGATCGCGGCGGCGATGGAGCACGGGTTCCGGAAGCCGAGCCCCTGCAGGGTCGCCAGCGTCTCCGGATCGTCCTCCACCCCGGTGAAGACCAGGTTGCCCGCCACCGTCTCCCCGCCCGAGAGGTCGGGCGCCGCCTCGAACAGCCCCGCATAGTGCCGTTCCACCCGCGACAGATGCTGCGTCAGCGCCGCCGCGAACTCCTCGGGCCCGGCGAAGCCCATGAAGCTCGCGATCAGGGCGAGCCCGGCCGCGTCCTCCGGCATCCGGTGCGTCTGGCGGTCGGCCACCATCTGCAGCCGGTGTTCCAGCCTGCGCAGGAAGCCATAGGCATCCGCCAGGTCCGCCGCCGCCCGCCTCTCGATCCGCCCGGCGGCGGCCAGCGCCGCAAGCGCCCCCAAGGTGGTCGGGTCGCGCAGCCCGGGGTCGCGGCCGCCCCAGATCAGTTGCAGCACCTGCGCGGTGAACTCGATCTCCCGGATGCCGCCCCGGCCGAGCTTCACGTCGTGGCCCGCCACCTGCACCTGGGCATGCGCGCCCTTGTGCGCCTTGTGGGCGTGGATCTGCCGCTTGATGGCGTGGATGTCGGCGATCGCCGCGAAATCCAGGTGCCGGCGCCAGACGAAGGGCCGGATCTCGCGCAGGAAGGCCTCGCCCAGCGCGCGGTCGCCGGCGACCGGGCGGGCCTTGATCATCGCGGAGCGTTCCCAGTTCTGCCCCATGCTCTCGTAATAGGCGATGGCGGCGGGCAGGGAGACCGCCAGCGGCGTCGCCGCCGGGTCCGGGCGCAATCGCAGATCCGTGCGGAAGACGTAGCCATCCTCCGTCCGTTCCTCGAGCAGCCTGACGAGGTCGCGCGCCAGCCGCACATAGATGGCGCCCGCCCGGTCCGCGTCGTAGGCTGAGGCGGTCGGATCGTAGAGCACCATGAGGTCGATATCCGAGGAGTAGTTCAGCTCCCGCCCGCCGAGCTTGCCCATGCCGAGCACGACGAGGCCCGAGCCCTTCCCCGTGGCCCTGGGGTCGTGCCGCGCCGCGCCGCCGGGCAGGCGAAGCTCCCCGCGCGCCTGCGCTTCCCGCAGCAGGTGGGCGCAGGCATAATCGGTGGCGGCCTCCGCCAGGTCGGACAGCGCGCCGGTGACGCGATCCAGCGGCCAGGCGCCGGCGATGTCGGCCGCCGCGGCGATCAGCGCCGCCTGCCGCTTGGCCCGCCGCAGCAGCGCCGCCACCGCCGGCCGCCCGGCGGAGGGATCGGTGCGGCCGAGCGGGTCGAGCGCCTGCATGAAGGCGTCCTCCGGCCCGCGCTCGGCCAGCCGCAGCAGGGTCGGCGCCTCGCGCACCGCCAGATCCGCCAGGTAGGAGCTGTGGCCGCCCAGCGCGCCGAGCAGCGCCGCGCCGTCCTCGGTGGCCGCCCAGGCGCGCTCCGCCGCGCCGCGCTCCGCGAAGCGGGCCAGCAGGCGCTCCGCCGCCGCGCGGTCATGCGGGCGGGGCAGGGCCCGGGCGGGGCCGAGGCCGGGAAGGGCGGGCAGCTTGGGCGCCGTCGGGGCGCGGCCTCTGGGCATGCGCGGGCAGGCTGGCGGTGAGGCAGGCCGCCGGTCAAGTGGCCCGCGGCTACGGCACCGCGCTGCAACTCGGCTTCGGGCTGTGCCTGCTGCTGCTGCTGGCCGCGGCGGCGCTGGCCTTGCGGCTGGCGCAGGGGCCGCTCGAGCTGCCGGTGCTCGCCCGCGCCATCGAGGCGCAGGCCTTCGACGCCGCCGGCGAGACGCGGCTGGCGGTGGGCCAGGCCAGCATCGCCTGGCAGGGCTGGCGCGACGGCCAGCTGGCGCCGGTGGAGCTGCGGCTGGAAGCGGTGCAGCTGGTGGACCGCGCCGGCGCGGTGCGTGCCGAGCTGCCCGATGCCGCCGTCACCCTGTCCATCCCCTGGCTGCTGCGCGGCCAGGCGGCGCCGCGCCAGCTGGTGCTGCGCGCCCCGGCGCTGCGCCTGCGCCGCGCCGCCGATGGCAGCCTGGCGCTGTCGCTGGATGCCGCGCCGTCGCCCGGCGCGCCCGCCGAGGCCCCGCCCGGCCCCTCGCCGCTGGAGGAGCTGCTGGCCGAGCTGATGCGCCCGCCCTCGGACGCGACGCCGCGCGGCGCGCTGATGGCGCTGCGCATCTCCGGCGGGCGGGTGACGGTGGAGGACGAGGCGCTCGGCGCCACCTGGCGGCTGGAGGAGGTGCAGGTGGACCTCCGCCGCCAGCCGCAGGGCGGCATCGCCGGCCGCGGCAGCGCCACCGCCGCGCTCGGGGCCGCCCGGCTGCCGGTCCTCGTCTCCGCCGAGGCCGCGGGCGACCCGCTTGCCGTCGCCTTCCGCGTCTCGACGCCGGAACTGGAGCCCGCCGTGATCGCCGCCGCCGCGCCTTTCCTGGCGCCGCTCGGCCAGCTCGACGCCCCGGCGCGGATCGAGCTGGAGGGCGAGCTGGGGGCCGATTTCCAGCCGCGCCGGCTGGCCGCCACGCTCTCGGCCGGGGCAGGGCGGCTCGATCTCGGCCAGGGGCGGCGCATCCCGCTCGCCGGGCTGGAGGCATCGGCGGAATGGACGCCGGAGGGGCTGCGCCTGCCGCGCGCCCGGCTGCGCCTCGCCGGCCCCGGCAGCCCGGTGCTGGCCGCCACGGCCGAGGCGCGGCGCGACGGCGCGCTGTGGAAGGCCGAGGCACGGCTCGGCCTCGACGCCCTGCCGGTGGCGGAGCTGGCGCGCTGGTGGCCGGAAGGCCTGGGCGGCGGGGAACGTGCCTGGATCCTGGCCAACATCACCGCCGGCACCGCGCGCGACGGCGCCTGGCGCATCGCGGCGGAAGCCCCGGCGGATCTCTCGGCGGTGAACGTGACCGCGCTGTCCGGCACGCTGGAGGTGGCGGACGCCACCATCCACTGGCTGCGCCCCATGCCGCCCGTCGAGGCCGTGCGGGGCAGCATCGCCTTCGGGCTCGACGAGGTGCGCATCCGCGTCGCCGGCGGCCGCCAATCGGGCGGCGCCGTGCAGGTGCAGGGCGGCGACATCCGCTTCGCCTTCCCCCCGGGGCAGGTCCCGCAGGCCGAGATCGGGCTTGGCCTCGCCGGGCCGGTGCCGGACGTGCTGGCGGTGATCCGCCACCCGCGGCTGCGGCTGTTCCAGCGCCGGCCGCTGCCGCTGACCGACCCGCAGGGCGCGCTGGAGGGCCGGCTTTCGGTCGGCTTCCCGCTGCTGGACGCGCTGCCGGTGGAGCAGCTGCGCATCCGCGCCCAGGCCCGGCTGCGCGAGGTGCGGCTCGGCGACGTGCTGCTCGGCCGCCCGCTGGAACGCGGCCAGTTCGACCTGGTGGTGGACAATGACGGGCTGCGCGGCACCGGCACCGCGACGCTGGCCGAGATCGCCGCCCGGATCGGCCTCGAGATGGATTTCCGCGCCGGCCCGGCCGGGCAGGTGGTGATGCGGGAGACGGTGCAGGCCCGCACCGACGGCGCGCGGCTGGCCGCGCTCGGCCTGGGCGCGGAGGAGGTGCTGCGCGGGCCGGTGACGCTCGATGTCCGCACCGAGCGGCGGCGCAGCGGCGCCGGGCGCGTGGTGGTGGCGGCGAACCTGCGGGAGGCGACGCTGGCCGTCGACGCTCTCGGCTGGACCAAGCCCTCCGGCCAGAATGGCGGGGCGGAGGCGGTGCTGCGCCTGGAGGGCGAGAGGCTGCAGGCGATCGAGCAGTTCCGGGTGGAGGCGCCGGGCCTGCGGCTGCGCGGCGATGTCGGCTTCGGCGCCGGCACGCGGCTGGAGCGGGTGACGATCGCCGAGGGCGCGGTGGAGGCCAGCCGCTTCGCGGCCGAGGCCCGTCCCCCCGCCCGCCCCGGCGATCCCTGGGCGATCCGGCTGCGCGGCCAGGTGCTGGACCTGCGCCGCGCCCTGGACGACGAGGCATCCGCCGCCCCCGCCGACCCGCCGGCGGAGCCCGGCCCGGCGGTGGCCGTCGATGCCCGCTTCGACCGCGTGCTGCTCGGCCCGGGGCGGGAGCTGGCGGCGGTGGAGGCGGCGGTGCAGGTGGATGGCCGGGGCGTGGTCCGCGCCGGGCGGCTGGCCGGCCGCGCCGGCGAACGCGGGCCCTTCGAGGCGACCATCGCCCCCGATGGCGCCGGCCGCGCCCTGCGCCTGTCGGCCGAGGATGCCGGCGCGCTGCTCGGCGCCTTCGACGTGCTGCGCCACCTGGAAGGCGGGCGGCTTTCGGTCACCGCGCGCTACGCGCACAACGGCGCGGGCGCGCCGCTGTCCGGCACCGCGGAGATGAGCGACTTCGCGGTGCGCAACGCCCCCGCGCTGGGCAAGGTGCTGCAGGCGATGACGCTCTACGGGCTGCTGGAGGCGATGTCCGGCCCGGGGCTGGGCTTCGGGCAGCTCGTCGCGCCCTTCCGGCTGACGCCGGAGACGCTGACGCTTGAGGATGCGCGCGCCTTCTCCGCCTCGCTCGGCGTCACCGCGCGCGGCACGCTGGACCGCCGGCGCCGCCGGCTGGCGATCGAGGGCACGATCGTGCCGGCCTACATGTTCAACACGCTGCTGGGGAACATCCCGGTGCTTGGGCGGCTGTTCTCGCCGGAGCGCGGCGGCGGCGTCTTCGCCGCCACCTTCCGGGTGCAGGGCCCCGCGGATGACCCGCAGGTCAGCGTCAACCCGCTGGCGGCGCTGACGCCGGGTTTCCTGCGCGGGCTGTTCGGCATCGGCCAGGCGCCGGCGCAGCCCTGAACGCCGTGCCTGCCGGCCGGGCGGGCCCGCCCGGCGCCCCGCCTTCCAGACAGGCTGCGGAAGTTCGCCTCGGGAAGCAAAGGGAAAGGTCGAGGGTCTCCGCCCCTCGAGCACCCCGGCAGGAACCTGATGTTCCTGCACCTCCCATGAATTATTGATATGTCTCGTTAAATTTCGGGAAGGTCCAGGAAACTCAGTTTCCTGGCGGGTGGGTGCGGGAGGGCAGCGCCCTCCCGCTGCATTCTTCCGCCGCCGAATTTCCGCAGCCTGCTAACGCAGCCCGAGGAAGGACAGGATCGCGATGACGATCACGACGGCGCCGACGATGTAGACGATGTTGTTCATGGCTCTGCCTCCTGCCGGCGGCGGCGCCATGCCGCTTCGCCTTGGACCGGGGGCGTAACCCCCGCGGTGCGCGCCGGGTTCCCGCCGCACCGGGTCCGCTGGCCCCCGGCTTGCTTCACGGCCGGTCGACCTGCACGCCCCATCCGCGACCCGCCCTGCCGCCCGGATACCGCCATGCCAGACGCCGCCATCCCCGCCCCCGACCGGGCCCGCCCGCTGCTGATCCGCGGCGCCACCCTGCTGCCGGGCGGCGAGGACTGGACGCCTCGCCCCGGCCAGGACCTGCTGGTGGCGGGCGGGCGGATCGCGGCCATCGGGCCCGGCCTGGCCGCGCCGGACGGGGCGGAGGTGCTGGGCGCCGCCCGCCTGCTGGTGCTGCCCGCCTTCGCCAATGCCCATACCCATTCGCCCGAGGCGCTGGCGCGCGGCCGCGCGCCGATGGCCCGCCTGGATGAGTGGCTCGCCGCCGAATATGCCGGCGGGCAGGACACCCTGCCGGACGCCGCCATCGCCCACGCCATCCGCCTGGCCGCCGCCGAATGCATCCGTGGCGGCGCGGTGCGGGTGACCGACCATTTCCGGCAGGTCCCGCCCTCGGGGCGGGCCGTCGCCGCCGCGGCGGCGGCCTGGGGCGGCACGGGGATGAAGGCGCGGCTGGCGGTGCTGCTGCGCGACCTCGCCTCCCCCACCGCGCCCGGCCTGCCGCCGCCGACGGAGGAGGTGCTGGCCGTCGCCCGGGCGGTGCTGCGCGACAAGCCGGCGGGTGCGGAGATCGGGCTCGGCCCCTCCGCGCCGCAGCGCTGCTCGGACGCGCTGCTGGAAGCTGTGGCGCGGCTGGTCGCCGAGCATGGCGGCTTCATCCACCTGCATGTCTGCGAGACGGCGCAGGACGCCGCCCGCTGCCGCGCCCGCTTCGGCCGGCCCGCCGTGCCGGCGCTGGAGGCGCTGGGTGTCGCCGGGCCGCAGGTGGAATACGCGCATTGCGTGCACCTGGAGGATGCGGAGCTCGACCGGATGGCGGCGGCCGGCACGCTGATGGTGCACAACCCGCTGGCGAACATGCGGCTGGGCAGCGGCATCGCCCCGGTGGCGCGGGCGCGGGCGCGCGGGGTGCGGCTGGCGATCGGCTCGGACGGCGCCGGCAGCGCCGACACGCACGACATGCTGGAAGCCGCGAAATGCGCCCTGATGCTGCCGCGCATCGGCCGGCCCGATGCCGAATGGCCGACGCCGGAGCAGGTGCTGGCGATGGCGACGCAGGGCGCGACGCTGTCCCCCGGCGCGCCGGCGGACCTGATCGCCTTCGACCTCGGCGCGCCGGCCTTCGCCAATGCGCGGGCGGAGGAGCTGGCGGCGCGGCTGCTGTTCGCCGCCAGGCCGCGCGACCTGGTGCATGTGCTGTGCGACGGCGGGTTCCTGCTGCGGGAGAGGGAGCTGGTTTCAGCGGAGTTGAGGGGGGTTTCGCCCTAGGCGCGGCGCCATTTCCCGGGGGGTGTTCCGCACCATACGCGCAAAGATAGGCGCACCGTTGGCGCGGCCCCCACCCTCCCACGACGCTTCGCGTCGCGGGCCCCGCCCGACGCCTTCGGCGTCGTACCCCCCGCTTCGCGGGAGAGGGGACGAAGGCGCCCACTTCTCCCTCTCCCGCAGTTGCGGGGGGCTGCGGCACCGCCGCGGCGCCGCAGGCTGGTCGGGGTGGGGGTCTTGCCGACTTCGCGACCCTAGCTTCGCGCGTATGGTGCTCCGCACCCCCCGATACCCCCCGGGCAGGGGCCAGTGGGCCCCTGCACCCCTGGGTTTTTGGCGGCGCCAGCCGGCGCGCGCCCCCGCCCCGCGCAAGGCAGCCCCCCCGACGCAACGGTGGCGCTTGGCGCCGCCATGGCCCATCTCTGCACCATCGCGCGTGCCGGCCCGGCCTTCGCCGCGTTGCCACCCCAGCCCCGACGACCCAGCGCGAGCCCCGCCCGATGCCCTTCCCGACGCTGCCCGATCCCCTGGCCCGCGCCCTCGCCGGCCGCGCCTATGCCGAGCCCACGCCAGTCCAGGCCGCGGTGCTGGCCGAGGAGGCCGCGGGCCGCGACCTGCTGGTCTCCGCCCAGACCGGCTCGGGCAAGACCGTCGCCTTCGGCCTGGCGCTGGCGCCGGAGCTGCTGGCCGGCCAGGACCGCGTCGGCCGCGCCGGCGCGCCGCTGGCGCTCGCCATCGCGCCCACCCGCGAACTGGCCCTGCAGGTGCGCGACGAGCTGACCTGGCTCTACACCGAGGCCGGCGCCCGGGTCGCCGCCTGCGTCGGCGGCACCGATCCGCGCGCCGAGCGCCGCGCGCTGGAAGCGGGCGCCCATATCGTCGTCGGCACGCCCGGCCGCCTGCGCGACCATCTGGAACGCGGCAATCTCGACCTGTCCGGCTTGCGCGCCGTGGTGCTCGACGAGGCCGACGAGATGCTCGACATGGGCTTCAAGGACGAGCTGGAAGCCATCCTCGACGCGACGCCCGAGACCCGCCGCACGCTGCTGTTCTCCGCGACCATCCCGCGCGAGATCGCGAGCCTCGCCAAGCAGTACCAGAAGGATGCGCTGCGCATCGCCGCCGGCGGGGAAGCCGCGCATCGCGACATCGCCTACCAGGCCGTGGCCGTCGCCCCGCGGGAGACGGAGCGCGCCCTGGTCAACCTGCTGCGCTGGCACGGCCAGCGCGCCATCGTCTTCTGCTCGACGCGCGCCGCCGTCGCCCGCGTACACGGCAACCTGACGGAGCGCGGGTTCAACGCGGTCGCGCTGTCCGGCGAGCTGACCCAGGCGGAGCGCAACCGCGCGCTCCAGGCGCTGCGCGACCGGCGCGCGGAGGTCTGCGTCGCCACCGACGTCGCCGCGCGCGGCATCGACCTGCCCGACCTTGGCCTCGTCGTGCATGCCGAGCTGCCGCGGGATGCGGAGACGCTGCTGCATCGCTCCGGCCGCACCGGCCGGGCCGGGCGCAAGGGGCTCGCCGTGCTGCTGGTGCCCTATCCGCGCCGGCGCATCGCGGAGCGCCTGCTGGCCACGGCGCGGGTGCGCGCCGAATGGGGCGCGCCGCCCTCGGCCGAGGAGATCCGCCGCCGCGACGGCGAGAAGCTGGTCCAGCAGGCCATCGAGGCCGCCGCCGCCGCGGCCGCCGAGCCGGAGGCTCTGGCGCTCGGCAAGGCGGTGCTGGAGGCGCATGGGGCGGAGGCGGTGGCCGCCGCGCTGGTCAAGGCGCTCGGCGCCAGCCTGCCCGCGCCGGAGGAGATCGAGGCCGCCGAGCCCGAGCCGCGCCAGGCCCCGCGCCCGCCGCGCGGCGAAGGCCCCGGCCCCGGCCCGGCCGGGGAGGGCGCCTGGTTCCGCCTCAACATCGGCCGCGCCCAGAACGCCGATCCGCGCTGGCTGCTGCCCTTTCTCTGCCGGCGCGGCCACCTGGTGCGCGGCGAGGTCGGGCGCATCCTGGTGATGGACCGCGAGACGCGCGTCGAGATCGCGCCCTGGGCGGCGTCCCGCTTCGCCGCCGCCGCCCGCCATGCGGGGGAGGATGACGAGGACATCCTGATCGAGCCGATGCGCGGCGGCGCCGCGCCGACCGCCCCGCGGGCGCCGCGTGGCGCGCCGCCGCGCAGCGGCGACGGCCCGGTCAAGCGCCGGGGCTGAGGGCGCAGCCCTTCACGGCGAAGCTATGGCCGAGCCAATGCCTGATGGCCCGGCGGGAGGCTTCCCCTGCGCCCGGTACCCCCCGCCACCAGGGCTGGCCGTCCTCGACCGGCGTCAAAACAAGCAAATCCATGAAAGGGGTTCCAAGGGGCCGCTGCCCCATGGGCGCTGACTTTGGCTTTGCGACCATGGGAATGGCGGCGGCAGGAAGTGCGAGGCCCCGCCTCGCGCTCCGGCCGGGGCTCTGCCCCATAGGCGCCAACTTTGGCTTGGCGGCCTTGCGGAATCGCGGCGGCGGCAG
>JAIYDD010000023.1 GCA_027487675.1 Acetobacteraceae bacterium | reverse complement strand
TCGGTCGAGGTGCCGAGGTGATACTTCACGTCGCCCGAGCCCTGCACGTCCTCGGGATGCGCCGAGGTGCCCTTGAACTCGCTGAACACCGCGGAGAAGGGCTTCTTCACCACGTTCACGAGCACGTTCAGCCGGCCGCGATGGGCCATGCCGATCGTCACCTCGTTCACGCCGAGGCTCGCCGCCACCTCGATCACCGTCTGCACCGCGGGGATGGTGCTCTCGCCACCCTCAAGCCCAAAGCGCTTGGTGGTGGCGTATTTCTTCGCGCAGAAGGCCTCGAAGCCCTCGGCCTCGGTCAGCTGCTGCAGGATCTTGCGCTTGGCGCCGCCGTCGAAGCCGGTCAGCCACGGCGCGCCCTCGATCCGGCGCTGGATCCAGGATTTCTGGTCGGGATCCTGGATGTGCATGAACTCGACGCCGATCGGGCCGCAATAGCTGGCGCGGCAGATCGCCAGGATCTCGCGGAGCGTCGCGTATTCCTTGCCCAGCACGAAATCGAGGAAGATCGGCCGGTCCATGTCGGCGTCCGAGAAGCCGTAGGTCGCCGGCGTCAGCTCCGGATGCGGCTTTGGCACCTGCAGGCCGAGCGGATCGAGCCGCGCTTCCAGATGGCCGCGCACGCGATAGCTGCGGATCAGCATCAGCGCGCGGATGGAATCCAGCACCGCGCGCTGCGCGGCCGCCTTGTCCATCGTGTCGGTCTTCGGCATCACCGGGGCCGGCGCGGCCGCGGCGCCTTTCTTCGGTGCCGGCGGCGACTCCGGGTCCGGGCCGAAGGCGCCGCGCACGCGCGGTGCCCAGCTCGCGCCCGTCGCATCCGTCAGCACCGCGCGCGCCTCGTCGTTCAGCGCGGCGAACAGCTCGGCGTAGGACGCATCGACGCTGTCCGGCTTCTCCACCCAGCGGGCGTAGAGATCCGCGAGGTAGGCGGCATTCGCGCCCGACATCGCGGTGGCAAGCACATCCACTCCGGCCATCGTCTCCTCCTCGCCGGCGAAGCGGCCGGCGCCGACTGCGCGGGCCCGACGGGGCCCTGATACGACATCGCCCCCGGATGGGGGGCGGTTACAGAAAAGCCTTGCAGGGGAATGCGGGCCGCCACCGCGGCGGCCCGCACCGCGTCACGCCTGCAGCGCCTTCACCATGGTCGAGCCGAGCGAGGAAGGGCTGTCCGCCACGCGGATCCCCGCGCTGCGCATCGCCTCCATCTTCGCCTCCGCCGTGTCCTTGCCGCCCGAGATCACGGCACCCGCATGGCCCATGCGGCGGCCGGGCGGGGCGGTGGCGCCGGCGATGAAGCCGACCACCGGCTTGTTCGGCTTGCCCTGGCCGAAATTCTCGGCGCGCAGGAATTCCGCGCCGATCACCTCCGCCTCGCCGCCGATCTCGCCGATCATGATGATCGACTTCGTCTCGTCATCGGCCAGGAACATCTCCAGCACGTCGATGAAGTCGAGGCCCTTCACCGGGTCGCCGCCGATGCCGACGCAGGTGGACTGGCCGAGCCCGGCGGCGGTGGTCTGCGCCACCGCCTCATAGGTCAGCGTGCCGGACCGCGACACGATGCCGACCGAGCCGCGGCGGTGGATGTGGCCCGGCATGATGCCGATCTTGCAGGCGTCCGGCGTGATCACGCCCGGGCAGTTCGGCCCGACGAGCTTGCTCTTCGACCCTGCCAGCGCGCGCTTCACCTTCACCATGTCCAGCACCGGGATGCCTTCGGTGATGCAGATGATCAGCGGAACCTCGGCGTCGATCGCTTCCAGGATCGCATCCGCCGCGAAGGGCGCGGGCACGTAGATCACGCTGGCATCGGCGCCGGTGGCGTGCACGCATTCGGCGACCGTATTGAACACCGGCAGGTTCAGCTCGGGGTGCATGGTGCCGCCCTTGCCCGGCGTCGTGCCGCCGACATAGGTGGTGCCGTAGGCGATGCCCTGCGATGCGTGGAAGGTGCCCTGGGCCCCGGTGAAGCCCTGGGTCATGACCTTGGTGTGCTTGTCGACCAGAACGGCCATGGCTCAGGCACCCTTCTTGACGGCCGCGACGACCTTCTGCGCGGCATCCGCCAGGTTGTCGGCGGCGATGATCGCGAGCCCGCTCTCGGCCAGGATCTTCTTGCCGAGCTCCACATTGGTGCCCTCCAGCCGCACGACCAGCGGCACGGACAGCGACAGGTTCTTCGACGCCTCCACGATCCCGGTGGCGATCATGTCGCACTTGGCGATGCCACCGAAGATGTTCACCAGGATCGCCT
Organism: Acetobacteraceae bacterium; assembly: GCA_027487675.1. Classification (GTDB taxonomy): domain Bacteria; phylum Pseudomonadota; class Alphaproteobacteria; order Acetobacterales; family Acetobacteraceae; genus Falsiroseomonas. The sequence continues at coordinate 58,548 of JAIYDD010000023.1, read as the reverse complement.
TCACATTGGCGTCGCTGGTGATGATGCGGAAGGCCTCCGTCACCCGCGCCGCATTCGCCGTGCCGCCGACATCGAGGAAGTTGGCCGGCGACGACCCGTACAGCTTGATGATGTCCATCGTCGCCATGGCCAGGCCGGCGCCGTTGACCATGCAGCCGATCTCGCCGTCGAGCGCGACGTAGTTCAGGTCGTTCTTGACCGCGTCGAGCTCCTTCGGGTCCATCTCGCTGTCGTCGCGCAGCTCCTCCAGGTCCTTGTGGCGGAACAGCGCGTTGTCATCGAAGGACACCTTGGCGTCGAGCGCGACGATCTCGCCCTTGCCGGTGACGACCAGCGGGTTGATCTCGACGATGGCGCAGTCGAGCTCAATGAAGGCGGCGTAGAGCGCGGTGACGAACTTCGTGAAGCTCGCGACCTGCTTGCCTTCCAGGCCGAGCCCGAAGGCGAGCTTGCGCGCATGGAAGCCGGAGATGCCGGACGCCGGGTCCACATGCGCCTTCAGGATCTTCTCGGGGTGGTTCGCCGCCACCTCCTCGATCTCCATCCCGCCCTCGGTCGACGCCATGATCACCACGCGCGACGCCGCGCGATCCACCAGCAGGCCGAGATAGAGCTCGCGCTTGATGTCGCAGCCGTCTTCCACATAGACGCGGGAGACGAGCTTGCCCGCGGGCCCGGTCTGCTTCGTCACCAGCACCTTGCCGATCATGGCCTCGGCGGCGGCGCGCACGTCGTCCACCGACTTCACCACGCGCACCCCGCCCTTGCCGTTCGGGTCGTTGGCGAAGCGGCCGGCGCCGCGGCCGCCGGCATGGATCTGCGACTTCACGACATAGACGGGGCCGGGCAGCTTCTTCGCGGCCTCGGCGGCTTCGTCGGCCGTCCAGGCCACATGGCCGTCCAGCACCGCCACGCCGTAGCGGCGCAGCAGCTCCTTGCCCTGGTACTCGTGGATGTTCATCCGGGTCTCGCTCCGGTCAGAGGGGAGAGGCCGGAAGGCGCCCCGCCCCCCGGCCGAACGGAGGGGTCGGCCTCAGACGCCGAGCTTCTTGAAATCCTCGATCAGCTTCTTCACCGCATCGCAGGACTTGTCGAAGGCGGCCTTCTCCTCGGGGGTGAACTGCACCTCGACGATGCGCTCCACGCCGCCGGCGCCGATCACCACGGGGACGCCCACGTAGAAATCGTCCTGGCCATACTGCCCGTTCAGCAGCACTGCGCAGGGCAGCACGCGCTTCTTGTCCAGCAGGTAGCTTTCCGCCATCGCGATGGCCGACGCCGCCGGCGCGTAGAAGGCGCTGCCCTTCTCCAGCAGCTTCACGATCTCGCCGCCGCCATTCGCGGTGCGGTGCACGATCGCGTCGATCTTCTCCTGCGTCGTCCAGCCCATCTTCACCAGGTCGGGCACCGGGATGCCGGCGACGGTGGAATAGCGCGTCAGCGGCACCATCGTGTCGCCATGGCCGCCGAGCACGAAGGCCGTCACGTCCTCGACCGAGACGCCGAATTCCTGCGCCAGGAACAGCCGGAAGCGCGCGCTGTCCAGCACGCCGGCCATGCCCACCACCTTCTCCGGCGGCAGGCCGGACTTCTGCTGCAGCACCCACACCATCACGTCGAGCGGGTTGGTGATGCAGATGACGAAGGCGTCGGGGCAGTAGGTCTTGATGCCCTCGGCCACCTGGCCGATCACGCCGGCATTCTTGGTCAGCAGGTCGTCGCGCGTCATGCCGGGCAGGCGCGGGAAGCCGGCGGTGACGATCACCACGTCCGCGCCCGCGATGGCGCTGTAGTCGCCCGCGCCGACCATGTGGCTGTCGAAGCCGTCCACCGGGCCGGACTGCATGATGTCCAGCGCCTTGCCGGCCGCGACGCCCGGGAAGACGTCGAACATCACGACGTCGCCCAGTTCCTTGAGGCCGATGAGGTGGGCCAGCGTGCCGCCGATGTTGCCGGCGCCGACCAGCGCGATCTTATTGCGGGCCATGTACTTCCTCGAACCTTGCTCGCTTGGGTGTTGTTGAATTGTTGCGGCTTCTACAGGCGTCGCCGCGCCCTTTGGCGAAGTGCTACCCCGCCCGCCGGGCGGCGGCAAGCCAGCCACCGCCCCACGCGCCTGTTCGGTTTATGTTCGGAGCAAGGAAGGCCGGCGTTACGCCGGCACGGGGTCGGCCGGTCGTCGTCAGAGCGGCAGGCAGCGCACCACGTCGTCATGCCCGCGCGCCAGCGTCGCCAGCGTGCCGGCCGGGCATTCGCGCTGCGCGTTGTCCGCCCGCGGCAGCCCCGCCTGCCAGCCCGCCACCCCGCGGGAGGCGCAGACCATCCGCCCGTCGCGGCGCGTGCAGCTTCCCGCCGCCTCGCGCGGGACCGTCGCGGCCGAGGCGCCGCGCATGACCAGCCCGCCGCCCGAGCTGCGCGTCTCCGCCCGCCGTGGCGCGGGCTGCGGCTGGGCCGAGACCTGGCGGGCCTGCATCGGGCGGGCCGGCGACGGCGCCGCGGGCCGGGCCTGCGGCACCTGGATGGGGCGCGCCTGCGGCGCCGGCTGCGCGATGCGGCTGGCATTGGGCTGCGGCGTCCGCTCGTCGCGCCGCGCCGCCTCCGCGCCTGCCGGCAGGCAGAGCGCGAACATGGTCATGGCCAGCAGTATCCTGCGCATGCCTCGGTCTTCCCCCGTCCTGTTCGCGGCCGCGCCACGGAACGCCGTCGCGCGGCGGGCCCCCCTCAGGACCCCGAAGCCATATTCCCCGGCGGCCACTTGAACGACGGGCGCCTGGGCTGTCAACGACGGAACACGACGGATCGCCACAATTCGCGGCTTGCCAATCCTGTCAGGTGAGATGCGGCAGCGCCTGCCAATCGCGGCTCTGCATTTCGTTCAGGCGGCTCGCGGTGCGCGCGAACATCGCGGCATTCTCGCCGCGTTCGTAGAGCAGGTCGGGCACCGCCTCCGCGCTGGCCAGCAGCTTCACGCGGTGCTCGTAGAGCGTGTCGACCAGCGTGATGAAGCGCCGCGCCTTGTCGAAATTTTCGGGGCCGAGGCGCGGCACGCCGTCCAGCACCAGCGTGTGGAAGTGCGTCGCGATCGCCAGGTAGTCCGCCGGGCCCAGTGGCCGGCCGCACAGCGCGTCGAAGTCGCAGCGCGCCACGCCGCGCGCCGCCTGCGGCACGGCCAGCGTCCGGCCCAGCAGCGTCAGCGTCTCCGGCGTGCCATGCGCCTGGCCCGTCAGCTCCGCGAAGGCGGCGTCCAGCGCGGCTTCTGCGCGCGCATCGGCCGGCACGTGCCAGGTCGGCAGGTCGCGGATCCGCGCCTGGCGGAAGTCACGCGACGCATCCACCACCAGCAGTTCCAGCCGCCGCTTGATCAGCGCGATGAAGGGCAGGAAGGCGTCGCGGCCGGGCCTTCCCTTGAACAGCTCGTCGGGCGCGGTGTTGGACGTGGTCACCACCACCGTCCCGCGCGCGAACAGCGCCTGGAACAGCCGCCCCAGGATCATCGCATCGGCGATGTCGTGCACCTGGAACTCGTCGAAGCACAGCAGCGCGGCCTCCTGCGCGATGCTGTCGGCCAGCGGCGGGATCGGGTCCGCGGTTTCGCCGTGGCGCTGCTTCCAGGCATGGATGCGCGCATGCACCTGCTGCATGAACTGGTGGAAGTGCAGCCGCTGCTTGCGCGGCACCTCGGCGGTGGCGAAGAACAGGTCCATCAGCATGGACTTCCCCCGCCCCACCTCGCCGACGAGATAAAGGCCCATGGGCGTGCCGGAGGGCGCTTCCTCCGGCGCCACCGGCTTGCGGCGCAGGAACCGGCCGAAGAAGCCGCCCTGCTCCGGCTCGTCCGGGTGCGGGTCGTAGCCGCGGGTACGGCGCCACAGGTCCTGCAGCGCCTCCGCCGCCCGTGCCTGCGCCGAATCGGCCGACAGGCTGCCCTGCGCCACCCGCAGGCGATAGGCGGGCAGGGGTCCGGGTTCCGGCGCGGGCGGGACGGGCATCGCGTCCATGGCACGAATCCGGTAGCGCGGGCGGCGCCCGCCGGCAACCGCGGCCCCGGGCGCCGCGGTTGACGCCGGCCTCGCCCGCGCCCATCCCTGCGCCATGCCGCCGCCCGCCGCCGCCCTCTTCTACGCGCCCGACGGGTTCGACACGTCGCGCCCCAAGCTCATGGGCCGCCACGCGGCGGGGGAAAGCTTCCTGGCCGGGCTGCTGCGCCATGGCGGCTTCGACCGCATGGTCGCGCTCACCCGCGACGCCGCCGATGCCGAGGCCTTCCGCCGCCATGTCGCGGCCCTCGGCTCCACCCTGCCCGCCGAGGCGATCCTGGAAGACCAGCTGGCCGAACTGGCCCGCATCGGCTGCGTGATGCTGCCGGGCCCGGGCCTCGGCCCGCATGCCTGGCGGCGCCGGCGCGTGGCGCAGGCGGCGGCCTTCTCGGTCGTCGGCGTCACCCACACCACCGCCTCGGCCGGCGCGATGGATTCCATCCTCGACAGCCTGGTGGCGCCGGTGCAGCCCTGGGATGCCATCATCTGCACCTCCGCCGCGGTGCGCGGCGCGGTGCGGCGGCAGCTGGAGATGCAGGCCGCCTACCTGATGCGCCGGCTGGGCGCCACGCGGCTGGAAGGGCCGATGCTGCCCGTCATCCCGCTCGGCACCGATTGCGCCGCCGTGGCGCCGGCGCCCGGCGCGCGCGCCGAATGGCGCGCCCGGCTGCAGGTGGCGGAGGCCGACCTGGTGGTGCTGCACCACGGCCGGCTGTCCTTCCACGCCAAGGCACATCCGATGCCGATGCTGATCGCGCTCGGCCGCGCCGCCGCGGCGGCGCCGGCGGGGGCGAAGGTGATCCTCGTGCTGTCCGGCTGGTTCGCCGACGACCACCAGCGCCGCGCCTTCGCCGAACAGGCGCGCGCCTTCGCCCCGGAGCTCGAGCTGCGCCTCGTGGATGGCCGCCTGCCGGAGGCGCGCCGCCACATCTGGTCCGCCGCCGACATCTTCACCCTGCTTTCCGACAACATCCAGGAGACCTTCGGCCTGGCGCCGGTGGAGGCGATGGCGGCGGGGCTGCCGGTGGTCGGCACCGACTGGGACGGGCTGCGCGACACCATCCTCCATGGCGAGACCGGCTTCCGCGTGCCGACCCTGCTGGCCGCGCCGATGGACGGCATTGCCGACCGCCACGATTCCGGGACCGACAGCTACGATGGCTACATCGCCGCCGTCGCGCAGTTCACCGCGGTGGACGTGCCGGCGGCGACCGCCGCCTTCGCAGCGCTGATCGGCGATGCCGGCCTGCGCGCGCGCATGGGCGAGGCCGCCGCCCGCCACGCGCGCCGGACCTTCGACTGGGCGGCGGTGATCCCCCGCTACCTCTCGCTGTGGGAGGAGCTGGCGCGCATCCGCCGCGCCGCCCGCGCCGAGCGCGCCGCCCCCGCCCGCGGCGAGACCCGCGTGCCGCACCGCCCGGACCCGGCGGTGCTGTTCGCCGACTGGCCGACGCGCGTGCTGACGCCGGAGACGCGGCTGCACCTGGCCCCCGGCCTGCCCGACGCCGCGGCCGCGCTGGCCCGGCTGCGCGCGCTGCTGGCCCTGCCCGGCGTCGCCCCGCGCCGCGACTGGCTGCCGGCCGAGGACGCCTTCGCCGAGGTCTTCGCCCGCCTCGCCGAGGGCCCGGCCAGCGCCGCGGTGCTGGCCGCCGAACTGCCCGCCCCGCAGGCCATCCGCATGCGCCGCGCCTTCGGCTTCCTGCTCAAGGCCGACCTGCTGCGGCTGGCGCCGGAGGGCTAGCAGGCAGCGGGCACACCCCCTTTCCCGCATGGGGGATGGGCAGAGCGTTCGTCGGGCGTGCTTCCGCGGCCTGCCGATCGCCTCGGTTCGGCGGCAGGGCCGGCGACCTCCAGCGGCAGGACACCGGCGCGCGATCGCCCTGGCCGCGCGCGCCGAAGGCGCGACGGCCGCGCGCGCCGAAGGCGCGACGGCCGCGCGCACCGAAGGCGCGACGGCCGCGCGCCGAAGCCGGGACGGATGCCGGCCGCCGGGCGCCGCGCAGCGGCCGGCCCGGGTCCGCGCGTCGCGGTCGCCCCGCCCCGGCGCGCCAACCCGCTTGTCGCCGGCGCCGCCCAACCGTTACCCTCCCGCCACGCCGCGGCGGCCGGTGCACGCTGCGGTGAGGCGCGGGGCATGGCCATGGCGGCGGGCCGCACGGTCCCGTTACCCTCGGCCCGGGCAGCATCAGGCGGAGCGCATGCACATCCCCCCGCCGGCCTCCCAGGCGCCGCGACGGCTGCGCTTCGGCGGCTGCGTCTTCGACGAGGGCACCGGCGGCCTGGCCGCGCCGGACGGCGCGGCGGCAATGCTGCGCCCGAAGACGCTCGAATTGCTGGCGCTGCTGCTGCGCAACCCCGGCCGCGTCGTCTCCCGCGAGGAGATCCTGGACGCGGTCTGGCCGGGCCTTTTCGTCACCGACGACAGCATCACCCAATGCGTGGTCGAGCTGCGCAAGGCGATGGGCGCGGCCGCCCCCCTGCTGCGCACCATCCCCCGCCGCGGCTACCTGCTGGAGGCGGAGGTGGCGGCGGAGCCGCGTGCCATGCCAGCCGCCGCGCCGCTGCTCTCCCCGCGCGCCGACGACCGGCCCAGCATCGCCGTGCTGCCCTTCCGCAAGGACACCCACGACCCGCAGGAAGCCTGGTTCTGCGACGGCATCATCGAGGGGATCGTCCATGTCCTGTCGGGCCTCGACGGCATCTTCGTGATCTCCCGCGGCTCCGCGCTCGCCTTTGCGCAGTCCAGCACCGATGCCCGCGCGGCGGGGCGGGAGCTCGGCGCGCGCTACGTGCTCTACGGCGGCGTCCGCCGCGCCGGCGGCAGGCTGCGCATCACCACCGAGCTGACGGATGCCGAGCGCGCCACCATCCTGCGCAGCGACCGCTACGACGGGGAGGAAGCGGATCTCTTCGAGCTGCAGGACCGCATCGCCGAGCAGGTCGCCGCCGCCCTCGCGCCGCAGATCCGGGACCAGGAGCTGGCGCGCGCGCTGCGCAAGCCGCCCGACAGCCTGACCGCCTACGACCTGGTGCTGCGCGCCCTGGACCAGGCGAAGCTCACCGATGCCGCCTCCCTCGCCCGCGCCGAGGCGCTGCTGGGCGAGGCGCTGGCGGCCGAGCCCGGCTACCCGACTGCGCTGTCCTACCTCGCCCTGCTGCAAATGGTCCGGATCAGCGAAGGCTGGGCGGCCGATCCGGTCGCGCTCTGCCGCCAGGCCGCGGCGCTGGCGCAGCAGGCGGTCGCCGCCGCCGCGACCGACCCGCTGGCGCTGGCGGTGCGCGGCCACACCATCTCCTATCTCGACCGCGACTACCCGGCGGCGATGCGGCTGCTGGAACGCGCCATGCGCCTCGGCCCCAGCTGCGCCTGGGCCTGGGCCTGGGGCAGCGCGGCCGCCGGCTACCTCGGCGACGCCGCGGGCGCCGTGACGCTCGGCGAGCGCGCGCTGCGCCTCGCGCCGCTCGATCCCTTCGCCTACCTGTTCGAGCACCTGCTGTCCCAGGCGCACTACCTGGCCGGCACGATGCCGGCGGCGCTGCATTGGGCGCGCCGGTCGCAGGCGGCCAACCCGCACCACGCGCCGAACCAGCGCGTGCTGATCGCCGCCCTGGTGGCGGCGGACGAGGCGGAGGCCGCCGCGCAGGAAGCAGCGCGCCTGCTGCGCGGCGACCCTGGCTTCCGCCTCTCGGCCTTCGCCGCCCGCACGCCGCTGCCGCCCGATGTGCGCGATGTCTTCTGCGCGCGCTTGCGCGCCGCCGGCCTGCCGGAGTGACAATGCGCCGAGGACGCCGGCGGCGGCACGGCGCGCGAAGGGGGAGACGGGAATGGCCGGGAATGCGGGCAATGCCGGGAATGCCGGCAATGCGGGGAATGCCGGGAACGCCGGCAATGCGGGCAATGCCGGCAACAGCGGCAATGCCGGGGGCGGCGGCTTCTTCCTGGACCGGCTCGACCTGCCCTTCGTCGGCTCCCCCAACCCGAACACGCTCGAGGGCGGGCGGCTCTCCGACCTGCGCGGCGACCCCAGGGCGTCCTTCGAGCGGCACTGGGACGGCATGTGGTGGGCCTGGGGCGCCATGGCGGAATTCACCGCCTGCACCGCCTGGCAGGGCCTGCTGAAGGAACAGCCCGAGGGCCCGCTGACGCTGCCGGGCTGGGAGGAGCTGCTGGCCGGCAACGCCGCGCCCGAGCCGCGCACGGTGGACGAGGAGATCGAGCTGCTGATCCGCGCGGCCGAGGATGAGCGCGCCGACGCGCTGGGCGAGATCTTGGCCCAGGCCGGCAATTTCTTCCCCGACATGCTCGGCGTGCTGTCCATCTCGACGCAGAGCCACCCGCGCACGGTGCGGCTGATGGAGATCGGCAACCTGGTCGCGACGCTGGCGGTGATGCTGCACAAGCGCCGCTCCGAGCGCATCCGCCCGTCCCAATACTGTCCCGCGCTGCGGCCGGCGGTGCCGAACCCGGGCCATTCCTCCTACCCCAGCGGGCATGCCACGCAGTCGCTGCTGGTGGCGATGATCGCCGGCCTGGTTGTCGGCAAGCCGCGCGCCCGCGCCGCCACCGCCATGGCGATCCGCATCGCCCGCAACCGCGAGATCGCCGGCGTCCACTACCGGTCCGACACCCAGGCCGGCGAGATGCTGGCGCAGGCGCTGTTCACCGTGCTGACCGGCCCGGAGACCCCGGCGAGCTTCACGAAGACGCTGGAGCAGGCACAGGCGGAATGGGCGGGCTGAGACGATGGGCGATCATCTCGGCGATCCGCTCGACGCGCTGCGGGACGCGACGCTGGCGGAGATGCAGGCGCGCTTCCTGCCGATCGACTTCCACGAGGACGATGCCGGCGGCCTGCCCGGCGGCCCCCGGCCGCGCTTCGACCCGCCCGAGCCCGACCCCGGCTGCGACCCGCGCCTCGCCGCGGCCTGGCGCGGCCTGTTCTGGGGCGCGCCCGCGAACGACGCGATCGCCAGCGACCACGACCCGCAGACGCAGCACCGCTTCCGCGCCGCGCTGAACGGCGGCGGGGCGGGCCTCGGCCGATCGCGGCAGGAACGCAGCCCGAACTGGTCCGGGGCGGTGCTGGCGCCGGGCGGGGGGATGCGCTTCTCCGCGGTGGCCGCGCGCTGGCGCGTGCCGCGCGCGACGCGGCCGGCCGATGACCGCGGCGCGACGCCGCGCCTGGAGCTGCCGGCCCACAAGCCGTTGCTGGCCGATGAGGCGGGCCCGCGCCTGCCGGAGAGCTGGCGCTGCTCGATCTGGGTGGGGCTCGACGGGCACCGCGCGATGTCGGACAGCCTGCCGCAGATCGGCACCACGGTGGTGGTGGACACCGACGCGGCCGGGCAGGAACGGGTGCGCGCCCATGCCTGGGCGCAATGGTGGGTGCGCGGCAAGCAGTATGGCGAGCTGCGCTTCGTCGATTTCGACCTCCGCCCGGACGACACCGTCACCGCCTTCGTGATGCTGCGCAGCCCGCACCGCGCCGTGCTGCGCATCCGCAACGAGCGCACCGGGCGGATCGGCACCGCCTCCTGGCGGTCCGGCGCGCCGCGGGAGGAGGACGAGGCCTTCGACCCCCGCCGCCAGCAGATCCACGCGCCAGCCGACGCCGCCCCGGCCGAGGGCGCCGCCGCCGCCTTCGTGGTGGAGCGGCCGATGGTGATGTTCTCGCGCGAGCTGTATCCGCTGCCGGCCTTCGAGCCGGTGGCGTTCGACAGCTGCATCGCCGCGCTGCAGGCGCCGGGCGCGCCCTTCGCACGGGCCGCGGCGCTGCTGGACCTGCGGGCGGCGCGGCTGATCGGCATGCACCACGCGCGGGCGAATCCCTACCGCAGCGAGACCTGCGCGGTGCCGGCGCGGCCGGCGACGGACCGGCTGACGCTGCGGCACAAGCCGGCGGGGATGGCCGCCGGCTAGAGCGCGATCGCCGGAGGGCGGAACGCCCGGAGGCGTGAATCGCGCGACAAGACAATAGGCTGGATCATGATCGGCGATTCACTTGCCGCCGATCATGATCCAGGGCGCGATCGCCGGAGGGCGGCACGCGCGGCGGCGTCAATCACGCGAACCCGCCATGGCCTGGACCATGATCCGCGCTCCCATCCGCGCGGATCGTGGTCCGGCGGGCGGCGGCGGGCGCCGCCCCGGCGCTACCCCCGCCGCCGGAACCGCTCCACCGCCGCGACCAGCGCCGTGCGGATCCCCGGCTCCAGCGCCGAATGCCCGGCATCGGGCACGATGGTCAGCCGCGCCCGCGGCCAGGCGGCGGCCAGGTCGAAGGCGCTGTCGCAGGGGCAGACCATGTCGTAGCGGCCCTGCACGATCTCCGCCGGCACATGGGCGATGCGCTCCATGTGCCCCAGCAGCCCCTCGGGCGGCAGGAACAGGTCATGCGCGAAGTAGTGCGCCTCGATCCGCGCCAGGCCCAGCGCGGTGCGGTCCTGCGCGAAGCTCGCCACCGTCTCCGGGCTCGGCAGCAGGGTGGAACACGATCCCTCGTAGAGGCTCCAGGCCCGCGCCGCCGGCCCATGCACCAGCGGATCGGGGTCGCACAGCCGCTTCAGGTAGGCGCTGAGCAGGTCGCCGCGCTCGGCTTCCGGCACGTGCTCGGCAAAAGCCTGCCAGGCATCGGGGAAGACGCGGCGCAGCCCGTAGAGGAACCACTCCACCTCCGCCCGGCGGCCGAGGAAGACGCCGCGCAGCACGCAGCCCGCCACGCGGTCGGGGTGGGACTGCGCATAGGCCAGCGCCAGGGTCGAGCCCCAGGAGCCGCCGAACAGCAGCCAGCGCTCCACGCCGAGGAATCTCCGCAGCGTCTCGATGTCGGCGACCAGCTGGGGGGTGTTGTTCTCCCGCAATTCGCCGAGCGGACGGGACCTTCCGGCGCCGCGCTGGTCGAAGATCACCACGCGCCAATGGCCGGGGTCGAAGAAGCGGCGATGGATCGCGCCCGCCCCGGCGCCGGGGCCGCCATGCAGGAACAGCAGCGGCTGGCCGCGCGGGTTGCCGACCTGCTCCCAGTACATCACGTGCCCGCCGGTCAGCGGCAGCAGGCCCGTCTCATAGGGGGCGATGTCGGGGAAGAGGTCGCCGCGCGGCATGGCGGGTGGGTTTAGCCATCGCGGCACCTTTCCGGCAATGGGCGGCTGTCGGAAGGCTGCGCGACGAATTGCCTGGATATTCCCCCTTCGCCGCGGCGCGGATCGTGCCTAGCTTGTCGCGAATGGCCGAGACCCCGTCCGCCGGCTCCCGCCCTGCCGCCGCCACCGCGCTCCGCTGCGGGGTCTGCGGCGCCGAGAGCCGGCATCCCCCTTTCCGCCCGGGCCCGCCGGAGCAGCCGCCCGACCTCGACCTGCGCCCGGGCGAGCCGGTGCGGTCGACCATGGCGCGCTGGCTGCAGCAATGCCCGTCCTGCGGCTATTGCGCGCCGGACCTGTCGCGCGCCCACCCCGCGGCGGCCGAGGCGGTGCGCGCCGCGCCCTTCCGCTCGCTGATCACCGACACCTCCATCCCCCCCCTGGCGCGCCGCTTCCTGGCCTGGGCCCTGGTGCTGGAGGAGACGGGGGCGATGCACGCGGCAGGCGAGGCGACGCTGCAGGCCGCCTGGGTCGCCGACGACCTGGGCAAGCCGGACCTCGCACGCGCCTGGCGGCTGGACGCGGTGGCGCTGTGGCGCGGCGGCCCGCCGCTCGACCCCGAGCAGACGGTGCGGGTGGTGGACGCGCTGCGCCGCGCCGAGGCCTGGGACGACGCCGCCCACACCGCGGAGACGCTCGCCGATGCCGGCCCGCCCGACCCGGTGGCGCAGGTCATCCTGCTGGAGCGGCGGCTGATCGAGGCGCAGGATGCCGGCCGCCACACCGTGGCCAGCGCGCTGCCGCCGCCCTCCCGCCGGCCGCACGCCTCCCACCACCGCATCGCCGGCCGCGGCGAGGGGCTTTGGGGGGCGCTGCGGCGCTGGCTGGGCGGGAAGCGCTGAGGGCGGGGGGGTGATGCGCCCCGGTGCCCGGCTGGAGGCATGTCCCGGCGGCGCCGCAGGCGCCCGGGGCGCGCCGGTCCCTCAGCGCCCCCCGAGCAGCCCGTCCACCAGCGCGCGCAGTGCCAGCGCGCCATCGACCAGCCCGTCCAGCGCCAGCGGCCGCCCCGCCGCCGTGCCGGCCGCGCCGAAGCCCGCGCGGTCCTGCGCCAGCTCCGCCGCCGAGAGCCGGCCGTCGCCGTCGTAGTCCAGGCTCTCCACCAGCAGCCGCGCCGCCAGCACGCCGCCCAGCGCCGCCGCACCCACCACGCCGGCCAGCGCATCCGGCATCGCGCCTTCCTGCACCGCGGCGATCCAGGCCGCACCCCGCGCCAGCCGCGCGAGTTCCGCCGGCGAAAGGCGCCCGTCGCCGCTGACATCGCCGTCCCGCACGATCGCGGCGGCGCAGGCGGCGGGCGGGGCGGCGGCGCAGCCGGCCTCCATCGCCTCCAGCGCCGCCAGCACGGCGATGCCTTCGCCATGCAGCAGCAGCAGCGCCGCCGGCGGCGTCGCGCAGCGCTGCCAGGCGGTGGGCAGCGCGTCGCCGGGCAGCCGGTCGTCGCGAGTCTTGGGGTCCGGCTCCGCCGTCTCCAGCCCGCCGGCGGTCGCGCGGAACAGCAGGCGCGGCGCCTCCGCCCCCGTCGCCACGCCGAGGCGCCAGCCGGCGATCTCCCGCAGCTCTCGGAAGCGGAACAGCCGTGCCGGCTGCGCGGCGTCGAGCCGTGCCGCGGCGCGGCCGGTCAGCGCCAGCATCGCATCCGGGTCCTCGCAGGCGCCGCTGAACCAGGCGCCGCGCAGCGCTTCCGGCACGCCGGCCGGTTGCGCGCGCGCCGCCGCCGGCAGGGCCAGCGCCAGCACCAGCGCCGCGCGCCAAAGCCATCCGCTCATCGCAGCTCCACCTCCTCGCCGGCGCAGAGGTCGAGGCCCTGGCGCGTCACCTCGCGCCCGTCGCGGAACACCGCGACCAGATCCGCGGCGCAGCCGCCGCCATCGGCGGGCAGCAGCTCGATCGCCTCCCCCACCGGCAGCACGTCGAGGCCGAGCCGGTCCTCGCCGCGCCCGCGATCGGGCGGCCCGACATACAGCTCGACCACCGGCAAGGTGCCGAGGTTGCGCAGGCGCAGCCCGGCCGGCGCGCCGCCCTGCGCCGGCGGCTCCGCCTCCTCCAGGTCCAGCAGCACCCAGCCCGGGCGCAGCACCAGCCGCGGCGCGGCGCAGACATCGATGCCGCGCCGCTCCTCCGCGCCGCCATTGGGGAAGACGATGCGCAGGTCGGCCTCGCAGGGGCCCTCCATCGTCACCGTCGCCTCCGCGCCGACCGCCAGCGGCGCCGCCTCCAGCCGGTCCGGGCCCCAGTCATTGTCGGTGCTGGGCGAGAGGAAGACGGATTGCAGCGGCGCCAGGTGGCGGTTCGCCACCACCAGCGCGCGGCGCGGGATGCCGGAACGGTCGAAGGCCTGGGCCGGCGCGGCGCAGAGATCGACATCCTCGCGCAGCTCCTCGCGCTCATCGGCATAGACGGCGCGCAGGTCGAAGCGGCAGGCGCGGCCACGGAGCACGAAGCGCGCCTCCGCCCCCGGCTCGAGCAGCGCCTCGAACAGCCGGTCGGGGCCCCAGGCGGCCTCGTCCTGCGCGCGGGCGGCGCGCGTCGCGACCGGGGCGGCGTAGAGCTCGCGCAGCGTCACCCGGCTGCGGTTGGCGATGGCGGCGTCGATCCGCGGCAGCGCCGGGTCGCCCAGCACCAGCCGCGTGCCGCGACAGACATCGACGCGCCGGCGGACCTCGTCGGTGCCGTCCTGCCAGGCCAGCGTCACGTCCAGCTGGCAGTCGCGCGTGCGGTAGAGCCGCACGCGCCGCGTCGCGCCGGCCGGGATGGCCTCGCCCTCCAGCCGGTCGGGGCCGAGCGCGGCGCCGGGCGGGCCGGCATGCAGCGCGCGCAGCGCCTGCTCGGTCTCGTTCTGCACGGTGATCTCGCGCAGCGGCGGCAGCGCGGCCGGCGGCTGCTGCGCGGCCAGGGGCGGCGCCGCGAGCAGCAGCGCGGCGAGCCCGGCGGCAAGGCGCCGCAACGCGATGTGGTGGGAGAGGGCAGCCATCCGGGTCCGGTTCCCGATACGGCGCGAGGATGTGCCCCGCCCCCGCCGGCCCGCAAGGGTGCGCGTGCCCGCCGCCGCGCGGTGCCGCGCGGCTGCGACACGGGCGCCGCATGGAACCACCGGGACGCGGCGGATGCGCCCCTGCATGCCGGGCGACCCGGCCCGGGCCCCGCGGCGCTTCGGCCCCATGCGCGCGAAGCTTGGGGCGAGACAGCGCCCGGCGGCCCGGGGAAAGGCGGAGCCCCGTCTGCGCGAGGTCATTCGCTCGAGATGTTCGCGGCCCGTGACGGTCGGCGGCGCGGTGGCTCGCAGATCGCGGCGCGGCAGGCCGTATGCCCGCTTCGTGGAGGGTCCGGGCGCCGGGGCAGGATGGCATCGCGCAGCCGGCCACGGGCGATCTTCCACGCCCGCCAGGGCGAGGGGCATTGGCGCCGCCGCCCGCCAGGGCCTCTCCCCAGGGAGGGAATGGCGGCCATCGAGGTCGCGATGTCCTCGGCCAGCACCGCCCCGATCGGTTGCGCGAGCAGCCATGTCCGCGCCGGGTCCGGGTCGCTCGCCGGCAGGTCGTCAGGCCCGCCCAGCGTCTTCAGCCGCTTGAACGCCAACTCCACCTGCCGGCGCGGCCGGTAGAACGCCACCAGCCGCTCCGCCGGCGTCGTCTCCGCCGGCAGCGAGGTCAGCCGCATCAGGTGGCCTGCCGCGATCCGCGTGCCGGCCTGCGCCTTCCTGCCGCCGCGGCTTGCCCGGCGCGTCAGGCGCCCACCGGCCGCCGCCGCCGCCTCCGGCGGCAATCGCGCGATGACCCCAGGCGTGGCCGAACCGGCTGGCCGCGCAGCCGCACCAGGTGCTGCACCGGCGCATCCGCCGGCGGCAGGTGCGCCAGCAGGTCGAACCGGCACCCACCCTCCGACGCCTGGCGGACCTTCCGAACCCGGCGCAGCGCACCGCTCGCCCGCGCCGTCGCCTCGAGGTCCACCACCGCCGCGACGCGCGCCACCACCTCGGCCCCGTCCGACAGCACGGAGGATGCAACGTCTCGCATCCAGCCGCAGGGCCACGCTCGGGCACGTCGGGGCGGGCGCGCTGGATTTGCGCGGGCGGGGCGATGCCCGCCCCCCGGGCCACCTGGCGCCGCGTCACCCGGCGCGTCCCGCCCATGCGGCGTCGCCTCCCCGCCCCCCCGGCGACAGCCCCGGCCCTCCGGCGCTACACCGCGCGGCGTGAGCACCCCCACGCGCCTGTTCCTGATCCGCCACGCCCTGGTCGAGCCCTCCGCCCGGCTGACCATGTACGGCACCATGGATGTCGGCCTCTGCGAATTGGCGCTGCGCCAGGAGGCGGCGGCCTATCGCTGGCTGGCGGCCCGCCTGCCCCGGCCGGCGCGCTGGCTGGTGACGCCCCTGTCGCGCACCCGCGCCACCGCCGCCGCCATCTTCGCCGCGGGGTATCCGCCGGCCCCGCTCGAGACCCGGCCGGCGCTGATCGAACAGCATCTCGGCGCGCTGGAGGGCCTGCCGCATGACCGCTTCTTCGAGCGCCTGCGCCACCCGCCCCACCCCTTCTGGTCGATCCACTGGGACGAGCGGCCGCCGGGCGGGGAAAGTTTCGCGGATGTGATCGACCGCGTCGGGCCGGAGATCGACCGCCTGGTGGCGGAGAATGCCGGCGGCGACGTGGTGGTGGTGGCGCATGGCGGCTCGATCCGCGCCGCGCTGGCGCATGCCATGCGCATCCCCGGCGAGGCGGTGCTGTCCTTTTCGATCAAGAACCTGTCGCTGACCCGGATCGAGCGGGTGGGGCCCGACTGGCGCATCGCCGCGGTGAACGAGGAGCCCTTCACCCTGCCGGCGGAGGCCTGACGCGCCCCGGAAGCCCGCCTGGCCCGGCTTCCCGGGTCGCCCCGCAGGGGCAGGCTGCCACGCAATCGCCGCACGCCCGCCTTGGACAGGCCGCCCCCCACCCTGTAGACTGAACGCCGACAATCGGTTGCCGGAGGCCGTTGATGTCCCGTGTCATGATGCGGCGCCTGCTCCTCGGTGCGGCGCTGCTGCTGCTGCCCCTCGCGCCCGCCCGCGCCCAGCAGGAACAGCAGGCGCTGGTGGACCGCGCGACCCTGGCGGTGCAGGAACTGGTGACGACGGGCGACGGCACGCAGGACGTCATCAGCTATCTGCGCCGGGCGCGGGCGGTGATGGTCTGCCCGCGGGTCTTCCGCGCCGGCTTCATCTTCGGCGGCGAGGGCGGCACCTGCGCCCTGGTCGGGCGCGACGCGGCGGGGTCCTGGTCCTCGCCGGCCTTCTACAGCTTCGGCTCGGGCAGCTTCGGGCTGCAGGCCGGCATCCAGGACAGTCTGGTCATGATGATGATCATGACCGATCGCGGCCTGCAGGCGGTGATGGACAGCCAGTTCAAGGTGGGCGCCGACGCCGCGCTGGCGCTGGCCACGATCGGCGGCGGCATCCAGGGCAGCACCACGGCGGCGGCCGGGGCGGACATCGTCGCGGTGGCGCGCAACCGCGGGCTCTTCGCCGGGATGACGCTGCAGGGCACCATCTTCTCCTACCGCGCCGATTGGGCGCAGGCCTATTACGGCCGGCAGGTCTCGGCGCGGCAGATCGTCCTGGCGATGGAAGCGCACAATGCCGGCTCCGACCCGCTGCGGGCCATGCTGATGCGCCACGGCGCGAACTGACGCCGGGGCCGCCCGGACGGCGGCGCGCACGCCGTCCCGGCGCCGGCGCGGCGCCGCATGAGCGGCCGCCCGCCTGGGCGGGCATCGCGCCGGGCGCGCGCGGAAACCCCGACGCCGGCATGACCCTGCCGCGCGCAGGCCCGAATCGCCCCCTTCTCCTGCATTCTGCAATGCAAATCGCCGGCATGCCGCCTGCTTGATCCGCGGCGACGCGCGCCGGCCAGCCGATCCCGGCCGGGCGCCCCGCAGATCGAGAGGACGCCCGTGCCCAGCCTGCCCCGGCTCAGCGTGGTCATCGCCGCCCGCGACGCGTTGCGCTGGCTGCCCGGCGCCCTCGCCTCGGTCGGGTCGCGCCCCGACATCGAGATCCTGGTCGTCGACGACGCCTCCACCGACGGGACCTGGGACTTCCTGGTCGCCGTCGCCCGGTGCAACCCGCGCATCCGGCCGCTGCGCGGCGCCGGGGGCGGCCCGGCCGAGGCCCGCAACCTGGCGCTGGACGCCGCCGTCGCGCCGCTGATCGCCTTCCTGGACGCCGACGACCGCTGGCGGCCCGGCAAGCTGGAGCGCCAGCTGGAACTGCACCGGCTGCACGCGGAGATCGGCTTCTCCTTCACCGACCACCGCCGCCAGTCGGAGGAAGCCGGCCCGCTGCCCGGCGGCTTCGCCCGCTGCCCGCGCTTCGCCGCCCGCCACGCCATGCGGCGGGAAGCCTTCGTGCTGGATGCCGACGCCCAGGCGCAGCTCTATGCCGAGCCGGTGGTCGCCACCTCCACCGTCGTCGCCCGCACCGCACTGCTGCGCGCCGTGGGCGGCTTCAACGAACAGCTGGCGCGGTCCGAGGATTGGGATCTCTGGCTGCATCTCGCCGCCTGCGCGCCGGTGGGCTGCGTGCCGCAGCCGCTGGCCGAGCGCTGGGTGCCCGCCTTCGGGCCAGACGCGGCCGAGGCTGCGCTGCGCCGCACGGCGCGGCGGCGTGTGGCGCTGGCCTATGCGGCGCCCGCCGCGGCGCTGGACCCGGCCGCGCCCGCGCTCTGCCGCATCGGCCTGCTGCGCCAGGACGCGGAGACGGCGGCGATCGGCGGCCAGCCCCTGCGCGCGGCGCTGCTGCGCCTCGGCGCGGTCGCGGCCTCCTGGGCCGACGCGGCGGCAAGCCGCGTCTTCGCCCGGGCCCCGCTTCCGACCTCCTGGCGCGACGATCCGGCGCCGCCGGTCGAGCCCGCGCCGACGGCGGTGGAGACCGCGAAGATGTGACGCGGCCCCGCGACCGCGGCCCGGGCCGGCGGTCGCGCTGCGCGACGGCGGGTTGCGCAGCACCTGCTGGCCACAGCCTGCGGGAGTGCGATTGACGCTCCGCGCCCGCAGTGCGACACAAAAGCCGCGTGAACGCCATCGACCCGGACATCCCCGCCCAGCTTGCCGCGGACCTCCCGCGCGACGACGTCGTGCGCATCCTGCGCACCTTCGAGGAGGATTTGGGCCGCCTGGCGCGCGAGCTTTCCGCCGCCGCCGGGGCGGGCGAGGCCGAGGCCTATCGCCGCGCCGCCCACAGCCTGGCCGGCGCCGCCGCCGCGGTCGGCGCGAAGCGGCTGGAACAGGCCGCCCGCATCGCCATGGACCGCCGCGACGCGACCGAGCCCCGGCTGCTGGCCGCGCGCATCGCCGAGGAAGCCGCCGCCGCGCTGGCCGAGCTGTCCCGCCTGGCCGACAACCTGTCCGGGAGCGGCTGATGCGCCGCCCGCGCGCAGCCCGGGCCGCGCCGCGGCGCCCTGCGGGACCGGCCTGATGCCTGGGCTCAGCTGTCCTCTGCGCGGCGCGGCGCCGACGGCAGCGCAGGCGCGCGGCGGCGTGCCGGCGCCATGTCCCGGCCGGCGGGGTTCCGGGGCGGCGGCCAGGTGCTGCGGCGCGTGCTGACGGCTTCGGGACCGCCGGGCCCGGATCGCACCGCGGGCCACCGCAAGGCCGGGCCGGTCCGCGTTGCCGTCGGCATCCGACGGCACGCGTCGGGCCGATAGCCCCGCATGGCCGCGGCCGCCCGCGTCCTGGTCGTCGAGGACACGCCGACCCAGGCCGAGCTCGCCTGCGCGCTGCTGCGCGAGATGGGCGTCGAGATCCGCCTGGCCGAATGCGGCGCCGCCGGCCTGTCCATCGCCCGCCACTGGGCGCCCGACGCGATCCTGATGGATATCGACCTGCCTGATTTCTCGGGCTTCGAGGCGATGCGCCGGCTGCGCGCGGAGGGCATCGAGGCCGCGGTGATCGTCGTCACCGCCGACGCCTCGATCCGCACGGCGGTGGAGGCGATGCGCGAGGGCGCGGTGGACTTCATCGCCAAGCCCTTCGCCAAGGCGCGGCTGACCGTCACGCTCCGGAACGCGCTCGAGAAGCGCGCGCTGGTGACCGAGCTGCGCGAGGTGCGCGCGCAGCTCACGCGGGATCGCTTCTTCGGCTTCATCGGCGCGAGCCCGGCGATGCAGGCGGTCTACCGCACCATCGAGAGCGTCGCGGCATCGCGCGCCAACGTGTTCATCACGGGCGAGAGCGGCACGGGGAAGGAGCTGGCGGCGGATGCCGTGCACCGCGCCAGCCCACGGGCTAAAAGACCCTTCGTCGCGCTGAACTGCGGCGCCATCCCGCGCGACCTGCTGGAGAGCGAGATTTTTGGGCATGTGAAGGGCGCCTTCACCGGGGCGACCGACACGCGGCTGGGTGCCGCGAAGCAGGCGGATGGGGGGACGCTGTTCCTCGACGAGATCGGCGAGATGCCGCTCGATATGCAGGTGAAGCTGCTGCGGTTCACGCAGACGGGGACGTTCCAGCCGGTGGGCGGGTCGAGCACGCAGAAGGTGGATGTGCGGATCGTGAGTGCCACCAACCGCGATCCCTGGGCGGAGGTGGAGGCGGGGCGGTTCCGGGAAGACCTGTATTACCGGCTCTATGTCGTGCCCTTGGAGATGCCGCCGCTGCGCGACCGCGGCGCCGACGTGCTGCTGGTGGCGCGGCATTTCCTGGCCAGCTTTGCGAAGGAGGAAGGCAAGCGCTTCCGCGGCTTCGCGCCGGAGGCGGAGGCGGCGCTGGCGGGGTATGGCTGGCCGGGCAACGTCCGTCAGTTGCAGAACGTGGTGCGCAACATCGTGGTGCTGCACGACGCGGAACGGGTGGAGCGCGCGATGCTGCCGGGGATGCTGCTGCGCGGCGGCGGGGGGCGTGCGGCGGCGCCCGTCGCGGCCGAGCCGCAGCCGCCGCCCGAGCCCGCCCCCGCCGAGCCGCCGCCGGACACGCCCGCCTGGACCGCCCGGCTCGCCTGGTCGCCCGCCGCGGCCGAGCCCGCCCCCGCCGCACCGTCCCCGCCTGCGCCCTTCGAGACGCTGGCCGCGGTCGAGAAGCGCCACATCCTGGCCGCCCTCGCCGAGACCGGCCAGGACGTGCCGCGCGCCGCGACGCTGCTCGGCATCAATCCCAGCACCATCTACCGCAAGCTCCAGGCCTGGAAGGCGGAGGAGGGACGGGCAGGTTCCGGTTGACCCTGCCCGCGCCGCATCCCAGCTTGGACGCATGAGGGAATTGCCGATCGCGGAGCTGGAGCGCCTCGGCCTCGACGCCGCCCGCGCGGTGGGCGGGGCGTCGGCGGTGGAGCGGGTCGAGGTGCAGCCCACCGTCGACGGCGAAGGCCGCCCCAGCTACCGCTTCACTCACCTGGTCGCCTTCGACCGCGCCGGCCTGCGCCCCGGCACGCTGCTGATCCGCACGCGCCAGAAGCTGGTGGACGCGCTCTTCGCCCAGGGCGAGGAGACCCATCCGACCGTCCGGCTCCTCGACCGCGCCGACTGGGACCGCCGCGCGGGTGCCTGATCCCGCCGGCCTGCGCGGCGTCGCCCGCGGGCTGGTCGCCGCCTCGCCGTCCGGGCCCGGACGGCGAGGCGGCGCTGCGCCGGGCCGTCTCCACCGCCTACTATGCCCTGTTCCACCTGCTGCTGCGCGAAGCGGCCGACCGCTTCCTGGGTGCCGAGGAGCGCGGCGGCGTCGCCTACACCCTTCTCTACCGGGCCTTCGACCATGGCCGGATGCGCCAGGCCTGCGAGGCGCTGGAGGCAACGACGCTCGGCCGCCGTTGGCGCGGCGCGCTGCGCCGCACGGCGGCCAGCGATGGGCTGCGCGACCTGGCGAGCAGCTTCCTGGCCCTGCAGGCGGCGCGCCACCTGGCGGACTACGATCCCTCCGCGACCTTCCTCGCCTCGGACGCCGAAAGCCTGGTCGATGCGGCGGAAGGCGCGATGGCCGCCTTCGCCACCCTGGCCGACCCGGACCGCACCGACCTGCTGGCGCTGCTGCTCGCCCTGCCCCGCGGCTGACGCCCCCCTCTACCCCGCCTGGTCCAGCCCAGCCCGCAGCCGCCGGCGCTGGTCTTCCGGCAGGCCGTCCAGCAGACCGTGGCGCAGCGCGAAGGCGATCAGCACCAGGTTGACGTTGAACTTCACCGGCCCGCCCTGCGCCACGATCCGCAGCACCTCGGCCGCCGGCAGCAGCTCGAAGCGCTCCACCTCGTCATCGTTCGGGCGCGGCACCGCGCCTTCGGGCAGTTCCAGGTCGAAGCAGTGCAGCACGTCGCGCCGCAGCCCTTCCTCGTTGGCCAGCACGTAGGAGACGCGGCCTGCCGCCACCGCCTGCAAGGCGAGCCCAGCGGGCAGGGAGGCTTCCTCCGCCGCCTCCTTCACCAGGCATTGCTCGGGCGTCAGCCCGGCCGGGATGCCGCCGGCGACGATGTTGTCGAGCTGCCCCGGCGCCACCGGCTTGGCGCGGGACCGCCAGCCGCACCACAGGTGCAGCCCGTCCGCCCGCCGCACGAAGCCGTTCACATGCACGCCTTGGGAGAGGATGCCGAAGGCCGGCAGCGCGCCGCGATCCAGCTGCGCCAGCGCCGGCCCGTCCGGCTCGGCGCGGACGTCGAACAGCTCGCCCCGCAGCCGAAAATGCCCGCGCGCCGCCAACGCCGCCACCAGCCGCGCCAGCGCATCGCTGCGGGCACCTGCCGCCCGCAGCCGCCCGGCCAGCGAGGCGCCGGCCCCGTCGAAATGCACGTCGCGCGGAAAGAAGGCCAGCGCGCGGGCGAGGTCCAGCCCGAGCCAGCCGACCTGCGCCTCCCCGATCCGGAAGGGCAGCAGATGGGCGGGGGAGGCGAGGTTGTTGCAGGCCTCGACATGCCGCCAGAGCGCGGCGAACAGCCCGTCTTCGCTGGTCATGCCCCCGCCTTTAGCCCGGAAGCGGCCCCGGCGCACCCGGCCCGGCCCCGCCGGCACCCCGCGCATGGCAGCGCCCCGCCCGCCCCGGCTTCCCCTTGCGCCGGGTTGCGCCCAGATCTGCCGACATGCCCCCCGACCGCCCCGGCGCCGCCGCCCCCGAGCGCAACCACCTGCGCACCCTGCTGACCCTGCTGCCCTATCTGTGGCCGGAGGGGGAGCGCGGCCTCAGGCTGCGCGTCGTCGCCAGCTTCGTGCTGCTGGTCGCGGCCAAGGCCGCGAACGTCGTGGTCCCGATCGCCTTCGCCCGCGCGGTGGATGCGCTTGCGCCCCAGGCAGGGCCGGCCGGGATGGTCGCCGCCGTGCCCATCGCGCTGGTGCTGGCCTATGGCCTGATGCGGCTGACGGCGTCGGCCTTCAACGAGGCGCGGGATGCCATCTTCGCCCGCGTGCAGGGCCGCGCGACGCGGCGCATCGCGCTCTCGGTCTTCCGCCACCTGCATGCGCTGTCGCTCCGCTTCCATCTGGACCGGCAGACCGGCGGGCTGTCGCGGGTGATCGAGCGCGGCACGCGCGGCATCACCTTCGTGCTGGACTTCCTGCTGTTCAACATCCTGCCCACGATCTTCGAGATCCTGCTGGTCTCGGTGATCCTGTGGTGGATGTTCGACATCTCCTTCACCCTGGTGATCCTGGCCACCGTCGGGATCTACATCGCCTTCACCCTGATGTTCACCGAATGGCGCCTGCGCTTCCGGCGGGAGATGAACGCCACCGACCAGGACGCCAACACCAAGGCGGTGGACAGCCTGCTGAACTTCGAGACGGTGAAGTACTTCGGGAACGAGGCGCATGAGGCGCGCCGCTACGACGCCAGCCTCGAACGCTACGAACGCGCCTATGTGCGCTCCGAGGTCTCGCTGAACGGGCTGAACTTCGGGCAGCAGGCGACCATCGCGCTGGGCCTGACCGCGGTGATGCTGATGGCCGCGCATCGCGTGGCGGGCGGCGGCATGAGCGTCGGCGATTTCGTGCTGGTCAACACCTACATGATCCAGCTCTTCGCGCCGCTGAACATCCTCGGCTTCGCCTATCGCGAGATCAAGCAGGGCCTGACCGACATGGAGGCCATGTTCACCCTGATGCGGGAGGAGCGCGAGGTCGCCGACCGCCCCGGCGCGGCCCCGCTGTCGGCCACCGCCGGCGAGGTGAGCTTCGATGCCGTGCGCTTCGGCTACCGCCCGGACCGGGAGATCCTGAAGGGCGTCTCCTTCACCGTGCCCGCCGGCCGCACGCTGGCGATCGTCGGGCCCACGGGGGCGGGGAAGTCCACCATCTCCCGCCTGCTGTTCCGCTTCTACGATGCCAATGCGGGGCGCGTGGTGATCGACGGGCAGGATGTGCGCGACGTGACGCAGGACAGCCTGCGCGCGGCCATCGGCGTGGTGCCGCAGGACACCGTGCTGTTCAACGACACCATCCGCTACAACATCGCCTATGGCCGCCCCGGCGCGACGCAGGCGGAGGTGGAGCAGGCCGCGCGCCTCGCTCAGGTGCACGACTTCGTCCTGCGCCTGCCCGACGGCTACGACACCCGCGTGGGCGAGCGCGGCCTGAAGCTCTCGGGCGGGGAGAAGCAGCGGGTGGCCATCGCGCGCACCCTGCTGAAGGACCCGCGCATCCTGATCCTGGACGAGGCGACCAGCGCGCTCGACACCCGCACGGAACAGGAGATCCAGGCGGCGCTGCGGGACGCCGCGCGCGGCCGGACCACGCTGGTCATCGCGCACCGCCTGTCCACCGTCGTGGAGGCCGACGAGATCATCGTGCTGCAGGAGGGCCGCATCGCCGAGCGCGGCAGCCACGCCGCGCTGATCGCCGAGGACGGGCTCTACGCCGCGATGTGGCGCCGCCAGTCGGAAGCCGTGGCGGCGGCCGAGGCCGCGGCGGCGGCGGCCGCGGCGGCCGAGGATGCGGAAGTGGCGCCGGCCCGCGCGCCCGCCGAATAGCCTTACGCCAGGGCTTTTGCGGGCCGCGTGCCCACCCCATGTGCGGGACCGTTTGGAGGATCGCCTGATGCAGCTGGACCCCGAGGGGATGGCCCCCGAAGACCTCAGCCATGCCGGGGCCATCGTGGACAAGGCGATCGAGTACATGACGGGGCAGAACATCGCGCCGATCTCGATCGCCTCCGCGCTGCTCGGCGGAGCGATCGGCATGCTGTCGCGGACGCTGGACGACCGGGCGGTGGCGCAGGTGCTGCGCAGCGCGCTGGCCTCGGTGGAAGCGGGCGAGCTCGACGAGATGCGCAACGCGCCGAGCCATCCGGGCAAGCTGTAGCGCGCGGCCGACCCCGACGCTGCCCCGGCAGCCTTGACTCGCGGGCATCGATCCGCGATACGCCCCGGCTCCGGACAACCAAGCGCGCGCCCGGCCAAGGCCACGCACGCGCCACTTCGTGGAATTCGACCATGGCCCGCCGCTGCGCTGTCACCGGCAAGGGCGTGCTGACGGGCAACAACGTCAGCCACGCCAACAACAAGACCCGCCGGCGCTACCTGCCCAACCTGCAGGAGACGTCGTTCTTCTCCGACATCCTGGGCGCCCGCATCCGGCTGCGGCTGACGGTGAACGGCATCCGCACGGTGGAGCACAATGGCGGCATCGACGCCTTCCTGCTCTCCACCCCCGATCGCCGCCTGCCGGTCGAGGCGACCGTGATCAAGCGCCGCCTGGTGCGTGCGCAGGCCGCCAAGGCCGCCGCCTGAGCCTGTCCGCCGGGCCTGTCCGGGCCCGGTCCGGCACCGCTTCCGCGCCCGGCGCCCTGCGCCCGGGCGCGTTTTGCGTTCCAGGGGGCTGGCGGGCGCGGCGGGTGCCGAGCGGCCGCGGCCGCCAGGTCGCACCTTTCGACCCGGACGGCCCGCACGGTGTTTCGCAGGCCGGTGAAGACGCCGTTGGCGCCTGAATGAGCCCGGGCGATGCGGTTAACCGGTTCTCAACCAGAATCGTCGCAACCTTCCCGCGATGACCATGGATGCCTTAGACCTCCTGCTGCTGACGCCCGCCGTGCTGGCCCTGCTGCTGGCGCTGCGGCTGCGCACGCGGCTGGTCCGCGCCCGGCAGCGCCTGGCGGATGCCGACCGGCTGGCGGCGGCGCGTGCCCGCTGCCTGTCCCTCGCGGCGCAGGAGCTGCGCGGGCCAGGCCTCGCCCTGCTGGCCGAGCTGACGAAGGAGCAGAGCGCGGCGGCGCGGGAAGCCGGGCGCCCCGCGACGATCGAGGGCGTGGCACAGCAACTGCTGCGCTTGGCCGACGACCTTTCCCAATTCGCCGGCGACCCCGCGACCCGCGCTCTGCACGAGGCGCCGAACTCGATGGGCCCGGTGGTGGATGCGGCGATCGCAGCGGTGGCCGGGCAGATCCGGCCGGCGCGCCGCCACTGGCAGGTGGACCCGGCGCTGCGCAACCTGACCATCCGCGCCGACCGCCGCGCGCTGGAAGGCGCGCTCGCCGCCCTGCTGCGCCGCGCCGCCCGCCATTCCCGGGACGGCGACAGCGTGGTGCTGCGCTACGTGGAGGCAAGCGAGACCGTCGCCATCGTGGTGGAGGATGAGGGCGACGGCCTGCATGCCGAGGATATCGGCGCGGAAGCCGCGCTGGGCGGCGGCACGCGCGGGCTGGACCTTGGGCTGAGCCTGGCGCGGTCGCTGGCCGCCGCCCATGGCGGCGACATCCGCCTGGAAAGCGCGCCGGGCATCGGCGCCCGCGCCTGGCTGACCCTGCCGCGGACCAGGCTGCTCCAGGCCGCCTGAGCCGGGCACGACCGGGGCGCGCCTCGGCACGGCCCGACAGGGCCGGAGCGCGACCGGAAGCCTCGGCCCCGCGGCGCGCAGCACCGGCACCTCCCCCTTCACGCGGCGGTCAGGGACGACGTCAGTCGCGCAGTTCGAACAGCATCATCAGGCTGCGCTGCAACCGGTTCTCGTTGTCGTCGGACACCAGCGCCACCAGCGTCCGGCCGCGATGGCGCGCGACCGCTACGCCTTCCCAATTGTCCGCCGGGAAGGGTGGCATGGCCAGGATCGCCTCGCCTTCCAGGATAGTGCCCGGCGGCGGGTCGGCCAGCGCGGCGGCGGGCACGCGCACCAGCCGGCAGGTGAAGCCGGCGAAGATCGAGAAGGCGCGTTCCAGCACCAACAGCCCGCCATCCGGCAGCGGCGCGGCATCGGTCGGGGCATGGCCCGGCGCCGGACGCCAGCCGATCGGCCGCCAGGCGCCGGGTCCGCCGATCCAGGCCGCGGTGGCGCCCTCGGCCTCGGGCAGCGGCAACTCCTCGGCGATGGCGAGCCAGCGCCCGTCCGGCAGCACGGCGAGCGATTCCAGCCCGCCATTCGCGGCAGCCCGTTCGACGCCCGGCGGCGCTTCGACATAAAGGCCGGGGGCGTCCAGCGTCGGGTGGTGGCGGATGCGGTGCCAGCGTTCATAGGCGACCAGCCAGCCGCCATCGGGCAGGCGGGCCAGCGCTTCGGAGTCGCCGGCATGGCCGCGGCGCAGCGGCCGGCCGGCGCCGTCGCGCAACGGGCCGGCGCGCAGCAGGGCGAGCCCCCGCGGACGCAACGACTCGTCGAGATCGAGCCGCAGCTCCGCCCAGCGCGCCAGGTCGCTGACCATCGTGACGGTGAGGTCGGGCGCCAGGTGGATGGCCGAGAGGCCGCCGAAGCCGAGCCGCGCGGGGTCGATCTCCAGCGCACCCAGGGGGCGCAGCGCAGCCTGCGGCGGGAGGTCGGGCAGGGCGAAGGGCACGGCCAGCACGCCGGGGCGCTGCGCGGTGGCGCAGGCGGGGGCCAAAGCGGCCAGGGCGGCGAGCAGGGCGCGGCGGGTGGGGGCGGGGGTTCGCGACTGGCCCGAGAGGGGCGCTGCCCCTCTCGTACTCTCCCCGCCAAGGGCCGAAAGGCCCTTGGAACCCGGGGGGCCTGGCGGCGGGCCGCCGGGGCCGCTCACACCAGGGCGGGCGCGCGTTCCGCGGCGGCCCGCTGCGTCACGCCAAAGGCGCGCGGACGAAAGGCAGCCTGGCGGCGGGCCGCCCGCGCGGGTCACACCAGGGCGGGCGCGCGTTCCGCGGCGGCTCGTTGCCAGGCGAGCGCGGCGTCCTCGTCGAACAGCTCGGCGAGCTTCTTCATCATGGTGCCGCCCAGCTCCTCGGCATCCACGATCGTCACCGCGCGGCGATAGTACCGCGTGACGTCATGGCCGATGCCGATGGCGATCAGCTCCACCAGGTCGCGGCCCTCGATCTCGTGGATCACCTTGCGCAAATGGCGTTCCAGGTAGTTGCCGGGGTTCACGGACAGCGTCGAATCATCCACCGGCGCGCCGTCGCTGATCACCATCATGATCCGCCGGCGCTCGGTGCGCGCCAGCAGGCGGCGATACGCCCATTCCAGCGCCTCGCCGTCGATGTTCTCCTTCAGCAGCCCCTCGCGCAGCATCAGGCCGAGGTTCTTCCGCGCCCGGCGCCAGGGCGCATCGGCGCCCTTGTAGACCACGTGGCGCAGATCGTTCAGGCGGCCCGGGTTGCGCGGCTTGCCGTCCTGCACCCAGCGCTCGCGCGACTGGCCGCCCTTCCAGGCGCGCGTCGTGAAGCCCAGGATCTCCACCTTCACCCCGCAGCGTTCCAGCGTGCGCGCCAGGATGTCGCAGCACATGGCGGCGACGGTGATCGGCCGGCCGCGCATCGAGCCCGAATTGTCGATCAGCAGGCAGACCACGGTGTCGCGGAAATCCGCCTCGCGTTCCCGCTTGTAGGACAGCGACTGCATCGGGTTGACCACCACGCGCGCCAGCCGCGCGACGTCCAGCAGCCCTTCCTCGAGGTCGAATTCCCAGGCGCGCTGCTGCTGCGCCATCAGGCGGCGCTGCAGCCGGTTTGCCAGCTTGGAGACGACGCCCTGCAGATGCGACAGCTGCTGGTCGAGCTGCTGGCGCAGCCGCGACAGCTCCTCGGGGTCGCAGAGGTCGTCGGCCTCCACCACCTCGTCGAACTGCTTGGCATAGGCGCGATAGGCGCTGGGGTCGTCGACCTGCGGCACTTCCTTGCGCTGCTGCGGGCCGCCCGGGCGGTCGTCGCCCTCGGCGGCGGCACCTTCCTCCTCGCCCTCGCCGCTCTCGTCCTCGGCGGCATCGCCCTGCATCTGCTCGGGCTGGGCGCCGAGCATGCTCTCCGTGTCCTGCGCCTGGCTATCGCCCTCGCCGGACTGGTCCTGCTGGGTGGTGTTCTCGCCGCCCTCGCCTTCCTCCTCGTCCTGCTCGGACTGGGTCTCGACCTCGGCCTCGGCGAGATCCAGCGCCGCGAGCAGCTTGCGCGCGGCGCGGGCATAGGCGTCCTGGTTGGCGCTGGTGCCGGCCATCTCGGCCAGCGCGTCCTCAGCCTTGGTGCCGAGCGTGTCGCGCCAAAGCTCGAGCACGCGCGCGGCCGCGGCCGGCACCGGCTCGCCGGTCAGCCTCTCCCGCGCCAGCAGGCCGAGTGCGGCGGGCAGCGGCAGCTGGTCCTTCCGCGTCATGCGGTCATAGCCCTCGGCCTCGCACTGGTCGGCGAGACGGGCGCGGAGATTGGCGGCCACACCGGCCATGTGCTGGCTGCCGACGACCTCGACGCGGACATCCTCCAGCGCGTCGAAGACCTCCTTCGCCTCGCGGCGGACGGGCAGGCGGGCGGCGTGCACGCCCTCGTCATGGTGGCGGAGCTTCAGCGCGATGGCGTCCGCCGCGCCGCGCAGCTTCGCCATTTCGGCGGGCGGCAGGGCGCGCGTGGGCAGCGGCAGGCGGGCGCGCTTGCCGGCCACGCCGGCGGGGCCGGGCTGGTAGGCGACCTGCACCTCCGCGCTGTGCGCGATGGCGCGCACGGCGCCGGCGGTGGCGCGCTTGAATTCTTCCTGGCGGGTCTGGTCCGGCTTGCTCATCCCTGGTCTCCGAGCAGCT
Source organism: Acetobacteraceae bacterium (assembly GCA_027487675.1). Classification (GTDB taxonomy): domain Bacteria; phylum Pseudomonadota; class Alphaproteobacteria; order Acetobacterales; family Acetobacteraceae; genus Falsiroseomonas. The sequence continues at coordinate 29,495 of JAIYDD010000023.1, read as the reverse complement.
GCGCCCGCAGCCTGGCCTGCGCCTCGCCATCCGGGCCCGGCGCGCGCTGGCGGTCGAGGTTCCGGCCGGTCGCGGCGGCACGCGCGAGAATCTGGTCGCTCGACTGGATCAGCCGCGCCGCCTCCAGTTCGCGAAGGAAGTCGCCTGTGGTGAGCAGGCCGACGCGGTCGTCCATCACGGCGCGGCGCCGCATGAGATCGGTGTCTTCGAACAGCAGCAGGGCGTCGGCCTCCGGCTCCCGGTCGAGGAAGGCGTCCAGCACCTCGATCGCCGCCACCTCGCCCAGGCCGCGGATCGGGCGCCCCTCGGCGAGCCGGCGCTGCTGGTCGATGCCGGTCTCGGTCGGCACGATGCGCGCCTGCTCGGCATGCTCGCGCAGCCATTGCACCAGCGCGGTCGCACCGCCCGCCGTGCGGATGCGGGTGGCCTCCACGAAGACCGCGTCCGGCACCTGGATCGGCGCGCCTGGCAGCAGCAGCACGTTGAGCGCCTCGGCCAGGGCCAGGGTGATCAGCGGGGATGCGTCGGTCACGATCAGGCGGACCGGGCGGCTCACGGCCGAGGCTGGCGCAGCAGGTCGCGCAGCATGGCCCGGCCCCGCTCGCGCGCCGCGAGGTTCGGCCCCGCCATCGGCGCGACCGGCGGCGTCAGGCCGAGGCGGCCAAGCCCCGCCAGCACCTCGTCATAGCCCTCGACGCGCCGGCTGAGGCAGGCCCAGGCGATCGCACCCGCCGCGTAGTCCCGCAGCAGGGCGTCCTCGGCCTCCTCCGCGCGCGGCGCGCTCATCGCCTACCCCGCCTTCCGCAGCAGGCTGCCCGTCGGCAGTTCCTCGTTGAAGCAGCGCTGGTAGTATTCGGCCACCGTCGCGCGCTCCGCCTCGTCGCACTTGTTCAGGAAGGTCATGCGGAATGCGAAGCCGACCTCGCCGAAGATGCGCGTGTTCTCGGCCCAGGTGATCACGGTGCGCGGCGACATCACGGTCGAGATGTCGCCGGCGATGAAGCCGGCCCGCGTCAGGTCGGCCAGCGCCACCATCGCCTCGACCCGGCGCTTTTCCTTCGCGTCGCCGGCATCCATGCCGAGCTTCGCCATCACGATCGCCGTCTCCTGCGCATGCGGCAGGTAGTTCAGGGTCGCGACGATGTTCCAGCGGTCCATCTGGCCCTGGTTGATCTGCTGCGTGCCGTGATAGAGGCCGGTCGTGTCGCCCAGCCCCACCGTGTTGGCGGTGGCGAACAGCCGGAAGCCGCGGTGCGGGCGGATCACCTTGTTCTGGTCGAGCAGCGTCAGCTTGCCCTCCACCTCCAGCACGCGCTGGATCACGAACATCACGTCCGGCCGGCCTGCGTCGTATTCGTCGAAGACCATCGCGCAGGGGTGCTGCAGCGCCCAGGGCAGGATCCCTTCGCGGAATTCCGTGACCTGCTTGCCGTCCTTCAGGACGATCGCGTCCTTGCCGATCAGGTCGATGCGGCTGATGTGGCTGTCGAGGTTCACGCGGATGCAGGGCCAGTTCAGCCGCGCCGCCACCTGCTCGATATGCGTGGACTTGCCGGTGCCGTGATAGCCCTGGACCATCACGCGCCGGTTGAAGGCGAAGCCGGCCAGGATGGCCAGCGTGGTGTCCCGGTCGAAGCGATAGGCCGGGTCGACCTCCGGCACGTGTTCCGTGCGGAGGGAAAAGCCCGGCACGACCATGTCGCTGTCGATGCCGAAGACCTCGCGCACCTTCAGCTGCACGTCGGGCAGGTCGATCTCCGAAGTGGGCCTGATTTCGGCGAGGGCGGCGGCCTTGGTCATTTCTCGGTCCGGCTGTGACGTCTCGGGGTCAGTCTAGGGCGGGGCAACGCAACAGGCCAGCCGGCCCCTATCCGGCGTCGGCATGGGCGGGCTCCGCCACGTGGCGTGGCAGGCGCTGGCGCAACAGGCTGTAGGCCCGGTTGATGTCCTTCAGCCGCTCCTCGGCCTGGCGGTCGCCGCCATTGGCGTCGGGGTGGTGGCGCTTGGCGAGCTCCTTCCACCGCAGCCGCGCCGTCGGCAGGTCGACCGGCCAGGACAGGCCCAGCACGTCGAGCGCCGCCCGCAGCTCGGCCGGCGGTTCGTCCCGCTTCGGCGCCGCCTTCTCCCGCCGCGCGCGGTGCAGCGGCGTGTCGCGCAGCACGCCGAGCGGGTCGCGCACCGCCTCGCCCTCGAAGGGGTTGAAGCCGCCGAGCCGGCCGAGCGGCCAGGTCGGGCGCTGCCAGCCGGCATCGGAACGCAGATGGTTCTCGATATCGGCCGGCCCCATGCCGCGGAAATAATCCCAGGCGCGATTGTATTCGCGCACATGCTCCAGGCAGAACCAGCGGTATTCGTTCAGGTGCTGGCGGTCCTTCGGCGCGCGGAACTCGCCGGGCAGGGCACAATCCGGATGCTCGCAGGCCCGCGGCACCGGCTGGGGCCGGTCCGCGCCTGCGAAGAAGATCCTGTCGCCCCTGCGTGCCATCGCGGTTTTATGGGCGCGCCCCCCCGGAAGGGCAAGGCAAGAGGGTGCTCGGCAACCATGCCGGAAGCGGGCGTGACAGACATGCCGCGCCGCCCCATATCCCGGGCAGCATGACGCGCGCCGACCGCATCGCCGAGACCCTCGCCGCCGCCTTCGGCCCGGCCGACATCGCCGTCACCGACGACAGCCACCGCCACGCCGGCCATGCCGGCGCCGCGCCGGGGGGGCAGACGCACTATTCCGTGCGGGTCGTCAGCCCGGCTTTTTTCGGGATGAACCGGGTGGCGCGGTCGCGCGCGGTGCATGAGGCCCTGGCCGCGGAATTCGGCACCGGGCTGCACGCGCTGGCGCTGCGGCTGCAGACGCCGGAGGAAGCGGCGCGCTGACCGGGCGCGCGCGCTACTCCTCCGCCGGGTCGCTCTCCCGCCGCACCACCGGGCTGTCCGGCGCATAGGCGTAGCAACTGCCGATCGGCACCGCCCGCTTCGCCGGCGCCGGCGCCTCGCCCCGCGCGATCGCCGCTTCCCGCGCTTCCCGCGCCCGCCGCCACTTCACCGGGCCGATGGTCTGGAAGGCCACCGTCGCCATCTGCGCCAGCAACTCCCGCAGATGCGTGCAGCCCTGCACGCCCCCCACCCTCTCCTTCACCGCCCGCGTGAAGCCCGGCCCGATGACCAGCCCCGCCAAGGCCCCGAAATTCGGCGCCGCCTGCGGGCAGATCGTGTAGGGCGTGAAATCGGACGACGCCTCGCAGGCTTGGATCACCATCGCCTCGTCCACCGTGAGGCGCATCCACATGCCATGCAGCGCCTCGCCCGGCTGCACCGTGCCGCGATCCTGGTTCTCGAAGGGATAGGACTTGGTGTCCTCGAGATGCGCTTCGATGTCGAACAACCCATCCCCCCGCTGATACCCGCGGATGTCGATGGCCCGCCGATGCAGGAACTGCCGCGGGACGGAGGCTGACAAGGGCATGCCGCTGGGGTGCTCCGGTGCTTGGGGGTGCCTCTCTTGACGGCTCTGCCCCGCCCGCGCAAATCCGGCGCGCCCGTCCCGACGCGCCCGAGTGTGGCCCTGCGGCTGGATGCGAGACGTTGCATCCTCCGTGCTGTCGTACGGGGCCGAGGTGGTGGCGCGCGTCGAGGCGGTGGTGGACCTCGAGGCGACGGCGCGGGCGGATGGTGCGCTGCACCGGGTTCGGAAGGTCCGCCAGGCGTCGGAGGGCGGGTGCCGGTTCGACCTGCTGGCGCACCTGCCGCCCGGGGGATGCGCCGGTGCAGCACCTGGTGCGGCTGCGCGGCCAGCCGGTTCGGCCACGCCTGGGGTCATCGCGCGATTGCCGCCGGAGGCGGCGGCGGCGGCCGACGGGCGCCTGACGCGCCGGGCGAGCCGCGGCGGCAGGAAGACGCAGGCCGGCACGCGGATTGCGGCTGGCCACCTGATGCGGCCGACCTCGCTGCCGGCGGAGACGACGCCGGCGGAGCGGCTGGTGGCGCTCTACCGGCCGCGCCGGCAGGTGGAGTTGGGGTTCAAGCGGCTGAAGACGCTGGGCGGGCCTGGCGACCTGCCGGCGAGCGACCCGGACCTGGCGCGGACATGGCTGCTCGCGCAACCGATCGGGGCGGTGCTGGCCGAGGACATCGCGACCTCGATGGCCGCCATTCCCTCCCTGGGGAGAGGCCCTGGCGGGCGGCGGCGCCAATGACCCTCGCCCTGGCGGGCGTGGAGGATCGCCCATCGCCGGCTGCGCGATGCCATCCTGCCCCGGCGCCGGGACCCTCCACGAAGCGGGCATACGGCCTGCCGCGCCGCGATCTGCGAGCCACCGCGCCGCCGACCATCACGGGCCGCGAACATCTCGCGCGCATGACCTCGCGCATACGGGGCAGAGCCTTGCAGACCTGCCCCCTGCACTCGTCCTTTGCCTCGCGCCCTACACGGTCAGCAGTCGCCGCACCGCGTCCCCATCCAACGCTTCGGACGCGCCGGCCAGCGCCACTTCCCCGCGCACCATCACCGTGACCGTATCGGCCAGCTCGCGCGCGAAATCGTAGTACTGCTCCACCAGGATCACCGCCATCTTCCGGTCCCGCGCCAGGTGGCGGATGACGCGGGCGATGTCCTTGATGACGGAAGGCTGGATGCCCTCGGTCGGCTCGTCGAGGATCAGCAGCCGCGGCCGGGCGCAGAGCGCGCGCGCGATCGCCAGTTGCTGCTGCTGCCCGCCCGAGAGGTCCCCGCCGCGGCGGCGCAGGAACTGCCGCAGGATGGGGAACAGGTCGAAGACCTCGCTGTCCACCTTGGACCCGCGCGGGGCGGCGGCCAGAGCCGTCTCCAGGTTCTCCTGCACCGTCAGGAAGGGGAAGATCTCCCGCCCCTGCGGCACGTAGCCGAGACCCGCGCGCGCGCGCTCCGCCGGCCCAATCGTGGTGATGTCGCGCCCTTCCCAGGTGATGCGCCCGGACCGCACGCGTTCCAGCCCCATGATGGAGCGCAGCAGCGACGACTTGCCGACGCCGTTGCGCCCGAGCACCGCGGCGACACGGCCGGGCTCCGCCTGCAGCGACACGCCGCGCAGGCAGTGGCTGGCGCCGTAGTAGAGATCGATCCGGGCGACATCCAGCATGCGCGTCAGCGGCCCAGATAGACTTCGATGACGCGGGCGTCGTTCTGCACGTGGTCGATCGTGCCTTCCGACAGCACCGACCCTTCCGACAGCACCGTGACCTTGCAGCCCAGCGCGCGGACGAATTCCAGGTCGTGCTCCACCACCACCACGCTGCGTTCGCCGGCGATGCCGGCCAGCAGTTTTGCCGTGTGCTCGGTCTCGGCGTCCGTCATGCCGGCGACGGGTTCGTCCACCAGCAGCAGGTCGGGATCCTGCATCAGCAGCATGCCGATCTCCAGCCATTGGCGCTGGCCGTGGGAGAGGATGGCGGCCCTGTCCTGCGCGCGCTCAGTCAGCCCGATCTCCGACATGGTGCGCTCGATGCGGGTGCGGGCTTCCCCGCCCAGCGCCCAGCGCAGGCAGGCGATCGGGCCGCGCGGGGCCTTCAGCGCCAGCTCCAAATTCTCGAACACCGTCAGCGCGTCGAACACCGTAGGCTTCTGGAACTTCCGGCCGATGCCGAGATTGGCGATCGTCGCTTCGTCCAGCCGCGTCAGATCCTGCTCGCCGAACTCGACCGTGCCGGCGGTGGGGCGCGTCTTGCCGGTGATGCAGTCCATCATCGTGGTCTTGCCCGCGCCGTTCGGGCCGATCACCGCGCGCAGCTCGCCGGGATCGACGATCAGCGAGAGGTTGTTCAGCGCGCGGAAGCCGTCGAAGACGACGGACACGCCATCGAGGTAGAGCCTGCGACCCTTCCTCATTTCGCGCGCCCCTGGAACAGCCCGATCAGCCCGCGCGGCAGGAACAGCGTGACCAGCACGAACAACCCGCCGAGCACGAACAGCCAGAGGTCCGGCGCCGCGCTGGTCAGCCAGGTCTTCAGCCCATTGACGCTGAACGCGCCGAGGATCGCGCCGACCAGCGTGCCGCGGCCGCCGACGGCGACCCAGACCACCGCCTCGATCGAGTTGCCCGGGCTGAACTCGCCCGGGTTGATGATGCCCACCTGCGGCACGTAGAGCGCGCCGGCCCAGCCCGCCATCATCGCCGACAGCACGAAGGCGAAGAGCTTGTGCTGCGTGACGGAGTAGCCGAGGAAGCGCACGCGATTCTCCGCATCGCGGATCGCGGTCAGCACGCGGCCGTACTTCGTGCCGGCGATCCAGCGGCAGAGCAGGTAGCACCCCACCAGCGAGATCAGCGACGCGTAGAACAGCGCCCCGCGCGCGAAGGAGGTGTTGAGCGGCATGCCCAGCAGCTCCTTGAAGTCGGTGAAGCCGTTGTTGCCGCCGAAGCCCATGTCGTTGCGGAAGAAGGCCAGCATCAGCGCATAGGTCATCGCCTGCGTGATGATGGAGAGATAGACGCCGGTGATGCGGCTGCGGAAGCAGAGCCAGCCGAGCAGGAAGGCCAGCAGCCCCGGCACGGCGAGGACCATCAGCATGGCGAAGGCGAAGTTGTCGAAGCCGAGCCAGTACCAGGGCAGCTCGCGATAGCCCAGGAACACCATGAAGTCCGGCAGCACCGGATGGCCATAGACGCCCCTCGGCCCGATCAGCCGCATCAGGTGCATCCCCATCGCGTAGCCGCCGAGCGCGAAGAACGCGCCGTGCCCCAGCGAGAGGATGCCCGCATAGCCCCAGGCGAGATCCAGCGACAGCGCCAGGATCGCGTAGCAGATCCACTTGCCGGTGACGGAGACGAGGAAGTCCGAGACGTGCAGCGGATGCGCCTCGGGCAGCGTGTTCAGCAGCGGAAAGGCCGCCAGCACCAGCACCGCCGCGACCAGCACGGCACGCAGGCCGAGCCGCAGGCGGGAGGGCGCCGGCGCGCGCAGGGCGGTGACGCTCATGCCTCCGCCGCCCTGCCCTTCTGGGCGAACAGGCCGCGCGGCCGGCGCTGGATGAAGATCATGGCGGCGACCAGCACGAAGACCTTGGCGAGCACCGCGCCGGCCCAGGGCTCCAGCAGTTTGTTGACCAGGCCGAGCCCCATCGCGCCGACCAGCGTGCCGGCGAGACTCCCGACGCCGCCGAACACCACGACGAGGAAGCTGTCGATGATGTAGCCGGTGCCGAGGTTGGGCGAGACGTTGTCGATCTGGCTGAGCGCCACGCCGGCGATGCCGGCGATGCCCGACCCGAAGGCGAAGGTCAGCGCATCCACCCGCCCCGTGCGGATGCCCATGGAGGACGCGATGGCGCGGCGCTGCGTGACGGCCCGCATCTCCAGCCCGAAGCGGGTGAAGCGGATGGCCAGCACCACCAGCCCCAGCACGACCAGGCTGAACAGCAGGATCCAGAGGCGGTTCTGCGTCAGCGGAATGTCCATCGGCAGCAGGATCGTGCCCTGCATCCAGGACGGGCTCAGCACTTCCCGGTTCTGCGCGCCGAAGCCGAGCCGCACGGCCTGCTGGATCATCATGCCGACGCCGAAGGTCAGCAGCAGCGTCTCCAGCGGGCGGCCGTAGAGGTGGCGGATCAGCCCGCGTTCCATCGCCCCCCCCGCCAGCGCTGTCACCAGGAAGGCCGCGGGAATCGAGAGCGGCAGCGACCAAGGCAGCAGCCAGGGAATGCCCCGGCAGATCTCCTGCACCACGAAGGTGGTGTAGGCGCCGAGCATCACGAATTCCCCATGCGCCATGTTGATCACGCCCATGACGCCGAAGGTGATGGCGAGCCCGAGCGCGGCGAGCAGCAGCACGGAGCCGAGCGAGAGGCCCTGGAACACCGTCTCCACCCCGCGGCGGATCGCGAGCCGGCGGTCGATGGCGGCGACCGCGGCCTCGATCTCCGGCAGCAGGTCCGGGTTCTGCGCACGGGCTTCCAGCAGCACCGACCGCGCCTCGGGCGAGGCGGAGGCGCCGAGGGTGGCGATGCCGGCGCGCTTGGCGTCGGGATCGGTCGCGACCAGGCGCGAAGCACCCAGCGCGAGTTCCATGCGGCTGCGGATGCGCGGCACCGTCTCACGCGCCAGCGCCGCTTCCAGCAGCGGCACGTTCTCGGCGCTGCGGCTGCGCAGCACGCCTTCGGCCGCGGTCAGGCGCTCGGCGGGATCGGGGGAGACCAGCTGCAGCCGGCCCAGCGCGCCGCGCAGCGCGACGCGGACGCGGTTGTTGATGTTAATGCGGGCGGGCTCGGGCGTGCCGGCCTCGGCGGTCGTGCCGGTCGCGGCCTCGGTCAGCGTGGCGCCGTCGCGGACCAGCAGCGTGCCGTCGGCGCGGCGCAGCAGCCGCCCGTCGCCGAGCGCGCGCAGCAGCGGGATGGCGCGCGGATCGCCGAGCGCGCCGAGGCGCTCCACCGCCTCCGCCTGCGCGCCGAAGCCGCCGCCGAGGCCCGGCAGCGCCGACAGGAACGGATCCTGCGCGCGCGCCGGCAGCGCCGCGGCGAGCAGGAGGATGAACAGGAAGATCCGTGTCATGCAGGTGTGACCGGGGGCGGCGCGCCGCCCCCGGCCGGTCGCTCAGCCGCGGCGGCGGTTGGCGTTCTCGGGGATGAAGGGCGACCAGTTCTCGGCCACGATCGGGCCCGGCGTCCGCCAGACGATGTTGAACTGGCCGTCGGCCTGCACCTCGCCGATCATCACCGGCTTGGACAGGTGGTGGTTGCGGTGCATCTCCAGCGTGAAGCCGGAGGGCGCATCGACCTTCTGGCCATACATCGCGGTGCGCACCGCATCCACGCCGGTCGTGCCCGCCTGCGCCACCGCCTGCGCCCACATGCGGAAGCCGACGAGAGTGGCCTCCATCGGGTCGTTGGTGACGCGCCGCGGGTTGCGGATATAGGCGCGCCAGAGGTTCAGGAACTCGGTGTTCGCCGGCGACTGCACCGACATGAAGTAGTTCCACGCCGCCAGGTGCCCGACGAGCGGACGGGTGTCGATGCCCGCCAGCTCCTCCTCGCCCACCGAGAAGGCGACGGAGGGGATGTCCTCCGCGCGGATGCCCTGGTTGCCGAGCTCGCGGTAGAAGGGGACGTTGGCGTCGCCGTTGATGGTGGAGACGATCGCGGTCTTCTTGCCCTCGCCGGCGAAGCGCTTCACGCGGCTGACGATGCCCTGCCAGTCGCTGTGCCCGAAGGGGGTGTATTCCTCCATGATGTCGGCGTCCGCGATGCCCTTCGAATTCAGGAAGGCGCGCAGGATGCGGTTGGTCGTGCGCGGATAGACATAGTCCGTGCCGAGCAGCGCGATGCGCCGCGCGCCGCCGCCATCGGCCGACATCAGGTATTCCACCGCCGGGATCGCCTGCTGGTTCGGCGCGGCGCCGGTGTAGAAGATGTTGCGGCTTTCCTCCTCGCCCTCGTACTGCACGGGGTAGAACAGCAGGCCGTTCAGCTCCTCGAACACCGGCAGGACCGACTTGCGGGAGACGCTGGTCCAGCAGCCGAAGGTGACGTCGACGCGGGAGACCTGCAGCAGCTCGCGCGCCTTCTCGGCAAACAGCGGCCAGTTGGAGGCGGGGTCGACCACCACCGGCTCCAGCCGCCGGCCGAGGATGCCGCCACGGGCATTCTGCCATTCGATCATCATCAGGACCGTGTCGCGCAGCGCGGTCTCGCTGATCGCCATGGTGCCGGACAGCGAATGCAGCACGCCGACGCGGATCGGCGCGGCCTGCGCCAGGGAAGGACGGATCGCGGGCGCGGCGAGCGCCGCGCCGGCGCCGAGCAGCGCCGCGCGCCGCGACAGCCGGAAGTCATGGGTCATCTGTGTCTCCGCCTCCTCATCAGGCCCGTCGCCCGCAGCCACACCAGGCCGCGCGGTCGCACCGCGCCGCGTCCCGGATCCGGGCCGGGGAAACGCGTTGCGAGATGCGTGCCAGCCACCATCGCATACGATCCTGAAGGACAGCCCCGCCTGGACCGATGCGCCCCTGCCCGAGTCGCAGGCGCCCCCTGGTGCGGAAGCCGATTTTGACGCCTCCGAAACGTGCACATGGACGGGTGGTCACGCCGGGCGCCGCAAGTGGCCGCAAAGCTTGGCAGGAATTAATCCGCCCGCCCGCCCGTCGCGCCGGTTTGCAGCCGCGGCGCCGCGTGCTTCGCTTCGCCTGATGCCCGATGCCCTGCCCGTCCGGATCCGCCACCAGCGCGCGCGCGGGCAGGCGCAACTCGGCCTGCGCGCAGGGCCGGGCGGGGCGCGCATCGCGCATCTGTTCCACGCCGCGCCGCTGCGCCTGCTGTTCCCCGATGTGGACGAGGGCGACCCGACGCTCGGCGCCTTCTGCAATGTCGCGGGCGGGCTCGCCGGCGGCGATGCGCTCGATCTGTCGCTGCGGCTTGCGCAGGGCGCGCGCTTCACCGCGACCACGCCGGCGGCGGAGAAGGTCTATCGCAGCCTCGGCGAGGCCACCGAGATCGCCGCCGCCGTTTCCCTCGGATCCGGCGCCGTCTGCGAATGGCTGCCGCAGGAGACCATATTGTTCGACGGCGCGCGCCTCTCGCGCCGGTTGGAGATCGACCTCCCGCCCGATGCCCGGCTGCTGGCGGCGGAGATGCTCGTGCTGGGCCGCGGCGCGCGGGGCGAGCGCTTCGCGCAGGGCGCGCTGCACGACCGCTGGCGGGTCCGGCGCGCGGGGCGCCTCGCCTGGGCCGATGCCCTGCGCATCGAGGCCCCGGCCGCCGCCCGCGGCCGCTTCCTGCTGGACGGCGCCGGCGCGCTGGCCACGCTGCTGCTGGCCACGCCCGATGCCGCCGCGCATCTGCCGCGCGCGCGCGGCCTGGCCGCGGGCGGCGCCACGCTGGTCGCACCCGGGCTGCTGCTGTTGCGCTGGGCGGGGGAAGCGGGCGCCGTGCGGGGCGGTGTCGCGGCGGCGGTCGCGGCGCTGCGGGCGGAGGCGCTCGGCCATCCGCCGCGCCTGCCGAGGCTCTGGCGCACATGATCCCGGCTGCGCCATGCTGCGCATCGAAGGGTGAGGGCAAGGCATGAACCTGACGCCACGCGAGAAGGACAAGCTGCTGATCGCCATGGCGGCGATGGTGGCGCGACGGCGGCTGGAACGCGGCGTGACGCTCAACCACCCCGAGGCCGTGGCGCTGATCACCGACTTCGTCGTGGAAGGCGCGCGCGACGGCCGCAGCGTTGCGGAGCTGATGCGGGATGGCGCCACCGTCCTCGCTTGCCACCAGGTGATGCCGGGCGTCGCGGAGATGATCCACGAGATCCAGGTGGAAGCCACCTTCCCGGACGGCACCAAGCTCGTCACCGTCCACCAGCCGATCCGCGACGCGGCGGGGAGCGAGGCGGCATGATCCCGGGAGAGCTGTTCCCCGCCACGGGCGAGATCGAGATCAATGCCGGCCGCGCCGTGACCGAGATCGAGGTGGCGAACACCGGCGACCGCCCCGTGCAGGTCGGCAGCCACTACCACTTCGCCGAGACGAACCCGGAGCTGGCCTTCGACCGCGCGGCGGCACGCGGCATGCGGCTCGACATCCCCGCCGGCACGGCGGTGCGCTTCGAACCGGGGCAGGCGCGGACGGTGCGTCTGGTCCCCTTCGGCGGCGCGCGCATCGTGCACGGCTTCCGCGGCGAGACGGAAGGCGCGCTCTGACATGGCGATGAAGCTCTCCCGCCGCGCCTATGCCGGCATGTATGGCCCGACCACCGGCGACCGGCTGCGGCTGGCCGACACCGACCTGATCATCGAGGTCGAGCGCGACCTGACCACCTATGGCGAGGAGGTGAAGTTCGGCGGCGGCAAGGTGATCCGCGATGGCATGGGGCAGTCCCAGGTCACGCGCGCCGGCGGCGCGATGGACACCGTCATCACCAACGCGCTGATCGTCGATCACAGCGGTATCACCAAGGCCGATGTCGGCCTCAAGGACGGGCGCATCGCCGCGATCGGCAAGGCGGGCAACCCGGACACGCAGCCGGGCGTCGACATCATCATCGGCCCGGGCACCGAGATCCTGGCGGGCGAGGGCCGCATCCTGACCGCGGGCGGCATCGACCCGCACATCCACTTCATCTGCCCGCAGCAGATCGAGGAGGCGCTGGCCTCCGGCGTCACCACCATGTTCGGCGGCGGCACGGGCCCTGCGCATGGCACGCTGGCCACGACCTCCACGCCCGGGCCCTGGCACATGGCGCGCATGCTGCAGGCGGCGGAAGCCTTCCCGATGAATCTCGGCTTCCTCGGCAAGGGCAACGCCGCGCTGCCGGATGCGCTGGAGGAACAGGTTCGCGCCGGGGCGGCGGGGATGAAGCTGCACGAGGATTGGGGCACCACGCCCAAGGCCATCGACACCTGCCTGCGCGTGGCGGATGCCTTCGACATCCAGGTCGCGATCCACACCGACACGCTGAACGAATCGGGCTTCGTGACGGAGACCATCAAGGCCGTGGCGGGGCGCACCATCCAGGCCTTCCACACCGAGGGCGCCGGCGGCGGCCACGCGCCCGACATTCTACGAGTCATCGGCGAGCCGAACTTCCTGCCGTCCTCCACCAACCCGACCATGCCCTACACCGTGAACACGGTGGACGAGCATCTCGACATGCTGATGGTCTGCCATCACCTCGACCCGCGCATCCCGGAAGACGTCGCCTTCGCGGAATCGCGCATCCGCAAGGAGACGATCGCGGCCGAGGACATCCTGCACGACCTCGGCGCCATCAGCATGATGTCGTCCGACAGCCAGGCGATGGGACGCGTCGGCGAGGTGATCATCCGCACCTGGCAGACCGCGCACAAGATGAAGGTCCAGCGCGGCAGGCTGCCCGGCGAGACCGGCGAGAACGACAACCTGCGCGTCCGCCGCTACATCGCCAAGTACACGATCAACCCGGCGATCGCGCAGGGCATCGCGCAGCACGTGGGCAGCGTGGAGGTCGGCAAGCTGGCGGACCTGGTGCTGTGGTCGCCTGCCTTCTTCGGCGTGAAGCCCGACTACGTGCTGAAATGCGGCACCATCGCGATGGCGCCGATGGGCGATCCCAACGCCTCGATCCCCACGCCGCAGCCGATCCACTACCGGCCGATGTTCGGCGCCTATGGGCGCGCCAACACGCTGTCCTCCGTCACCTTCGTCAGCGCCGCCTCGCTGGAGGCGGACATCGCGCGGCAATACGGCCTGACGCGGCCGCTGCTGGCGGTGGGGAACACGCGGGGCGGCATCGGCAAGAAGGACATGGTGCTGAACGCCGCGCTGCCGCGCATCGAGGTGGACCCCGAGACCTACGAGGTCCGCGCCGATGGCGAGCTGCTGGTCTGCGAACCCGCGACCGTGCTGCCGATGGCGCAGCGCTACTTCCTGTTCTGAGGCCGTCATGGAAGAAGGCACGCCCCGCGCCACCGAAGTCGCCCCTGCCGGCAGCTGGCCGGAAGACCAGGCGCGCGACACCGTCGTCGTCGACTTCGACGACCGCTGGCGCCGCCGCAGGCTCTACAGCGCGGAAGGCGGCCTCTCCTTCATCCTCGACCTGCCGGAAGCACAGCTGCTGCGCGACGGCGACGGGCTCGCGCTCGCCACCGGCGGCTATGTGCGCGTGCGCGCCGCCGACGAACCGCTGGTCGAGGTGACGGCCCGCGACCCCGCGCACCTGCTGCGGCTGGCCTGGCATCTCGGCAACCGGCATTTGCCGGCGGAGATCGCCGAAGGCCGCATCCTGATCCGCGAGGACCACGTCATCCTGCGCATGCTGGAAGGGCTGGGCGCCACCGTCCGCGCCGTGCAGGCGCCGTTCAACCCGGAAGGCGGTGCCTATGCCGGCCACGCCCACGCCCCGGCGAGCCACGACCACCACCACGACCATCATCACGGCGATGGCGACCATCACCACCACCATTGACGCCGCCGCCCTCGCCCGGCTGCTCGCCTGGCTGTCGCCGGCCTATCCGGTCGGCGCCTTCTCCTACAGCCATGGCCTGGAGATGGCGGTGGAGGAAGGCACGGTGGCGCGCCGCGACGACCTCGTCGCCTATGCCACGGCCGCGCTGCGCCACGGCGCGGGCGCGGTGGATGCGGGGCTGCTGGCGCTGGCGCATCGCGCCGCCGCGGCGGACGACGACGCCACGCTAGACGGCACGACGGACCTCGCCGCCGCCTGGCGCGGCAGTTCGGAGCTGGCGCTGGAAGCCGCGCAGCCCGGCGCCGCCTTCGCGCAGGTCACGCAGGCCGCCTGGCCGGAGCCGCGCTTCGCCGCCTTCGCCGCGCGCCATGCCGGCCGGCTGACCCATGCGGTCGCCTTCGGCGCGGCGGCTGGCTTCCACGGCATCCCCGCGCGCGCGGCCTGCTTCGGTTGGCTCTCGGCCTTCGCGGCCAACATCGTCTCGGCCGGCGTGCGGCTGGTCCCCCTCGGCCAGACCGACGGCCAGGTCGCCACCGCCGCGCTGCTGCCGGCGATCGAGGCCGCGACCGACGCCGCGCTCGCCGTCACGCAGGCGGACGATCTCGGCGGCTGCGCGGTGGCGATCGATCTCCTCTCCATGCGTCACGAGACGCAATACACGAGGCTGTTCAGGTCATGACCCAGTTGGAGAGCCATCCGATCCAGACCTCCGCGCAGCCTCTGCGTTCCGGTCGCCGGATGGCGAACGGACCCTTCCGCGTCGGCGTCGGCGGCCCCGTCGGGTCCGGCAAGACCGCGCTGGTGGATCGCCTGTGCAAGGCGATGCGCGAAGGCAACGAGGTCGCGGCGATCACCAACGACATCTACACCAAGGAGGATGCGGAATTCCTCACGCGCTCCGGCGCGCTGGACCCCGACCGCATCATGGGCGTCGAGACCGGCGGCTGCCCGCACACCGCGATCCGGGAGGATGCGTCCATCAACCTCGCCGCGGTGGCGGAGATGCGCGCGCGCTTCCCGGACCTCGAGATCCTGTTCATCGAATCCGGCGGCGACAACCTGGCCGCCACCTTCAGCCCGGAACTGGCGGACCTGACGATCTACGTGATCGATGTTTCCGCCGGCGACAAGATCCCGCGCAAGGGTGGCCCGGGCATCACGCGGTCGGACCTGCTGGTCATCAACAAGACCGATCTCGCGCCGCTGGTCGGCGCGGACCTGTCGGTCATGGACCGCGACGCGCGGCGGATGCGCGGGCAGCGGCCCTTCATCTTCACCAACCTCAAGGAGAATCGCGGCGTGGCCGAGATCGTGTCCTTCATCCTGACCGCCGGGGGCATCGCCGCCCGCGGGGGTGCCGCCTGATGCGCGCGCTTCCGATCCTGGCGCTGGCGCTGCTGGCGCCGCTGCCGGCGCTGGCGCATCCGGGCGATGCCGCGGCGCATGGCCTTTGGGCAGGGCTGCTGCACCCGGTGGGCGGGCTCGACCATGTGCTGGCCATGGTGACCGTGGGGCTCTGGGCGGGGCTGGGGGGCGGCGCGGCGCGCTGGCTGCTGCCGGCGGGGTTCCT
Organism: Acetobacteraceae bacterium; assembly: GCA_027487675.1. Taxonomy (GTDB): domain Bacteria; phylum Pseudomonadota; class Alphaproteobacteria; order Acetobacterales; family Acetobacteraceae; genus Falsiroseomonas. Next base: position 14,033 of record JAIYDD010000023.1, on the reverse strand, counting down.
GGGCGGCATGGCGCTGGGCGGCGTGCTTGGCATGTCCGGCGTCGGGCTGCCGGTGGTGGAGGCCGGCATCCTCGCCTCCGTCGTCATCCTCGGCGCGCTGGTCGCGGCGGCGGTGCGGCTTCCGGCGGCGCCGGCGCTGGCGCTGGTCGGGCTGGCGGGGCTGCTGCACGGCCATGCGCATGGCACCGAACTGGCCGAGGGCGCGGGCGCGCTGGCCTATGCCGCGGGCTTCCTGCTGGCCACGGCGGGTCTGCATGCCGCCGGCCTGCTGGGCGCCTGGCGCGCCGGCGAGGGCCAGGCCCGACTGGCCGTGCGGCTGGCCGGCGGCGCGGCCGCGGTGGTGGGGATGGTGGCGCTGGTCGCGTGACGCGACGTCACGCGGCGCGCCGGCATCCCATGCGGACCGGCGATACCGGCGACCCGATGGCGGGCGGCATTCTCCAGGCCGGCCGCAGCTGCGGATGAGGCCCGCCGCACAGCCAGCGGGCGCGACGCGCGGGCGGAGGTTGCGCGCCGCGCCGCGCCGCGCCAGCTTCGGCCGGCGCCCGCCTGGCGGAATGGTAGACGCACCGGACTTAAAATCCGTGGTCCTTTCGGGCGTGGGGGTTCGAGTCCCCCGGCGGGCATGCCCGGCTCAGCGCGGCGGCTTCGTCAGCTTGCCGATCAGGTCCTTCGCGAAGCGGGATCGGGGGATGTCGAACAGCCGCGACAGGCTCCAGGGCCCGTGGCGCACCCGCGCGCGCATGTCGGAGAAGGCTTCGAACCCCGCCCGCCCGTGATAGCGCCCGATGCCGGACGCCCCGATGCCCCCGAAGCCCAGCGCCGGGAAGGCGGCGTATTCCACCGCGCGGCCGGTGACGATGGCGCCCGAGCGCGTGCCCCCGGCCAGCGCCGCTTCCTCTTCCCGCGTCGCGCCGAACAGGTAGATGGCCAGCGGCGGCGGGCGCGCCGCGATCCAGGCGATGGCGGCGGCCAGGTCCGGCAGGGCCAGCATGGGCAGGACGGGGCCGAAGATCTCGGACTGCAGCAGGGGCGACTCGGGCGCGGCCTCGGCCAGGGCCAGCGGCCGGCGGCGGCCGGGGCCGGGCTCGCCGAGCGGGGTCAGGCGTGCGCCGTCGGCCAGCGCATCCAGCCGCGCCGCCTGCGCGTCGGAGGCGAGCCCGCCTTCCGGCGCGATCGCGCCCCCCACCGCCTGGCAGGCGGCCCGAAATGCGTCGGGCGCGTGGCCGACCAGCAGCACCGTGTCGGGCGCGATGCAGGTCTGCCCGGCATTGATCGCCTTCGCCGCCAGGATGTCGCTCGCCGCCCGCGCCAGGTCGGCGCCGGGCAGGACGACCGCCGGGCATTTGCCGCCCAGTTCCAGCGTGACGGGCACCAGGTTGCGCGCCGCGGCCTCCGCCACCTTGCGCCCCGTCGCGGTGCCGCCGGTGAAGACCAAATGGTCCCAGGGCTGAGCGGCGAAATCGGCGGCGACATCGGGCCCGCCGTGGACGCTGCGGGCGATGTGCGGGCCGAAGGCGGCCTCCAGCACGGCGGCGATGACGCCGGCGGTGCGCGGCGTGGCCTCGGACGGCTTCACCACCACGCGGTTGCCGGCGGCCACGGCATCCAGCGCGGGCCACAGCGCCAGCTGCACCGGGTAGTTCCAGGGGGCGATGATGCCGACCACGCCCTTCGGCACCGGCTCCTCCCAGGCCGTGGCGGGCCAGAAGGGGAAGGGCACGGCGGCGCGGCGGGGGCGCGCCCAGCCGCGCAGCTTGCGGCGCGAATAGCGGGCGGCGTCCGCCACGACGAGCACATCGGCCAGCAGCGTGTCCTGCCGGCCGCGGCCGCCGTAATCGGCGTCGAGCGCGGTGGCGAGATCCTCGCCCCGGCGTAGCACCTCCTCGGCCAGGCGGGCGAGCAGCTCGCGCCGGTGATCCACGGCCAGGCGGCCGTCGCGGGCCTCGGCGGCGCGCAGGGCGGCCAGCGCCTCGGCGGGGGTGGTCATCGGGGGATGCCGCCGCGCAGCAGGGCGGTGGCGGCGGCCTCCCCGGACACCACCGCGGCTTCCAGCGTCGCCGGCAGGTCGGGCACGGTCCAGTCGCCGGCCAGCGCCAGGTTCGCCAGCGGGCGGCGCGGCGGGGCGGGCCGGGGCTCCGTGGTGTGGCGGGGCGTCGCGCGGCGTTCGCGCACGGCGCGCGCGGGGGGCGGCGCCAGCGGCCATTCGCCGGGCAGGCCGAAGCGCTGCGCCACCTCCCGCACCTCCGGCCAGATGCGGATGGCGGCGGCCTCGTCCGAGAGGCCCACGGAAGCATCGGCCGCGCTGACGGTGACGGACACGCCGGCCGGCCGCACCAGCACCCATTGCGACAGCCCGCCGAGCAGGCCGAGGAAGCGCACCGGGCCCTCGCTCTCCTGCGCGAAATGCAGGTTCAGGATGGGGGAATGGGCGATCGGCGCCGGCACCTCCGGCAGCAGGCGCAGCGCTTCCCAGGGCGGCAGCGCCAGCACCACGGCGTCTTCCGGCCGCAGGGTCACGGCGTGGTCGCCGAAATCCAGCGCGGCGACGCGGCCCCCCTGGCGGACCAGGTTGCGCAGGCGATCGCCGCTGCGCAGCCCGACGCCGTGGCAGGCCAGCGTCGCCAGCGCCGGCGCCACCAGGTCCGGCCCCAGCCCGCGCGCCGCCACCAGCAGCCGCGCCGCCCCCGGCAGCGCCAGCCGGCGGATCACGGCGCCCAGCAGCCGGGCGGAGGCTTCGTGCGCCTGGGTGTTCAGCGCGGCCACCGTCAGCGGCTCCACCAGGCCGCGCAGCAGGGCGGGGTGGCGGGCGAAGGCGTCGGCCACGCTGCGCTCCGCCCCCGGCAAAGCGAGCCGCAGCAGGGTGAACAGCCCGCCGAGCGAAAGCCCGTCCGGCCGCCGCGCCGCGCTGCCCCAGCCGAGCGGCGAGAGCGCGACGCGGCGGGAGGTGTGGTCGGCGAGATCCAGCACCGGCAGGCCGGCGGCCTCCGGCTCCACCCAGCCTTCGCGCGCGCCGATGGCGGCCAGGAAGCGCAGCGCCGCGCGGTTGGCGCCGAGCAGCGCATGGGTGCCGTTGTCCGTGCCGTCGGGCAGCGCGCGGGCGCGGCCGCCGGCGCCGGGCGAGGCCTCGTGCAGCACCACGCGCCGCCCGGCCTGCACCAGGGCAAGCGCGGCGGCCAGGCCCGCGACGCCGGCGCCCACCACATGCACGCTGGCCGGCAGCAGCGACCCCTCCGGCCGCGCGGCCGCGTCATCGGGCGGGCTCATGCCGGGGCCATGGCGAGCAGCGCCATGCGGATGCGCTCGGCCTTGGTCAGCCGGGCGCGGCGGCGGGGGTGGGCGAAGCCTTGCGCCAGCATGCGGTCGAGCAGCCGGCGATAGCCCCACATCATGATCCGCGCGGGCTTCAGCGCGCGCGCGTCGAAGGCGGCGAGTTCGGCTTCGGCCGTCGCAAAACCCTGGCGCGCCTGCTCGGCGAGATCGGCGCAGCAGGCGGCGAAGCCGGGATGGGCGACGATGGCCTGCGCGTCGTCGGTGGCGACGCCGTGGCGGTCGAGCAGGCTGCGCGGGACATAGACGCGGTCGATCGCCGCATCCTCCTCCGCGTCGCGGATGATGTTCACCAGCTGGAAGGTGTGGCCGAGGCGGAGCCCAAAACCTTCCGCCTCCGGCGCGCCGAAGATGCGCACCGCCATCGCGCCGACGCTGCCGGCGACGCGGCGGCAATAGAGATCGAGCGCCGCCGCATCGGGCAGGCGCACCGGGCCGGCGGCATCGGTTTCCATGCCGGCGACCATGGCGGCGCATTCGGCCTCGGGCAAGGCGAAGGCGGCGCGCGCCCAGGCGAGCTCGGCCGACAGCGCGCAATCGGGCGCTTCCAGCTTGCGGCGCCACTGGGCCAGCGCGCGGCGCTTCTCGGCTTCCGGCATGGTCGCGTCGGCGATGTCGTCCACCGCGCGGCAGAAGCCATAGACGGCGAAGAGCGCGCGGCGGCGCTCGCCCTTCAGCACCAGCATGCCGCGCGCGAAGGAGGATTTGGCGCGGGTGACGCGCGCGCGCACCACCGCGGCATCGGAACGCGGCGGCAGCGCCAGGCTTGCGAAGGCGGCGGCGAAATCCGGCCGGCGCAGCGCGACGCGCCCGGCCACCGGATCGGCGGCGCGCAGTTTTGCGAGAAGCCGCCAGGCGAGGTCGAGCGTGACCTGCGCCTGCAACCGCAGGCGGCTGCGCAGCAGGCGCGGCAGCGGCGCGGCGGCTTCCAGCGTGGCCTCCACGCGATCCAGCGCGGCATCCAGCACGGCGCGGCGCCGCGGGTTGTCCGGCGCGAAGAACGCGGCTTCCCCGCCGGCTTCGTCCATCCAGGGAGTAGGCAGATAGATGCGGCCGAGCCGGTCGCGGTCCGGCACCAGGTCCTGCAGGTGGTTCAGGATCTGCAAGCCGGTGCAGAGCGCATCCGCCGCCGGGACCGCCGCCGCGTCCTCGGCATGCACGCGCAGCAGCATCCGCCCGACGGGATCGGCCGAGCGCGCGCAATAGGCTTCGAGACCGGCCCAATCCGCATAGCGCGCCTGCGTGGCGTCCTGGCGGAAGGCGCCGAGCATGGCGCGCGCCTCCTCCGTCCCGGCTTCCGCCAGCGGGCCGGCGGGGTCGTCCAGCAGCGCCTCCATCGCGTCCAGCCGGCGCAGCTTCTCCGCCGGGTCCAGCTCCGGCGCGTCCGCGATGTCGTCGGCGGTGCGGACGAAGCGGTAGAACGCCATCACCTTCGCCCGTGCGGCCTTGGGCAGCAGCAGGGAGGCGGTGGGGAAGTTCTCGCTGTCGTGGTCGCGCTGCGGCGGGCCCGCGGCCAGCGCGCTGGTGCCGTCCATGCGCCGCCTCAGCGTGTCCCCAAGGTGTCGGCTCGGTGCTGCATGCGATGGCGTCCGCCTCTCATCCCGCCGCCATCGTGGCGGCGACGGGCCGGCGGGCGCAAGCCGTCACGTGCCCGGCTGGTAGGCGCGGCCCTTCCAGCCCGCCGGCTTGCCCAGCAGGCCGCGCACCAGCGCCGTCCACTGGATGGCCAGCGCCACCAGCACCGCCAGCGGATGCAGCGCGATGGTCCACCAGGGCTCCCGCGTGCGCAGCGTGACGGCGGCGCGCAGCGCATAGCCCAACGCGATCGCCAGGATCGCCCAGGCCTCGAACAGCAGCGCGAAGGGCCAGAGGAAGGCGCCGGCCAGCATGGCCGTCCAGATCGGCAGGCCGACGGGCGTGGCCATGCCTTCGCGCGCGTTCTTGATGAAGCCGCCCCAGCTTTCGCGCAGGCCGTTGTACATCCGGCAGGTGGCGAGGCCATGGCCCTCCACGATCTCCGTCGCGAAGCCGGCGCTGCGCATGCAGCGCGCCATCTGCAAGGCATCGTGCATCACGCCGCGGATCGCGGCATGGCCGCCGGCGGCTTCGTAGGCCGTGCGTTCCACCAGCATCAGCTGCCCGCAGGCCGCCGCCATCTGCGGCCGCTTCGTGAAGGCGCGGCCGCCGCCCGGCAGGTAGCAGAACAGCAGGAAGTTGATCATCGGCACCGTCACCGCCTCGCCGAGCGATCCGATGACCTGGCGCGGCACGCCGGTGACCATCCCCGTGCCGGTGCGCGCCGCATGGCCCGCCATGTCGGACGCGGCGTTGGGCGAGAGGCGCACATCGGCGTCGATGAACAGGATATGCGTGCCGCGCGCGGCCTCGGCCAGCTTCGCGCAGGCATGCACCTTGCCGGTCCAGCCGGCCGGCAGCGTGGGCGCGTGTTCCAGGCGCACGCGCGGATCGCGCGCGGCATAGCCGGCGACGATGTCGGCGGTGCGGTCCGCCGAGCCGTCATCCATCACCACCACCTCCACCGCGACACCCTGCTGGGCGAGGGCGGCGTCCAGGCAGGCGGCGATGTTGCGTTCCTCGTTGCGCGCGGGGATGGCGATGGTCACCAGCGTGCCCTCCGGCGGGCGGCCCTGCGCGGCGCGCACGAAGACCAGGTTCGCCAGGCACATCGTGGCGGGGAAGGTGGCCAGGAACAGCGCGATCCAGGCCCAGGTGAAATCCAGGTCCATCCGTCTAGCCGGCTCCCTGCCGCGTGTCGTGCCTCGGGTCGAAACGCTCGCCGCGCAGCGCGGCGCGCAGGCGTCGCCAGAGGTCGTAGATTCCGCCCATGCCTTCGCGCCCGCGATGCAGCGTGTGGAACCGCGACGGGTCGCGCGCGATGGCGTCCTGCGCCAGCCGGTCCATCGTGGCGGCGAGCGCCGCGGACAGCGCCTGGGCGCGCGCATCGCGGTCCATGGCGGCCAGCGCCGCGCCCTCGATCGGCTCGCCGAAGGCGGCCAGCATCTCGGCCTTGCGCTCCGACCAGAACGGGTAGTCGAGCGCGAGCGGGATGAACAGCGCATCCGGCGCCATCTCCGGCAGGCGCGTCATCCCCGGCGCGATGGGCACAGGGCGTTCGCGCACGTCGCTGAACCGGCCCGGCGCATTCATCCACAGCATGCGGTCCGGCGCGGCCAGCACGACCTGTGCCGTGCGCAGGAAGGCGACGGCGCCGCGCGGCGAGCCCCCTTCGATCCCGAAGACGCCGATGCGGCGCATGAAGGCGTAGTTGTCGAGCGCGGCCTTGTCCATCGGGATGAACATGCGCCGCCCCGGGAACAGCCGCATCGACAGCATCATGAAGGCGACGCCGTCCCACCAGCCCGGGTGGTTGGCAAACACCACCAGCGGCCGCGCGCCGTAGTCCCGCGGCATGCCCCACAGCGCGACGCGCGCGGCGCGCATGTGCTTGCCGAAGAAGCGGCCGAAGATGAAGTGGAAGAACGCCATGCGCCGCGGGTCGTAGCGGCCGACCGGATCCTCCGGCGGGGCCTTCGCGACGGGCGGCGACACGGCGTTCATCGCGGCACGCGGGCTATTCGGCCGCCGCGGCGAGTTCGCGGTCGCGACGGCCGGCCTGGCGCGCGCGCTCGCCCATGCCGCGGCCGCCGGCATCGACATCCATCGAATCGGCAGCGATCCAGCCGGACATCATCACCATCGGCATGCCCGGGCCGGGATGCGCCGCGCCGCCGCACAGATAGAGGCCCTTGACCACCTTGCTGCGGTTGCCGGGCTTGAAGGCGCCGGTGAAGCTGCCGTGGCTCGCCAGCCCGTAGATCGCGCCGTCCAGCACCTTGTAGCGGTTGTGGATATCGACCGGCGTGAGCTGGCTTTCCACCACGATCCGCTCCTCGATGTCCTCCAGCCCCGCGGTGCGCTTCAGCTTGTCCAGGATCTTCTGGCGATAGGCCGGGAACATCTTCGACCAGTCATGGTGCGGGCGCAGATGCGGGGTGTGCACCAGCACGTACAGCGCTTCCCCGCCTTCCGGCGCGGAGGTGTCGTCGCTGCACGAGGTCGCCGCCAGATAGGCCGTCGGGTCCGGCGCCGGCTCGCCGCGCTTGTAGATCGCGTCGAACTCCTCCTCCGCATCACGGGAGAAGACGAAGCAGTGATGCGCCAGGTGGTCGTAGCGCTTGTTCAGGCCGAGATAGAGCACCACGCCGCTGCACGCCGGCTCGAAGCCCTTCTTGTCGTATTTTCGCGCGGGCTCGCCGCCGACCAGCTCGCGGTAGGTGCGGATCGCATCCATGTTGGAGATGACGGCGCTGCACGCGATGGTCTCGCTGCCGGCCTTCACGCCGACGACGCGGCCATCCTGGATGTCGAAGCCCGTCACCTCGGTGCCCGGCCGCAACTCCACGCCAAGCTCGCCCGCCAGCTTCGCCAGGCCCTCCGCCACCGCGCGCGTGCCGCCGACCGGGTACCACACGCCCTCATGCGCCTGCATGTCGGCGATCGAGGTCAGCACCGCCGGCGCCAGGTAGGGCGAGGACCCGACATACTGGCAGTAGTGGTCCAGCATCTGCGCCAGCCGCGCATCCGGCACATGCCCGCGGATCACCTTCGCGACCGTGCGGCCCATCTTCAGGGCCATCACGTCCTTCAGCGTGTCGGGGTTGAGGTTGGCCTTGAAGTCGAGCGTGTCCGTCATGCCCTCGACGGACTTCCAGAAGAAGAAGCCCTCCGAGACGCGATGCAGGTTCTCGGCCTCGGCCTGCAGGCGCCGGTAGCCGTCGCCGAGCCCGCGGCCCGGCGCGAAGCGCTCCATCTCGGCCGCCATCGCATCGACATTCTCGAGCAGGTCGACGCGCGTGTTGTCCTCGAAGAAGCAGCGCCACTGCGGATCCAGCCGGATCAGCGGCAGCTCCGTCGCCTGGTCGCGCCCGGCCTCGGCATAGATCCGGCGCAGCACGCGCGGCACCGTCAGGATCGTCGGCCCCATGTCGAAGCGCCAGCGCCGCCCGCTGCCATCCGGCGCATCCAGATGCAGCACCGCCGCCTTGCCGCCGAGCCACGGGTTCTTGTCGAGCAGCGTCACCTTGTGCCCGCGCGCCGCCGCGACCACGGCCGCCGCCAGCCCGCCCAGCCCGGCCCCGACAACCACCACCCGCTCAGCCATGCGACGCACTCCTCCTAGGGGCTCGGGACCAATAGCATGTTCGGGGCGGTTCGCAGGGGGGACGCTGTCCCCCCTGCACCCCCCTGCCAGGGGCGAGCCGCCCCTGGACCCGTCATCAGTTGGTCGCCAGTCCGGGAAGGAGCCTCGCTGGCAAGCCTTCGGGACAGGCGCGTCCGGCCCCCTGCCGGACTGGCGACAAAACTCACGGCTGGGGTCCGGGGACCGCCACGGTCCCCGGCGTCCGGGTCCCAGTCACGATGCGTCGCATCGTGACTGGGTGCCCGGCGCGGGTCCGGGAGGGCAGCGCCCTCCCGGTCGCCCGCCCCGACCAGCCTATCGATCCGGCCCATAGGCGGCCGCCGGCGTGGCCGCGGCCAGGTCGCCCCCGGCGGCAGGGCGGGACGGTTCGGGCGACAGGCCGAGGTCCTTGGACAGCAGCCCGGTGGTGATGCGCGCGCCTTCGTAGATCACCGGCAGCCCGCTGCCCGGGTGGGTGCCGCCACCGACCAGGTAGACGCCCTGCACGTCCCGGAACCGGTTGCCCGGCCGGAAGTAGAGCATTTGCGGCAGTTCGTGGCTGAGGTTGAAGGTCGCGCCGAAGCCCACCGCGTAGTCGTCGCGCCAGTCCTGCGGGGCCACGATCTTCTCGTAGCGGATGTGGGGGCGGATATCGCCGAGGCCGAGCGCCTTCAGCCGGTCCAGCGCCACTTCCCGGTAGCGCGCCGCCTGCGCGGGCCAGTTCGGCTGCTTGATCAGGTTCGGCACGGGGACGAGCACGTACAGCGCCGAATGCCCGGCCGGCGCCATGGTCGGGTCGGTGACGCAGGCGTTCTGCACGTACATGGACGGCACTTCGGGGATGGTGCCGCCCTCGATCTCCGCGATGTTCTCCCGGTAGCCCTCGCTCAGCAGCACCGTGTGGTGCGAGAGGTCCGGCAGTGTCCGGTCGAGGCCGAGGTAGAGCATGAAGGTCGAGCAGGAATAGCGCGCCTTCTCGATCTTCGCGTCGGACCAGTCCTTGCGGAGTTCAGGCGGGATCAGCTTCGGCGCGGCATGCGCGAAGTCGCCGTTCAGCACCACGGCGTCTGCGGCGTGGCGCGTCCCGCCGATCTCGACGCCCACCGCGCGCCTTCCGTCGAAGGCGATGCGCTCCACCGGGTCGGAGAAGCGGAACTCCGCCCCCAGCCGTTCCGCGACGCGCTGCATGGCCGACGATACGGCGCCGCAGCCGCCGATCGGGTGGTACACGCCGTGGTCGTATTCCAGGAAGGACAGGATGGTGAACAGCGACGGGCAGCGGAACGGGCTCATGCCCAGGTATTTGGTCTGGAAGCTGAAGGCCAGCCGCACGCGCGGGTCGTCGAAGTGCCGCGACAGGTCCTTGTCCACCGTGGACCAGGGCCGCAGCAGCGGCAGCGCGCGGATCATGTCCCAGCGCACCATGTCCACCGGCTGCTCGAAGGCGCGTTCCAGCACGGGGCGGAAGACGGCCAGCTTGGCGCGGTTCTCCTCCATGAAGCTGCGCAGGCCGCGGCTGTCATGCGGGTTCAGCTTCGCGACCTCGGCTTCCATCTTCGCCAGGTCGGACGAGCAGTCGAGCTGCGAGGTCGTGCCGCCCGGCCCTTCGAAGATCAGCCGGTATTGCGGGTCGAGCCGGCGCAGATCGACCTCGTCCTCCAGCTCAGCCCCGCAGCGCTGGAAGATCTCCTTCAGGATGCGCGGGTAGAGGAAGAAGGTGGGCCCCAGGTCGAAGGAATACCCCTCCGCCGAGGTCAGCGTGCGCGTTCGCCCGCCCACCACCTCGTCCTTCTCATGGACCGTGACGCGCGCGCCGGAGGCGGCGAGCAGCATCGCGGCGGCGAGCCCACCGGGCCCGGCGCCGATGACGGCGATCCGGGGGCGGGGGCGGTGCAGGGCTGGCGCGGAGATGGCGGTGTTCATGACGTCCCGCCCCAGATGCGTGCGACCCTGACAGGCGCAAGAGGCATGACCACCGGACTACACCGGTGCGTGCATCGCGGCAACGCCCGTCAGGCCGGCGCCCCCGCCTGGGAAGCTTGCGCGATCTCGATGCAACGCGCCGTCGCGCGCGGCAGCAAGCGCGTGACATAGAAGGCCGCCAGCCCTTCCCGGTCCGGGTCCGCGGCGGCCGCGCGCGCCAGCATCCAGCCGCCCAGGACCCAGCCGCAGGCATCCAGGTAGGGCGCGGCCAGCGACTGCGCGGCATCCGGGTCGCGCGCCTGCAGGGCCAGCATGGTCGCGGTGGCCTCGCGCAGGCCGGCCGCCGCCTCGGCCAGGCGGGGGATCGCCGCCACCTCGTCCAGCAGCGCGGCCATCGCCGCGCCGCCGTCCCTGGCCAGCTTGCGCACCAGCAGGTCGATCGCCTGGATGCCGTTGGTGCCTTCGTAGATCGGCGCGATGCGCACGTCGCGCAGCACCTGCGCGGCGCCGCTGTCCTCCACGAAGCCCATCCCGCCATGCACCTGGATGCCGGTGGAGGCGATCTCCACCCCGCGGTCGGTGCACCAGGCCTTGACGACCGGGATCAGCAGCGCGAGCCGCGTCGCCGCCGCGTCCTCCCCCAGCAGATGGTGCCGGTCGATCTGCACGGCGGCTTCCAGCGCCAGCAGCCGGCAGGCCAGCGTCACCGCCCGCATCTCCCGCAGCATGCGCGCGACATCGGGGTGGTCGGCGATCACGCGGCCGGACTGGCTGCGCTGCGCGGCATAGGCTTCGGCCAGCTGCAGCGCCTTGGCTCCGGCGCCGACGCCCTGCACGCCGACCGCCAGCCGCGCCGCGTTCATCATGGCGAACATCGCGTTGAGCCCGCGATTGGGCTCGCCGACCAGCTCGGCCTCCGCGCCCTCGAACAGCATCACGCAGGTGGGGCTGGCGTGGATGCCCATCTTCTTCTCGATGCCGCCGCAGCGCAGCGCGTTGCGCGACCCGTCCGGCAGCACCTTGGGCGCGGCGAACAGGCTGATGCCGCGCGATCCCTCCGGCGCGCCGGGCAGGCGGGCGAGCACCAGGTGCAGGATGTTGTCCGTGCAGTCGTGCTCGCCCCAGGTGATGTAGATCTTCTGGCCGTGCAGCGCGTAGCGGCCGCCGCCGAGATCCTCGGCGCGCGTGCGCAGCGCGGCGAGGTCCGATCCCGCCTGCGGCTCGGTCAGGCACATGGTGCCGTTCCATTCGCCGGTGACCAGCTTCGGCAGCCACTTCGCCTGCTGTTCCTCCGTCGCGTGGCCGATCAGCAGGTCGATGGCGCCGGCGGTCAGGATGGGCCCGAGGAAGAAGGCCATGTCGGCGGTGCTGGCCAGTTCGGTCACCGCGGTCCAGACGGCGTGCGGCAGGCCCTGGCCGCCCTGCGCCTCGGGCGCCGCGACCCCCTGCCAGCCGCTCCCGATCCAGGCCTGCATGGCGGGCTTGTAGCCGGCGGGCGTGGTGACGGTGCCGTTGGCATAGTGGGCGCCGTGGCGGTCGGCCTCCTGCCAGCCGGGTGCGAGGACCTCGCGGCACCAGCGGTCGGCTTCCGTCACCAGCGCCTCGATGTCGGTGGCCGACAGCGGCGCGCCGGCGGCGGCGGTGAGGCCGGGCAGGTCCAGCACGCGGGTCAGGCCGAAGACCAGGTCGTCGGCGGCGGTGGTGGGGGTCATGCCGTGGGGTCCCGTGCAAGGTCCGAGAGAAGCTGTGGCGGCGGCGCCGCGATCCCCGCCGCCCAGGGCCCGAGCCCCGCCAGCAGCGCCGGGTCGCCGGCCGCGCGCGCCAGGGCGAGGCCGAGCAGCGCGCCGAACTTGAACCCGTGGCCGGTGAAGCCGGTCATCACGATGCCCTGGGCGCCGATCGGCTCCACCGCGAAGCGTTCCCCTGGCGCCACGTCGTACCAGCAGGCGGCGGCGGAGAGGATGCGGTAGCCGGCCAGGCCGCGGATGCGGTGCCGGGCCAGCGCCAGGATCGCCTCGATCTCCTCCGGCGAGGCGTCGCGCGGGGCGTCGGGATCGACGGTCGGGCCGAAGCGGTGGTCGCCGATCTTCAGCGGCGTGCCGGCCACCGGCGGCACCGCGTAGAACCCGCCATCCTCGGCGAGATCCAGCAGCATCGGCGCCGCCGCCCAGCCCGGTGCGGCGTGATCCGGCGGCGCCAGCCGCACCACCACCTGCCGCGCCGGGCGCATGGTGGCGGCGCGGCCGGGCAGCAGCCGCAGCGCCCAGGGCCCGGCGGCCACCACCAGCAGGTCGGCCGAGAGCCGCGTGCCGTCGGCCAGCGTCGCCGAACCGCGGTCGGGATCGACGGCGGCCGCGCGGGCGCGCCCGACCGTGATGCCGCGGCGCGCCAGCACCTCCACCAGCGCGGCGAGGATGCGGCTGGCCAGCAGCACGCCCCCCGGGGCGAGATGGAAGGCATCCGCCAGCCCCTCCGGCGAGAGGAAGGGGTAGCGGGCGGCGACCTCCGCCGCCGGCAGGTCGCTCACTGCATGGCCATCCGCCCGCAGCGCCAGGCGGCTCGCCTCCAGCCAGCCGCCGGGGGCGTTGGACAGCGCCAGCACGCCGGTCTGGACATAGGGGCGGCTGCCGGCTTCGTCGAACAGCAGGTCCCAGGCGGCATGGGCGGGGTCGATCATCCGCATGTAGCCGGCTTCCGCCCCATAGGCGTGGCGGATCAGCCGGTGGTCGTCATGCGACGATCCGCGCGGATTGGGCACCGGGTCCTGGTCCAGCACCCGCACCGCGACGCCGGCGCGCGCCAGCGCCCAGGCGGCCGAGAGGCCCATGATGCCGGCACCGATGACCAGCGCGGTTCGGGGGGCGGCGATGTGCATGCGCCAGTGTTGCCCGAAGCCGCGCCGCTGTGGAGGGGGCGGCGCAACGCACCGCCCGCCGGGCGGTCATGGGGCGGTCGGGCGCCGAGCGGAACGCCCGGCCCCGCCGCGACGCGGGCGGAGGAAGGTCGCCGGTCCGACCATGCATTGCATCGGCGGTTCGGGGGGGGCCGGCGCGCGGGTAGAGCCTCGCGCCGGCCGCCCAATTCCCGTTCAGTGCATGCGCGCCGCGCCGGCGCCGCGGCCGCGCGGCGTGCCGGTCCGCCCGGCTGGCTTGCCGCCCGCGGGCTTGCGCGTGGTGCCGGCCTTGGCCGCACCGCCCTTCGCGCCACCCGCCCGTGCGGGGGCGGCCTTGCGCGGCGTGCGCGTGCTGCCGGCCTTGGCCGCGGCAGCGGATCGCGTGCCCCGCGCCTTCGACGCGGCGGGCTTCGCGGCGGCGCGCGTCGTGCCGGCCTTCGCCTTGGCGGCCGGCTTGCGTGCCGCGCTGCCGGCCGGGGAAGCGGCCTTGCGCCCGCCCTTGGCCGCCGCCGCGGTGCGCCCCGCGGCGCCGCGCGCCGGGGCCTTGCGCGTGGTGGCGGGAGCAGCCTTGCGCCCGCCCTTCGCCGCCGCCGCGGTGCGCCCCGCGGCGCCGCGCGCCGGCGCCTTGCGGGTGGTGGCGGGGGCCGCGGCCTTGCGCCCGCCCTTGGCAGCCGCCGCGGTGCGCCC
>JAIYDD010000200.1 GCA_027487675.1 Acetobacteraceae bacterium | reverse complement strand
ATCACCAAGAACTACCGCGAGGCCTATGGCCTGCACGCCTCCAACGGCATCCTGTTCAACCATGAGAGCCCGCGGCGCGGCGAGACCTTCGTGACGCGCAAGATCACCCGCGCGGCCGCCGCCATCGCAATGGACCGGCAGCGGACGCTCTACCTCGGCAACCTCGACGCCAAGCGCGACTGGGGCCATGCGCGCGACTATGTCGAAGGCATGTGGCGGATCCTGCAGCAGCCGGAGGGCGACGACTACGTGCTGGCCACCGGCAGCACCCACACCGTCCGCAGCTTCACCGCCCTGGCCTTCGAGACCGCGGGCCTGCCGCTGGACTGGCGCGGCGAAGGCGTCGCCGAGGAAGGCCTCTGCCGCAGGACCGGCCGCGTGCTGGTGAAGGTCGATCCGCGCTACTTCCGTCCTACCGAGGTGGACCTGCTGATCGGCAACCCCGCCAAGGCCAAGGCCAAGCTCGGCTGGGAGCCCAAGGTGACGATGGAGGAGCTGTGCCGGGAGATGGTGCTGGCCGACCTCGCCGCGCTGCGCGAAGGCTCCACCAACTCCGCCGCGGCCGACATCCGCGTCCGCAAGCCGGAGATGCCGCATGGCTGACGCGGCCTTCGAACTGCGCGGCCGGAAGGTCTTCGTCGCCGGCCATCGCGGGATGGTCGGGTCGGCGATCCTGCGCCGCCTGGCAACCGAGGATGTCGAGGTCCTGACGGCCGGCCGGGCGGAGCTCGACCTGCGCGACCAGGCCGCGGTGCATGCCTGGCTCGCGGACCGGCGCCCCGACGTGGTGGTGGTGGCGGCGGCGAAGGTCGGCGGCATCCACGCCAACAACACCTATCCGGCCGACTTCATCTACGAGAACCTCGTGATGGAGTGCAATCTGGTGCACGGGTCGCACCTGGCCGGCGTGGGCAAGCTGCTCTTCCTCGGCTCCTCCTGCATCTATCCGCGCGAGGCACCCCAGCCGATCCCCGAGACGGCGCTGCTGACCGGCCCGCTCGAGAAGACCAACGAATGGTACGCGGTGGCCAAGATCGCGGGCATCAAGCTGTGCGAGGCCTATCGCCGCCAGCACGGCGCCGACTACATCAGCGCCATGCCGTGCAACCTCTATGGGCTGAACGACTACTATCACCCGGAGAACAGCCACGTGATCCCGGCGCTGATGCGCCGCTTCCACGAGGCGGCGCGGCGCGGCGACGATTCCGTGGTCTGCTGGGGCACCGGTGCGCCGCGGCGCGAATTCCTCAACGTGGACGACCTGGCCGATGCCTGCGTCTTCCTGTTGCGCCACTATTCCGACCACGGCCACGTCAATGTCGGCACCGGCTCCGACATCACCATCCGGCAACTGGCGGAGCTTATGGCGGAGGTGACGGGCTTTCGCGGGCGGCTCGACTGGGACACCAGCAAGCCGGACGGCACGATGCTCAAGTGCATGGACGTCTCGCTGATCAGCGGGCTTGGCTGGAAGCCACGGATCGCGCTGCGCGACGGCCTGATGGAGACCTTCGAGTGGTTCCTGCGCCAGGATGCCGTGCGGGCCTGACAATCCCCCGCGCGGCCGCGGCACCCGCCTGCGTGCTGTCCGGCGAAGGGGCTTCGCAGCGGCCGGCGCGCGTGGGATGAAGCGGCGGGGGGCCCGGCGGCCATTGTCACGGCCGCGGCCTGCCCTGCGCTTCGCGTTCGACGGCGCTGCCGGAACCGGTCGGTGGCCTCGGCGCTGGGTGAGCGGGTGACGGTCGGCGCGCAGCGGACGCCGTCGGGGCCGGCGGGTTCGTTGTCTTGTCCCGGCGCCGGGCGCCCGCCCGGCGACACGGAGCAGGAAAGCCGCCGCAGGCCGGGAGTGCCGGCTCCGCCGGTCCGCGGGGCCGGCAAGGACGAGGGGAAGGGCGTCAGGTGGATCGGCGTGACATGGCAAGCCCGGAACCCGGTGCCGTCGAGGCCGCACCGGAGCCGCGCGGGGCGGCGGCGCCGGGCCTGCGGGTCGATGCCGCGGCGCTCGTGCCGCTGAACGCGACGGTGCGGGAGGTCGATGGGCGCATCGTCCTGCGGGAACGCGAGGGCAAGGGCCCGCACCTCGCGCAGTTCGCCGTGCCGGCGACCGGCGTGACCGGCTTCGCGGTGTCGGTCCGGGCGATGGAGCGGCCGGGCGTCGCGCTGTTGCTGCGCGACCGTGACGGCCGGCTGCAGGCCGCGGCGCGCGCGCGCCTCGATGATCCGTCGAAGCTCGAGGTGACGCCGGGCGCCGATGCGACGCTGCGGCGGGATGGCCCGGGCTGGGTCCGCCTGTCGCTCTCCACCTCCCAGCCGATCGGCCCTGGCGCCCGCTTCGGGATCATGGCGCTGGCCGAGGATGCCGCGGATATCGCCTATGCCGGCCTGCGCACCGCCGGGCTGCGGCTGCGCGACATCGAGGTCCTGCCGGCGAACGAGACGGCCGGGCAGCCGGATGCGCTGCCGCTGTCCTGGACGAAGGTCGTCGGCGAGGAACGCGTGCTCGGCCCGGCCTATGCCGATTTCCTGGTCACCGCGATCGAGGCCGCGACGGAGGAGGCGCGCTTCGCACGGCTCGGCATCCGCCTGGTGCGCGTCGCGCAGGAACCCGGGATCGAGCTTCGGCCGGCCGACAGCGAGCCGCTCCTCTTCGCTACGCTGCCACCGGACATGCCGACCGACGAGTTCGGCCCGGTCCTTCATGTCACCTGCCGGTCGTACGGCGCGGCGGAGCTGGCCGCCTTCGCCGCTTCCCTGGCAGCGGCCGATGCGCGCCTGCTCGCCGCGCTGATCGCGGCCCTTCCGCGCCTGACCGAGGAAGCCCTGGCCGTGACCGAGGCGAAGGAGGCCGAGGTCTGGCGCTTCGCGGCCCGGTCCGCCGCGGCCTTCGCCGACGCGCTGCCGGGCTGAGCGGCCGCGGTTGTCGCGCGCCGGCGCCGCGACTATCCCGGCGGCACGCGCCGGCCGATCGCCGCGCCGCAGGGGATGACGACGATGCTGCCGAAGCTGTTCGACCTTTCCGGCCGCCGGGCGCTGGTGACCGGGGGCGGCCAGGGCATCGGCCTCGCGCTTGCCCGCGCGCTGGGCGAAGCCGGCGCCACGGTGGTGCTCAACGGCCGGACGCCGGAGAAGCTGCGCGCCGCGGCCGACGCGCTGGCGGCGCAGGGACTGGTGGCCGAGACGGCGCCCTTCGACGTGACCGATCCCGCCTCCGTGCAGGCCGGGGTGGCGGAGGTGCTGGCGCGCGGCGACCTCGATATCCTGGTCAACAACGCCGGCATCCAGCGCCGCGCGCCGCTGCAGGACTTCGCCGAGGAGGCCTGGCGCGAGCTGATGCGCACCAACCTCGACGCGGTCTTCTACGTGGCCAAGCACGTGGCCCGGCACATGATCGCGCGCGGGCGCGGGCGCATCATCAACATCTGCTCGGTGCAGAGCGAGCTCGGCCGGCCATCCATCGCGCCCTATGCCGCCAGCAAGGGCGCGGTGCGGATGCTGACGCGCGGCATGTGCGCGGACTGGGCGAAGCACGGGCTGCAGGTGAACGGCATCGCGCCCGGCTACTTCGCGACCGAGATGAACCGCGCCCTGGTGGAGGACGCGGCGTTCTCCGACTGGCTCTGCCGCCGCACGCCGGCCGGCCGCTGGGGCAATGTCGAGGAGCTGGGCGGCGCCGCGGTGTTCCTGGCCTCCGACGCCGCCAGCTTCGTCAACGGCCAGGTGCTGTTCGTCGATGGCGGGATGACCGCGGTGGTCTAGCAGGCTGCGGAAATTCGCCGGCTGAAGAAGGCAGCGGGAGGGCGCTGCCCTCCCGCACCCACCCGCCAGGAAACTGAGTTTCCTGGACCT